>JBBTDS010000137.1:0-17401 GCA_038060875.1 Acidobacteriota bacterium | reverse complement strand
AGCAGGTGCTTCTGGATCTTGCCGAGCGCGGTGCGCGGCAGCTTGTCCACGGTGAGGAAAGCGCGCGGGACCTTGAACGAAGCCAGCGAGGCGCGGCAGAGGCGCTCCAGTTCGGCCGCATCCACCTGACCCTTAGGGACGATGTAGGCCACCGGCACCTCGCCGCGCAACCGGTCGGGGACTCCGACCACGGCCGCTTCGCCCACGCCCGGCTGTTCCTGCAAGAACTCCTCGATTTCGCGCGGGTAGATGTTGAAGCCGCCCGAGATGATCAGGTCGCTCTTGCGGCCGCAGAGCGTGTAGTAGCCGTCGGGCGAGCGAACACCCATGTCGCCGGTGCGGAAGTAGTCGCCGCGGAAAGCCGCCCGCGTGGCGTCTTCCCGCCGCCAGTAGCCGGAAAACACGTTGGGCCCGCGGAGGTACAGCTCGCCGGTTTCCCCGTCCGGCACCGGGTTTCCGTCCTCATCGAGCACGCGGACGGAGACGCTGGGCAGGGGGAGTCCGACCGTGCCGGGACGCCGCTCGCCCGTGTAGGGATTGCCGATGTTCATGAGCGTCTCGGTCATTCCGTACCGCTCCAGAATCGTGTGGCCGAACAGGGCGCGGAACTCTTCGAGCACCTGGGCGGAAAGCGGCGCGGAACCGGAGACGAACAGGCGCATGAAGCCGCCGATCTCGCGGGCCACGCCGGGCGGCGTATCGAGCAGGCGGACGTACATGGTGGGCACGCCGAAGAAGAGCGTCGGACGGAAGTCGAGGAACTCGGCCGCCGCCCGCTGGTGCTCGAAGCGTTCGAGCAGCCGCATGCGGCACCCGGTGATCAGCCAGCAGTGGAGCGCGTTGGCGAGGCCGTGCACGTGAAACAGCGGCAGCGCGAGCAGGAAACGCTCGGCGCTGGAAATCTGCCAGCAGGTGATGAGATTCAGCGCGTTGGCGGCGAAGTTGTTATGGCTGAGGACGGCCCCCTTGGAGGCGCCGGTTGTGCCGGAGGTGTAGACGATCGCCGCCGGCGCGTCGCCGTCGAGCGCGGCGACCGGGCGCTCAGCGGGCAGCTCGGCCGCCTCCGCGGCCAGTTCCTGCGCGTTCCAGACCGGGACCAGCGGCGGGAACTCGCCCGCGGCGACTGCCGCGCGAGGCTCGGCGTCGGTGACGATGTGGGTGATCTCGCGCTCCCGGTAAAGGATGTTGATCGGGACGAAGATCACGCCCGTCTTGACGCAGGCCAGGTAGAGGTCGATCATCTCGAGGCAGTTTGCCAGGTAGACGCAGAGGCGGTCGCCGGCGCGGAAGCCGCGATCGAGCAGCAGCCGCGCCATGCGGTTGCTGCGCGCGTCCACGTCGCCGAAGGTGTACGTTTGGCCGCGAAACTCCAGCGCGGTGTCGTCGCGCCGGCCGGCGAAGGACAGGTCAAACAGATCGGTGAGGTTCATGATTCCTTGATCGCGAAGGCGGCGGCCAGCGCGCACAGCGTAAACGCGCCGAGCGCGAAGAAGCTGGCCTGGAAGCTGCCGCTCCAGTCGGCCAGCCAGCCGACCAGTGGAGCGCCGGCCAGGATCATGACGATGCCCAGCATGTTCACCAGCCCCATGGCCGCTCCGGCCCGGTCGGGGAACATGGCGGCGGCGCGGTTGAACAAGGCCGCATAGGGCAGGCCGCAACCCACCCCGAGCAGGGTGATGGCGATGCCGGCCGGCACGAGCGACCGCACGCCGAGGCCGAGCCACAGGCAGCCGCTCGCGCTCAGCAACAGGCTGGCGAGCAGCAACGGCCGCACGCCGGTTCTGGGCACGAGCAGGCCGCCCAGCGGCCGGGTCACGATGCCGAGCAGCAACACGCCGGAGCCGATCAGTCCCGCCCGCGCCGGGGACGCGTTCACTGCGCTGCGCAACAGGACGCTGATCCAGGCGCCCACCACAATCGCCAGCCCGAAGGACGCCATCTGCACCAGGCCGAGCAGCCACAACTGCGGGCTGGAGAACATCCCGCGAAAACTCACCGCGGGACGCCGGGCGGCTTCAAGCGGAGCGGCGGCCGCGATCCAGACCAGCCAGGCCGCGGTCGCCACCGTCGCGGTGGCGAAGAACGCCCCCCGCCAGCCGAAGGCGGCCAGCAGATGCGGCACCGCGAAGATGACGAATCCCGAGCCGAGCAGAACCGAGCCTCCGTAAAGCCCCTGCGCCATGTGGAGCCTGGGGCCGGCATACAGGCCGGTGACGTAGCGCGCGCCGGCCACGAAGCTGGCGCCGGTGCCGAATCCGACGAACACTTTCCAGGCAAGCAGTTGCCAGTAAGCGTTGGAGAGACCGACACCGAAGTTGCCGGCGCAGACGAGCGCCAGCGCGGCGATCAGCACGCGCCGCGGGCCGTAGCGGTCGGCGAGGTGCCCGCCGGGGATCTGCATCACGGCGTGGGTGAGGAAGATGCCGGTGGTCAGAAACCCCGCCAGCGCCCTGCTGAAGTGGAACTGTTCCATCAGGCCCGGCACCAGGGGCGCGTGATTGGTGTAGTTGGCGGCGAAGGCGAAGCCGGCGGCGCAGGCGGCGGCGAGGCCGGCATGTTGGCTGGAGAAGGCCATGTCGCACTAGTGCCCTTCCGCCTCCAGCAGGCGCTCGGCTTCGATGGCGGCCATGCAGCCGGCGGCGGCGGCGGTGATGGCCTGGCGGTAGACGCGGTCCTGCACGTCGCCGGCGTGGAAGACGCCGGGGACGCTGGTGCGGGCGCCGCCCTTGGAGACGATGTAGCCGTCGGCGTCGAGCTCGATCTGCCCCTTGAAAACGGCGGTGTTGGGGATGTGGCCGATGGCGAGGAACAGGCCGTCCACCGGCTGCTCCCAGGTCTCGCCGGTCTTGAGGTTCCGCAAGCGGACGCCGGTGACCACGCCCTGGCTGACGTCGAAGACCTCGTCGATCCCCGCGCTGGTGATCCACTTGATCTTGGGATTCTTCCGCGCGCGTTCGAGCATGATCTTCGAAGCGCGGAACTCGTCGCGGCGGTGGACGATGGCGACCTCCTGGCCGAAGCGGGTGAGGAAGATTGCTTCCTCCATCGCCGAGTCGCCGCCGCCGACCACCATGATTTTCTTGTCGCGGAAGAAGAAGCCGTCGCAGGTGGCGCAGGAGCTGACGCCGCGGCCGATGAGCTTCTGCTCCGACTCCAACCCGAGCCAGCGGGCCGAGGCGCCGGAGGCGATGATCAGCGTGCGGCACTCCTCCCAGTCCTCCTCGACTTTGAGGCGGAATGGGCGGCGGGAAAGGTCGGCCTCGACCGCCGAGCCGCCGACGTATTCGGCGCCGAATTTCAGTGCCTGCTGCTTGATGTTCTCGACCAGCTCGGGGCCATTGATGCCCTCGGGGAAGCCAGAGAAGTTCTCGACCAGGGTGGTGAGGGAAAGCTGGCCGCCGGGTTCGTGGCCCGCGATGACCAGGGGCTTCAGATTGGCGCGGGCGGTGTAAAGGGCGGCGGTGTTGCCGGCGCAGCCGGAGCCGACGATGATGACGTTGCGCATGGGAGGCCCGTAGCTTGTGGCTTGTAGCCTGTAGCTTGTGGCTCGTAGGCCATTCTACAGGCTACAGGCCACGAGCTACAAGCTGATGGGCCAGGAAGGCCCCCACGTAAGCGAGCACGCCCAGGTAGGCGAACTGCACCGCCGGCCATTTCCAGCCGCCGGTCTCGCGGCGCACCACCGCGATGGTGGACATGCACTGCATGGCGAAGGCGAAGAAGATGAGCAGGGCCACCGCGCCGGCCGGCGTCAGGTCCCGCCGCACCGCCTGCTGGAGGCCGGCCGAGCTGGCGTCGCCTTCGATGCCGTAGATGGTGCCGAGCGTTCCCACGATGACCTCGCGGGCGGCCAGCGACGTGATCAGCCCGACGCCGATTTTCCAGTTGAAGCCCAGCGGCTTGATGACCGGCTCGACGGCGCGCCCAAGCATCCCGGCCAGGCTCTGCTCGATGGGCGGCGCCTGGCCGTCCTTCAGCGGCAGATGGGCCAGCACCCACAGCACGATGGCCACGCCGAGGATGATGGTGCCGGCGCGGCGCAGGAAAATCTTGGCGCGATCGAAGAGCCGCAGCCCGAGCGATGCGAGCGTCGGCCAGCGATAGGGCGGCATCTCCAGTAGGAAGGCGGCCCGCTCGCTCTTCAGGATCGACGACTTGAGCACCCGCGCGGTGAGGACCGCGGCGGCGAAGCCGAGGGCGTACAGGCCGAGCAGCGCGGCGGCGCGCGTGCCTAGCAGCGGGCCGGCCAGCGGGCGCTCCGGCAGGAAGGCGGCGATGATCAGCGTGTAGACAGGCAGGCGGGCCGAGCAGGTCATCAGCGGCGCGACCAGGATGGTGGCGATGCGGTCGCGCTTGTTCTCGATGGTGCGGGTGGCCAGGATGGCCGGCACCGCGCAGGCGTAGGCCGAGACCAGCGGGATGAACGACTTGCCCTGCAAGCCCACCCTGGCCATGGTGCGGTCGGCGATCAGCGCGGCGCGGGCCAGGTAGCCGGAGTCTTCCAGCAGGCCGATGAAGAGGAACAGCAGCAGGATCTGCGGCAGGAAGACCACCACGGCGCCGACCCCGCTCCAGACGCCGTCAATCACCAGCGAGCGCAGCGGCGAATCCGGCAAGACGGCGGCGACCCGGCCGCCCGACCAGTTGATGAGCGCTTGCAGGCCGTCCATCAGCGGGCGGGCGCCGGAGAAGATGGTCTGGAAAACGCCCACTACCACGGCGAGAAAGATGAGCGGCCCGGCCACGGGGTGCAGGAACACGGCGTCGAGGCGCTGGGTCCACCGCGGCGGCGACGGGGCCTGGTAAGCGGCGCGGTGGCCGACGTGCGCCGCCCACTGGCGGCAGCGCGGGATGTCGTTGAGCAGCGCGCGGTCGATGTGAGGGAGCTCATGGCCGAAGTCGCCGCCGAGGAAATCCAGCACCGCCTCCAGCCCCTCGCCACGAGTGGCGCTGGTCAAAACAACCGGAGCGCCGAGCTGATGCGAGAGCGCCTCGACGTCCACTTCGCCACCACGGCTCTTGAGATCGTCAGCCATGTTGAGCACCAACAGGGTGGGCAGGCCGAGAGCGAGGATGGGTGCGGCCGTCATCAGGTGGCGGCCGAGGTTGGTGGCGTCCAGGATGAGCAACACGGCGTCCGGGCGCGGGAGGTCTTTCATTCGCCCGGTGAGAACATCATGGGCGACCTGCTCGTCCTCGGAGCGGGGCGTGAGACTGTAGACGCCGGGCAGGTCGATGAGCGTGACCTCGCGGCCGTCGCCGAGGCGGGCGCGGCCGAGCCGCTGCTCGACGGTGATGCCGGGGTAGTTGGCCACCTTCTGGCGCAGTCCGGTGAGGCGGTTAAACAGCGTTGACTTGCCGGAGTTGGGGGGGCCGATGATGGCAAAGACCCCGGCGGCCCGTTCCGCTACCGCGCAGGGACCGCACTCATGGCACTCGTTCATCGCAGGCAGTGACTACGGGCGCAGCTTAAGGTGCTCGGCGGTATCCCGCCGCAAGGCGATCTCAGACCCATCGACCCGGTAAACGCGGGGGTCGCCGCCGGGGGCGCTGCGCGCGGCCACCACGCGATGGCCCGGGACGAATCCCAACTCCATCAACCGGCGGGCGACATCTTCCGGCAGCTCCAGCCGGTCCAGGATGCCCTGCTCGCCCTCGGCCAGATCCAGCAGGGTGGGGGGCTGGCCGCCGAGGCCACGGCCGGCGCGTCCCCGGCGCGGGCGGCCCAGAGCTTTCCTGAAAATGGTTTGCATCAAGCCACCAGTATCGGGCCGGCGGGAACCGCTTGTCAAGCCATTTCCAGCCCCAGCGACGCGCGCCGGGCGGCGGGCACTTGCAATCGCCTTGCAACACGCCCGGCGGCTGGGGGGCCGGGGCGGCCCGTGCTACAATCCCTCGTGATGCTCCGTGGCGCCGCCAAGCAGATTTACAGCCGCAAGGAGGTGCGACGGCTGCTCGGCATCGGCGAGACGCAGTTGCGAAGTTGGGAGAAGCAGGACCTGGTCCCCAGCCTCCAGAGCTTCACCTTCCCCGACCTGCTGGCGCTCAGGACCCTCCAGAAACTCCGCCGCAGCCGGGTGTCGGCGGCCCGCATCCGCTCCATCCTCGCCGCGCTGCGGCAAAAGGTCAATGACATCCGCGATCCCCTCAAGGAGCTGAAGATAGTACCGGAGGGGAGACGGGTGACGGTGGTCATCGAGGGCCACAAGATGGAGCCGCTCTCGGGGCAGCTACTGCTGGACTTTGATCGCGAGGAGTTCGCCCGCCTGATCGCTTTTCCTACCGGCGGGCCGGCCGGTGGCCCGGCGGCGCAGGCGCGCGAGGCCGAACTCTGGTTCCAGCGAGGACTGGAACTGGAGCAGACCGGCGCGCCTTTTGATGAAGTCGTCGAAGCCTACGAGCGCGCGGTGGCGCTGGATCCGCATTCGGCTGGGGCGATGGTGAACCTCGGCACGGTGCACTACCACCGGCGCAACTGGGTGCAGGCCGAGCGCTGGTACATGAAGGCGCTCGAGGTGGATCCGACCTACGCGCTGGCGCACTTCAACCTCGGCAATCTGTTCGACGAGAAGGGCGACCGGCCCGGGGCGGTGACGCACTATGAGCGGGCCATCCGGCTGAACCCGCGCTACGCCGACGCGCACTACAATCTGGCCCTGCTGTGCCAGTGCGCCGGGGCCACCATGCAGGCCGTCCACCACTGGCAGGTGTATCTGCGGCTCGATCCCAACAGCTCCTGGGCGGCCATCGCCCGCCGCGAGCTGGAGAAACTGCGCCAGGCGACGGTGTTGCCGGGGTCGCGGCCGGGCGGGCCGGCGTGATCCTACCGGTAGGCCGGGATGCCGGTGACCCGCTCGCCGATGATGAGGGCGTGGATGTGGTCGGTGCCCTCGTAGGTGCTGACGGTCTCCAGGTTGGCCATGTGGCGCATTACCGGGTACTCGTCGGTGATGCCGTTGGCGCCGAGCAGATCGCGGCTCAGCCGGGCGCACTCCAGCGCGATGGCCACGTTGTTGCGCTTGAGCATCGAGAGGTGGGCCGGTTCGGCCTTGCCCCGGTCCTTGAGGCGGCCGACGTGCAGGGCGAGCAACTGCGCCTTGGTGATCTCGGTGATCATCCAGGCCAGCTTCTCCTGGACGAGCTGGTGAGAGGCGATCGGGCGGCCGTCAAACTGCTTGCGGTCGATGGCGTACTGGCGGGCCGTCTCGTAGCATTCCATGGCCGCGCCCAGCGCGCCCCAGCCGATGCCGTAGCGGGCCTGGTCCAGGCACATCAGCGCGCTCTTCAGGCCGGTGGCGCCGGGCAGGATGTTCCCGGCCGGAATGCGGCAGTCGGCGAACGAAAGGCTCGAAGTCACCGAGGCGCGCATCGACCATTTGCCGTGGATCTCGGAAGCGGCGTAACCAGGGGCGCCGCGCTCGACAAGGAAGCCGCGGATGCCCTCATCCGTGCGCGCCCAGACCACGGCCACCTCCGCGATGCTCCCGTTGGTGATCCAGGCTTTCTCGCCATTTAGGAGCCAGCCGCCGCCGTCGCGCCGCGCCCGGGCGCGCAGGCCGGCGGGGTTGGAGCCGAAATCCGGCTCGGTGAGGCCGAAGCAGCCGACGGCCACGCCGGATTGGAGCCTGGGCAGCCAGCGCTCTTTCTGCTCCTCGGAGCCGAAGGTGAGGATGGGGTACATCACCAGCGCGCCCTGGACCGAGACGAAGCTGCGCAGGCCGGAGTCGCCGCGCTCCAGTTCCTGCATGATGAGGCCGTACTCGACGCTGCTCATCCCGGCGCAGCCGTAGCCCTCCAGGTTGGCGCCCAGGAAGCCCAGGCGGGCCAGCTCCGGCGCCAGCTCGGCGGGGAACCGCGCCTCGCGGAAACAGTCGCGGATGACGGGGACGACGCGGTCTTCGACGAACTGCCGGGCGGTACGGCGCACCAGCAGCTCCTGCTCGCTGAACAGCGAATCGACGGCCAGGAAATCAACGCCGCGAAAGGGGGGCATAGGACCCATCTTACCGTGCGAGGATTGACGGGCTGGGCAGGACTACGCTGACACGTGCTGTGCGCCGGGACGAAAACGCGACTGGCAGCGGGCGCACCAAGGGGCGAGACCGGCAAGTACCTTTGGTAGTCTGGATGGGCGGCTGAATGCGGGGTGTAAAGAACGCCAGAGGGCTGGCCGGGCCGGTCCTTCTGTGGCAAGATTATAGTTGGTGGCGGAGATGGAACTGACGCAACAGGAGGCAGTTCTGCTGGAAGCGGTGCGCCGTCTGCCGGTAGACACGGTCGATGAAGTGATCGCGTTGACTCAACGCTTGGCTTCTTTGGCATTGGAGACGCAGATAGACTGGTCTGACTCTTGGTCAGAGGCGGATCTCCGGGATTACCGTGCGCGATCCCTGGAGCGTCTTGACCAGGGCGAGATGGACGAACAATCTTGAGGCCGGGAGATGTGGTGATCGCCGTCCTGGCCGGCGCCAAGGTCACGAAGGTCCGACCGGGTGTGGTCGTTTCCAGTGATCTCTACCACCGGGAACGCCCGGACGTGATCATGGGCATCCTAACCACCCAGTTGCCTCGCTCGCCGGGCCTGACTGACCACCTCCTGTCGGACTGGCGTCAGGCCGGATTGAGGGCTAGCTCCTGCTTCCGGCTGTACCTGATTACGATTCCGCAAGTTGATGTTTCCGTCATCGGACGCCTGACTGAACAGGACTGGGAGCAGGTCGAAGTCCGACTGCGGCACGGCTTGGGGGCGTGAGAGGGTCCACGCCGAGGCGCTGCGGGCTTCATAATTGCCTGCGAGAATTTGCCCGCCCGGCCCACTACTTATATGAACGATGGTGCACTGCGGGGCGTGGACCTTACTGGCTGTCTGGGCAGCATGCGCCCAGCAGCCGGACCCCGCCTACGCCCCGCTCGCACGGGCCTACGACGCCCTGCGCGTCTCCGCCTACGAGGACGCCGTCGCGCAGTTCCTCCAGGCGGTTGAGGCGGCCCCGGCGCGGCCCTCGATTCGCAAGGACCTGGCGTACACCTACCTCAAGATTGGCGAGGCCGAGGCGGCGCGGGAGCAGTTCGCCGAGGCGATGCGGCTGGACCCGGCCGACCTGCATGTCGCGCTGGAGTACGCCTTTCTCTGTTACGAGACGCGCGAGCGAGCCACGGCGCGCCGGATCTTCGATCGCATCCGCAAAACGGGCGAGCCGGCGGCGCGAGCGACCGCCGAGCAGGCCTTTCAGAACGTAGATCGCCCGCTCGCGGAAGGGATCGCCCGCTGGTTGCAGGCGCTGGCCTTGAACCCGGAGGACTTCGGCAGCCACGTGGAGCTGGCACGATTGGCCGAGGAGCGTGATGAACTGGAGCTGGCTGCCGAACACTTCCACAAGGCCTGGCGCCTGCGGCCGGCAGAGCGCCCGCTGCTGGTGGATCTGGGCCGGGTCTGGAAGGCCATGGGCAAGGCGGAGCAGGCCCACGCCGCGCTGCTGGCCGCCTCGCGCGGGGCCGAGCCCCACGCGGCCGAAAAGGCGAGAGGGCTGCTGCCCCCACGCTACCCCTACGTGTACGAATTCCGGCAGGCCCTCGAACTCGATCCGCGCAACGTCGAACTGCGGCGCGAGCTGGCCTACCTGCTGCTGGAGATGAACCTGCGTGCGGAGGCCGAGCAGGAGTTCAACCAGATCGTCGAGACGGCGCCCGAGGATCTGCTCTCGGCCGCCCAGCTCGGGTTCCTGCGGCTGCACCGCAAGGACCTCACCGGCGCCACGCCGCTGCTCAAGCGCGTCCTGGAGGGGCCGGACGAGGAACTGGCCGACCGCGTGCGCCTCGCCCTGGCCCTCCCGCGCACACTGCGGCGGCGGCCGGAGACGCCGCGCCGCCAGGTGACCGTCGAGGCCAAGGTGCTGGGCGAGCGCAGCTACCAGGCCGGCTACCTCAGGGATGCGCTGAAGTACCTCACCATTGCCCACGAGTCGGACCCCGCCGATTTCCCGGTGATGCTCAAGCTTGGCTGGACCCACAATCTGCTGCGCCAGGACAGCCAGGCCATCCGCTGGTTCGACCTGGCGCGCCGCAGCCCGGAACAGGTGGTGGCCGCCGAGGCCAGCAAGGCCTACCACGGCCTGCGCCCCGCCTTCGCGCGCTTCCGGACATCCGCCTGGCTGATGCCTTTTTATTCCTCGCGCTGGCGCGACGTCTTCTCCTACGGGCAGGTCAAGACCGAGGTTAACTTCCGCGGGCTGCCGTTGCGGCCCTACTTCACGACCCGTTTCATCGGAGACACGCGGCGCACCACCGGCGGTGTCCTGCCCCAGTACCTCTCGGAGAGCTCGCTGATCCTCGGCGTCGGCCTGGTGAGCACGCCCTGGCGCGGCGTGGTGCTGTGGGGAGAGGCCGGCACGGCGGTCAGCTACGCCAGCCAGCGGCCCGACGTGGGCCGCATGATGCCGGATTACCGCGGCGGCCTGGCCTATGGCCGCGGACTCGGCCACCTGCTGGGAGGAGAATCCTCCGGCGGGTTCTTCGAAACCAACAAGGACGCCGTCTTTCTGAGCCGGTTCGGCGACGACTTCCTGATCCACTCGCAGAACCGCTTCGGCTACACGCCGCGGCCACTGGCCGGCCTGGCCACGCAGTTTTATTGGAACGCCAACGCCGCCCTGGACTTCCGGCGGCAGTACTGGGCCAACTTCGTCGAGTTCGGCCCGGGTTTCCGGTTCCGCTGGCAGGGCATGCCCGAGGCGCTGGTGTTCTCGGTGAACCTGCTGCGCGGCGTGCACACGCTGAACCGGGGCAATCCGCGGCGGCCGAACTTCTTCGACGTGCGGGCAGGGTTCTGGTATGCGGCCTCCCATTAGCCGCTGGCGCGGCGGCCAGGGCGCGATTTGCGCGCCGGGGTGCCTGGCGGCTGTCTTAGCGGTGGCCCTGAGCGCGCAGCCGCCGCCAACGTCCTTTCACGTGCTCGACGAAGAGCCGGGCGCCTGGCCGGAGATCTTCGGCGCGGTGGGCTTCCAGCCGCTCGGCCCCGCCGGCGGGGGCGGCGCGAAGATCCTCGTGGTGCGCGCGGGCGGCTCCGGCTCGGGGATTGACTGGGCTGCGCGGCTTGCGGACGGCGCGTTTTTGGTCTTGGAGGGCGAGTCGCCGGCGGCCGAACAGTTCGGCTTTCGCGCCGGCAAGAAGCGGATCGTGGTCCGCAGCCTCCAGGATGTCCACCGGCCGGCGCTGCCGATAGTCTGGGAACACGCTCTGGAGTTGCCCGTGTTCGAGACGCCGGCTGAGGCGCGCGTATTCGCCTGGGAGCGCTGGGAACGGGCGCCGCTGGTGGCCGGCTTTCGTCGCGGACCGGGCGCGGTGCTCTGGGTGGCGGCGCCGCCGGGGCGGTTGGGTTACGAGCGGTTCCCTTACATCCTGCACGCGCTGGCCGATCTAGGTCTCGACGCTCCCTTCCGCTCGCGGCGCCTCTGGGCGTTTTTCGATTCCTCCTACCGCAGCCGCGTGGACCTGGACTATTTCGCCAAGCGGTGGCGGAGCGCGGGCGTCGCCGCACTGCACGTGGCCGCCTGGCATTACTACGAGCCGGACCCGCAGCGGGACGAGCGCCTCCGGAACCTGATCCGAAGCTGTCACCGGCAGGGCGTGCTGGTCTACGCCTGGCTGGAGCTGCCGCACGTCGGCGAGAAGTTCTGGAACGACCACCCCGAGTGGCGCGAGAAGACGGCGCTCGTTCAGGACGCGCACCTGGACTGGCGCAAGCTCATGAACCTCACCAGCCGGGAGTGCTTCCAGGCGGCCGCGCAGGGCGTGCGGCGGCTGATAGAGCGCTTCGACTGGGACGGGGTGAATCTCGCCGAGCTCTACTTTGAATCACTGGAAGGCGCCGCCAACCCGGCCCGCTTCACGCCGATGAACGACAACGTGCGGCGCGAGTTCCGCCAGGCGCGCGGGTTCGACCCGCTGGAGCTGTTCCAGCCCGCCTCGGCGAACCATCACGCGCGCAACGCCGCCGGGCTGCGCGCGTTCCTCGATTACCGCGCCGGCCTGGCGCGGCGGATACAGGCCGAGTGGATCGCCGAGATCGAAGCCGTGCGGCGCGGCCGGCCCGACCTGGACCTGGCGCTCACCCACGTGGACGACCGCTTCGATACGGGGATGCGCGACGCGATCGGCGCCGACGCCGCGGCCCTGCTGCCGCTGCTCGACCGCCACAACTTCACCTTCCTGATCGAGGACCCGGCCACCGTCTGGCACCTGGGGCCGCAGCGGTACCCGGAGATCGCGAAGCGGTACCAGCCGATCACGCGCCATGCCAAAAAGCTGGCCATCGATATCAACGTGGTCGAGCGCTACCAGAACGTCTATCCGACAAAACAACAAACCGGCACGGAATTGTTTCAATTGGTCCGCCTCGCCTCGGGTGCCTTTCCGCGGGTGGCGCTCTACTTCGAGAACTCGATCCTGCCGCCGGACTGGCCGCTCGTGCCGGCGGCGGCGGCGGTGGTTAGCCGCGTGGAGCGGATCGGGCCGAAGCTGGCGGTGGAATCGGCGCGCGGAGTGGGCCTGCGCTGGCAGGGCCCGGCGCTGGTGAACGGCCGCCCGTGGCCGGTGCGCGACGCGGCGCATCTTTGGCTGCCGGCCGGCCTGCAAGTCGTCGAACAGGCCGGCGCCGGCACTTACGCCCGCCTGCTCGATTTCAACGGCGAGCTGAAGACCGCCCTCAGCCTGCCCCGGGGCATCGAGTTCAGCTACGAGAGCTCCTCGCGCGCGCTGGCGGTGCTGGACCGCAAGCCGGCGCGGCTGGAGATCGACGGCGTCCCCAGCCCGCCCAGCCTCGTGCACGCGGGCGAGACCTTCACGCTGGCGCTGCCGCGCGGCCAGCACCTGGTGGTCATCGAGGTGGAGTAGTTCCCGGCGCCGGCTGGAAGCGCCCGCCAGCGATCGGGGTATACTTCAAGTGCGGAGTAATACATGCCACCTGAGGCCTTGGCCGAAGTCGTGAACGCTTTGACGCCAGAGGAGCAGGCTGCGGTCCGGGAGTTTATCGATTTTCTGAAGCGGAGGACAGGCTCTCCGGCCAGCCCCTTCCTCGTGGCCGTCAGTGAGTTCATGGGCGAACATCCGGAGCTTCTGCGCCGCCTCGCCCAGTGACTCGCTACCCGAGCACTGAGGAGGCCATCGCGGCACATGCGCGCTTGCTTGTGCTGTTCGGTGGCTCGCCGGGGCTGCGCGATCGCGCAGCTTTGGAGTCCGCGCTGGCGCGTCCTCAGAGTGGGTATTACAGGGAACTCGAGGAATGGCTCCGGCGGCATGCGATCCCGACCAGCAAATAGCCGCTCTTGCCCAAGTCCTTTGCCTCCAATCAACTTGGTCCCGTCTCGGCTCCGTCGAAGTAGGCCGAAACACCACGTTGTTGCATCTGGCGAGCCAAACCACAAGCGGCCCTGACCGCTGCGATCCGGCGCCAGCCGCTGCCCACCAGTGCCAACGGCGACCACGTCTCACACAAAGCCGCGGCTCGCGCGGTTCACTCGTCGTTGCTGTACGAATCCACGACGATTTTCCAGCCGCCAGCCGGCTCGCGGCGACAGACAACGACGTATTTGCCCTTTTCCTCGCGTGGAGTTTCCCCAGCCGGCTTGAGCATTATCGTGTTGTTGCCCACGCCGTACGCCAGGCCGCCGGAAACTTCTACGTCCGTGGTGTCGAGCGTGATGGCCTGTACAGGCCCGTCCAGTGCGGCCTGCCAGAAAGCCAGGATTTGGGCCTTGCCCCTGATGATCGGCTGGCCCGGCATCAGAATGCAGGCGTCGTCTGCGTAGACTGCCGCCACCCGCGCGGCGTCCTTCGCCGCCACGTTGTCCATGAATTCACGATCCATTGCCCGGATTGTGCGGATGTCATCCTCTACCGCAGCTCCAGTTGTTGTCATATTCCCTCCTGCGCCCCAGGAATCGAAGCGAGTTTACCACTCACCGCCCGCCAATTCAAGGCACGAACCGTCCGGAACGGAAGTCGTCGATCAGTCCGCGAATCAGATCCACCGCGGCCGGCGGGAATCTCCAGGTCGTCTCCATGAGCAGGTCCTCGAGCTGCGGGATGATCTCCCGTTCGCATACGAACTCACTTGTGCGCGCCCGCAGTACAAACGACTCGCAAGCCGGAAAGCGAGTGAAGAACGTGTCCATGCCTTTCGACTTGTAGTCCT
This sequence comes from Acidobacteriota bacterium, assembly GCA_038060875.1. Classification (GTDB taxonomy): domain Bacteria; phylum Acidobacteriota; class Terriglobia; order Bryobacterales; family Bryobacteraceae; genus JBBTDS01. The sequence goes on along the minus strand of JBBTDS010000137.1, from coordinate 3,210 downwards.
GCCCATAGATGTGGAGCGATCCGTTCGTCTCGCTGTAGGGGCCGGCGAGCACCTCGCGCCCGGTCTTCACCGCGAGGCGGGCGGCAAGCCGTGCCTGGAGATTGGTGATCCCGATCAGATTGTCGCCCCAGGCCTTGTAGAGATCCCGGCTGCGCCACATCGCGTGCAGGTTCAGGACCAGCCGCCCCTTGTCGTCCTCGATGGCCCGCAACTGAACTTCGCCCAGGCACGGCATGTCCGAGGCCATGAAGAGATCGATTTCAGGAACTCGCGTGGTCGCCACCGCGCGCCGGGTGATGGGGTCCCTGGCCAGCTTGTCGAGGATCAGCTCGAGCTGGTCCATGGTCGTCCCATCGGACCGCGGGTACGCGGCGAGCCGCTGGTGATAGCAGTAAGGCCACTGAGTAGCCTCGAACTCCTCCCCTTCGCGAACCATGCGCAAGAGCTCCCGGTAGGGAACGACGAGATGGTCCTTCGCGCCCAGGAACTCGGCGATGTACTTCCCGCGCTCGCAGTAGCTGAGCGCCGGAAAGCGCGGCTGGGCGAACGGATCGCGGATCCGGATGGTGACTCGCGCGTCCTTACCAGGCGGGTCAACGAACGTGCCGTCGGGGTTCCGGCGGTCATACTGGGTGCGCAAGGTGTGTCCGCCAAAGTGGACCGCCTTGAGGGCGTCGTAGCAGGCTTCGGGAATTGAGCCGGCCTCGACATGCAAAACAGGGAGTTTCCCCACCTCGTCCATTTCGTTATCCCTCCTGGTTGGTCAAGCCACGCGATGGTAGCACACTGGCGCGGCCGCGCGGCACCTGATATGATCAAGATTCCCATTCTGGGTTGTAGCTGATGACTCATTCCGCTCCCAACGGCTCGCGTACGAAGGTGCTGCTCACGTCGGTGTTCGGCCCTTATGCGCAGGACGATGAATTCGGCAGCCGGGCCATCAACCCGATGGAGCTGTACCACAACCAGGTCACGCGGGCGCAGGGGGCGTTTTCGCTGCGCATGTTCCACCGCTCCTGGGGCATCATGTTCATCCAGGAGAACATCTCGGCGCCCTGCACGGTGCTCGATTTCCCCACCCGCGAGGAGTTCGCCCGCGAGCTCGGCCGCTACCGCTACGATGTGGTCGGCATCTCCGGGATCATCGTCAACGCCGGCAAGGTAATCGAGATGTGCCGGATGGCTCGCGCCTTGTCGCCGCATTCGGTGATCGTGGTGGGCGGGCACGTGACCGCGCTCCCGGGCCTGAAAGAAGCCAGCGGCGCCGACCACGTTGTGCAGGGCGAGGGCGTCTCCTGGATGCGGCGGTACCTGGGAGAGGACCCCGAGGCCCCGATTCGCCATCCGCACCTGGTTTCCGCCTTCGGGGCGCGCGCGCTGGGGATCTCCTCCCGCGCCGGCAGAGGATCAACCGCCGCCACCATCATCCCTTCGGTAGGCTGCCCCATCGGCTGCAATTTCTGCACCACTTCGGCCTTCTTCGGCGGCAAGGGCAAGGTCGTCAATTTCTTCGAGAGCGGCAGCGATCTGTTCGAGGTGATGCGCCAGACCGAGCAGGCCCTGGGAGTGCATTCGTTCTTCATGATGGACGAGAACTTCCTGCTCTATCGCAAGCGGGCCATGGAGCTGCTCGAGCTGATGAAGCGCGAGAACAAGAGCTGGGAACTGTACGTGTTCTCCTCGGCCAACGCGATTCAGAAGTACGCCATCGAGGAGCTGGTGGACCTCGGCGTCTCCTGGATCTGGCTGGGACTGGAGTCCCCGCGATCGAGCTACGGCAAGCTCCAGGGGATTGACACGCTCGCGCTGGCTCGCCAGTTGCGCTCGCACGGCATCAAGCTGCTCGGCTCCACCATCGTCGGCCTGGAGCACCACACGCCGGAGAATATCGGCGAGGAGATCGAGCACGCGGTGGCCCACCAGGCCGACTTTCACCAGTTCATGCTGTACACCCCAGTGCCCGGCACCCCCTTGTACCAGCAGATGGAGCAGGAAGGCCGCTTGCTATCGGAGGTGGACCTGGCCGATATCCACGGCCAGTTCAAGTTCAACTTCCAGCACGAGGCGATCTCGCGGGAGGACTCCAAGCGCCTGCTGGATGGGGCTTTTCTGCGCGACCTGGAATTGAACGGGCCGAGCTTGTACCGCATCTGCCGGACCATGCTCCAGGGCTGGCAGCGTTACAAGAACCACTGCGACTCGCGCGTGCGGCAGCGCTTCCAGTATGACGCCGAAAAGCTTAAGGGCGCCTACACGGCGCTGTTGTGGGCGATGGAACACCAGCTCAAGGCGACCAACGAGGCCATCGCCGCGCAGGTCAGCGCCCTGCGCCGCGAGATCGAGCGCGAGTTTGGCGTCCTCTCGAAGGCCAGCGCGAGGCTGCTCGGACCGGTGCTGCTCTGGGCCAGCCGCCGGGAAGAGAAACGCCTGCGCGAGGGCTGGACCTACGAGCCGCCGACCATCATCGAGCGGCGAAACTGGTCGCCGGCCGGCTGAGAGAACGCTCCGCGGCAAACGGCATGACCGTTTGCTGCGGCCGGTGACGCAGCGCCGGTGCGCGCAGCGCGCAGCCGCGGCGGGTAGCCGCTCAGGGCTTTATCCGCCAGGCCAAGATCAGCCCGGCGGCGCCAAAGCCGATGACCTCTTGGGCCATCTCGGCCAGCGTATAGGCGCCGGGGAAGCCGTACCAGTTCCAATAAGAGACCGGGACCGCCAGCCCGACCACTAACCCAATCGAGGTCACGAAAAGCAGGCGCGCGCCAAAGCTCGCCAGTGTCGCCCGCGAGAGCAGCCAGCCCACCACGAGAGCCAGCAGTATGTTGCTGGCGAGCTCGGTGACGAGCTGGACCGGGTCCAGCGGCTCGCTTCCCCGCGGGTGATAGACCAGGATGCCAGTGGGACCGGCGCGGTAGCGATCTTCCCATTTCTTCTGTTGCTCGGGCGCGTCGCTGGACGGCATCCCCGGAAAGAAATACAGGCCGCACTCGCGAATGTTATCGCGCAGCACGGGGACCACCGCCTCTTCGTTCGGCAGCGACTGGATGCCCACCTCGCCCAGCGGCAGCACCACGTGAGTGATGGTGCTGGCCAGGAACATGGCCGCGCCGCCCAACAGGCCGGCCAGAAGAATTCGCTTGATCATCCTCTGAGCATAGCACTTGAGAGTACGGGGTTCCAGCCTATCAGGTAGCCTTGGGTTCCGCAATCCGC
>JBBTDS010000136.1:0-14594 GCA_038060875.1 Acidobacteriota bacterium | reverse complement strand
GAACCAGCATGGTGGCATGATCCGCCCGAACTCAGATCTCCGCACTGTCAAGTACGAAACAACAGGTCTCGAACTACCGGCTGACCAGCGGCGATTCGACGTTTATGACAACAAGCGCGGCGGCAAGTGTTGTGAGGGGCGAATCAGCTATCGAGGGCCGATCGCGCCGCGCGGCGGAGACCTGCCGCGCGTCAAGCTTGACCTCACCGCAGACGAAATCCTGGTATTGCCAGTGGTAGAGCGTCCGGTGGCGCATGCGTATTTGGACGCGCCCGAGAATGGTATAACCGCGCGTTGTTACGCCTTTGAAGAAATGTTCGGTGAAAAAATCCGTGCTCTCGGTGAGCGGTCCAGACCGCGTGACCTTTATGATGTGATCAACCTCTTCCGCAACGGCGAGTTCCACGCGGCCGCCGCGGTGGTTCGGGACGTGGTCCGGCAGAAATGCACGTTCAAGAACGTCGGCTTCCCAAGCTTCGAATCATTAGCGGCGTTCCGCGACGAACTCGTCGCGGAGTGGGCGAACATGCTGAGACATCAGCTTCCTTCGTTGCCGCCAGTGGAGTCTTTCTGGGAAGCGCTACCTGAGTTCTTCGGATGGCTTGTCGGTACCGTTTTCCCAGTTGCTGTCGCCCCGTATCCACTGGCCGCGGGCGACGAGGTGCTGCACATACCCGTCGGGGCCTTAAGGGCGCCTGGCCGAAGCACCCCGTTCATCGAAGTGATTCGATTTGCGGCAGCAATCCGGCTGTGCGTCGACCTGGACTATGTAGGTGAGCGCGGGACGCCGGGTACACGAACCATCGAACCCTATTCACTGCGCCGGACCCAGGAGGGTAACGTCGTCCTGCACGCCGTGCGTTCGCAGAATCAGCAGCACCGCTCTTATGGGGTTGATCGCATCCGGGGAACAAGGATCACGCACCAGACGTTCACCCCACGATATGCCGTCGAGTTGACAGCGACAGGTCCGTTGACGGTGCTTCCCACGGTAAACCGCCAGAGCTGACGGGTGGTCTGGGGCGGGCGGGCCGCCGCCGGCCTATGCCAGGTCGCGCGCCTTCGCCTCGTGCTGGAAGCCGCTCGTCTTGTGGCTGCCATCGCAGAACGGCTTGTTCTGGGAATGGCCGCAGCGGCACAAGAAGATGGCCGGCCGTGCACCGAGTCCGAACTCCTTCCCCTCTACATCCGCCAGCGCGAAGTCACCCTCCACCTTCACCGGCCCGTTGTTGATGATCGTGATTTTAGCGGGCATAGTGGGATGGTAGCATAGGTCTCGTGATCCTATCGGCCAGCGAGACCGACCGGAGCCTTTTTGAAGACGCCCTCGACTTTGCTGGCCGCCAGGTGCGGCGGCTCATCGAGCGCTACCCGGACTTCTACCCGATGTACACCCACCAGGGGCGCTGGAAGCACGACCTGCCCGCCTGGACCCACTGGTGCGACGGCTTCCTGCCCGGCATGATGTGGATCTTCCACACCCGCGCCCAGCCCGGCAGTCCCGAGGCTGCTTACTGGCGCGACGCCGCCATCCACTACTCGCGGCCGCTCGAGCCGCGCCAGTTCGACCGCGACGTCCACGACCTCGGCTTCATCTTCATGTCCACTTACCACCGCTGGCGCCAGCTCACCGGCGAGCGCGCGCTCAACGACGCGCTCATCCAGGCCGGGCGCACCATGTCGCTGCGCTTCAAGCCGAAGGGCGAGTACCTGCGCTCCTTCGTCGCCGACGAATCGCTGTTCATCGACATCATGATGAACGTCGGCATCATCTTCCACGCGGCGCGCGAGACCGGCGACGAGAAGCTCAAGGATATCGCCATGCGACACTGCCTCGCCTCGCGGCGCGTGCTGGTGCGCGGCGACGGCTCGACCGCGCATGAGGGTCTGTTCGACCTGGAGACCGGCGAATTCCTCCGGCAGAGCACGCATCAGGGCTGGCGCGGCGATTCCTGCTGGTCGCGTGGGCTGGCCTGGTCGCTTTACGGCTTCGGCACTTCCTACGCATACACGCGGGACCCGCGGTTCCTCGGAACCGCCGAGGCCTGCGCCGATTTCTACATCGCGCACACACCCGCCGACGGCGTGCCGCCCTGGGATTACGACGCGCCTGAAGAGAGCCGCGCGCTGTTGGATACTTCGGCCGCCGCGATTGCCGCTTCCGGCCTGCTCCAGTTGGCCGGGCTCTCGGCCGACCCGGTGAAAGGGCGCTTCTACGACGCGACCGCGCGGCATATTCTCCGAACGCTATGTTCGAAACACCTCGCTAAGTCCGACCCCGCCTGGGAGGGCATCCTCAAAGGCGGCGTTTATCACATCCACAAGAAACTGGGCGTGAACGAGTCCGTCATGTGGGGCGAGCATTTCTTCGTCGAGGCGCTGGAAAAGGCGCTTCGGGCGAATTTCGAGGTTGTGTAGCCTGTCACCGAAATAGGAGGTTGGCATGGCACTGAAACTCATCATCAGCGCCTTCGCGGAGGGAGCCGCGATTCCGAAGCTGCACACCTGCGACGGCGCCGATCTGTCGCCCGCTCTGGAATGGAGCGGCGAGCCGGCCGGCGCGCAGGGCTTCGCGCTGATCGTCGATGACCCCGATGCGCCGGTGGGCACCTGGAACCACTGGCTGCTGTACGACATCCCCGCCGGCGTGCATTCGCTGGCCCAGGGCTTCAAGCCTGGCCAGGCGGGCCTGAGCGGCGCCAACGACTTCGGCAAGCGCGGCTACGGCGGCCCCTGTCCGCCGCGCGGCCACGGCCCGCACCGCTACTTCTTCAAGCTGTTCGCGCTCGACGCGGCCTCGCTCAAGCTGCCCGAGGGCGCCCGTCGCGCCGAGCTTGACCGCGCCCTGCGCGGGCACGTCCTGGAGGAGGCCCAGTACATGGGCCGCTACGAACGCAGGTAGAATAGTCCTCATGTCCACCACTCGCCGCCGTTTTCTTCAGTCTTCCGCGGCCCTGGCTGCCGCGCCGGCCGCAGCCGCGCCGCTGCTGCCCACGGTCCCGCTGGGCAAGCACCAGGTCACACGGTTGGTCCTGGGCGCCAATCCGTTCTACGGCTACTCGCACTTCAACCGGCTGTTCAGCCAGCACATGCTGGAATGGTCCACGCCGGAGAACATCTTCAAGACGCTGCGGGCCTGCGAGGAGAACGGCATCAACACTTGGCAGCTCTCCGACGGCGGGCGCGGGCTCAGCGACATCGAGCGCTACCGCGCCGAAGGCGGCAAGATCCAGTGGATGCTGCTCAGCTCGCGCCGCATCGAAGAAGACCTCTCGCTGATCCCGAAGATCGCCAGGTCGAACCCCATCGGCATTGTGCACCACGGCGGCACCACTGACCGGCGCTGGCGGGCGGGCGAGCAGGCGAAGATCCAGGAGTTTCTGAAGGCGGTGCGCGACAGCGGCGTCATGGTGGGCCTCTCCACTCACAACCCGCTCGTGGTCGAGGAGGTGGAGTCGCGGGGGTGGGACATCGACTTCTTCATGACCTGCGTGTACCGTCTGACGCGCACCGAGGATGAGATCGTGAGCGTGCTGGGCCAAAGGCCGCTGGGCGAGGTCTACATTCCCCAGGACCCGTCGCGGATGTGCCGCGCCGTCCGCCAGACGAAGAAGACCTGCCTCGCCTTCAAGATCCTCGCCGCCGGGCGGCTGACGGATTCGCCCAAGCAGGTCGAGCAGGCCTTCCGGTTCGTCTTCGACAGTATCAAGGCGCAAGACGGCGTTATCGTCGGCATGTACCCGCGCTTCTCCGACCAGGTGAAGGAGAACGCCGACCTGGCGCGGCGGATACTGGCGAAGGGCTGACTGGGGCCCGGCGCGCATGAAAGACCAATTCGCTATCGGAATAGACTTCGGAACTGAATCCGGCCGCGTCATGCTGGCGCGCCTGGAAGACGGAGAGGAGGCCGCCTGGGCGCTGGTGCCCTATCCGCACGGCGTGCTCGACCAGCGCCTGCCGGACGGCACGCCGCTCGGCGAGGACTGGGCGCTCCAGGACCCGCGCGACTACTTCGAGGTGCTGCGCGCCGGCGTGCCGAAAGTGCTGCGCGACGCCGGCATCCGGCCCGAGCAGGTCGTGGGCATCGGCGCCGACTTCACCTCCTGCACCATCCTGCCCACTCTCCGCGACGGAACTCCGCTGTGCACCCTGCCGCGGTTCTCCTCCCAGCCCCACGCCTGGGTGAAGCTGTGGAAGCACCACGCCGCTCAGCCCGAGGCCACCCGCATCAATGAAATCGGGCGCGAGCGCAACGAGGAGGTGCTGCGCGTTTACAATGGCCGCTACTCCTCGGAGTGGTTCTTCTCCAAGGTGCTTCAGATCGTCGATGAGGCGCCGGAGATCTACCTCGCCGCCGAGCGCATACTGGAGGGCGCCGACTGGATCGTCTGGCAACTGACCGGCCGCGAGCGCCGCAACGAGTGCTGCGGCGGCTACAAGGGCATGTGGATCAAGGGCCGGGGCTTCCCCGCGAAGGATTTCTTCCGCGCGCTGGACCCGCGCCTCGAAAACGTCGTCGAAGAGAAGCTGGCCACCGACTTCTACCCGCTCGGCTCCTCGGCCGGCGGCCTGACGGAGGCGATGGCGCAATTGACCGGCCTGCGGGCAGGCACGCCGGTCGCGGTCGGCAACATCGACGCGCACGTGGCCGTGCCCGCCTGCGGCGTGGTCAAGCCGGGCGCCCTGGTCATGATCATGGGCACCTCGCTCTGCCACATGCTCATGAGCGAGGAGCGCCGGTTCGTCGAGGGCGTGGCCGGCGTGGTCGAGGACGGCATCGTGCCCGGCTACTGGGGCTACGAAGCGGGCCAGGCGGCCGTCGGCGACATCTACGCGTGGTTCTTCCGCGCCTTTGGCGTAAACCCGGAGGAGGTGACGGCCAAGGCCGCGGCCCTGCGGCCCGGCCAGAGCGGCCTGGTGGCCCTGGACTGGTGGAACGGCAACCGCTCGGTGCTGATGGATGCCGACCTCACCGGCCTCGTGGTCGGCGCCACCCTGGCCACCCAGCCCGAGGACGTCTACCGCGCGCTGATCGAAGCCACCTCCTTCGGGACCTTAACGGTGATCCGGGCTTTCGAGAAAGAGGGCATCTCCATTGGCCAGCTTGTGGCCTGCGGCGGCCTGCCCGAGAAAAGCCCGCTGGTGATGCAGATCTTCTCGGACGTGACCAACCGGACCATCCACTTGCCCCGCTCGCTCCAGGCTTCGGGACTGGGCGCGGCCATGCACGGAGCGGTGGCGGCGGGCGCCTTCAAGGACATCGCGGCGGCCGCCTCAGCCATGGCCGGCTTGCAGCCGCGCGCCTACACGCCCGACCCGGCCGCCCATGTCCTCTACCAGAAGCTCTACGCCGAGTACCTGACCTTGCACGACTACTTCGGCCGGGGCGCCAACGACGTCATGAGGCGGCTGAAGGCGCTGAAGGCTGAGGCCTGACTGGGGAGGCGCCGCGAGCGGCTACCCGCCGCGGCTGCGCGCTGCGCGCACCGGCGGCATGGGCTTGGTCTACGAGGCCCGTGGCACGCGCCTGGACCGTTTCGTGGCCCTCAGGGTGTTGCGCCCCGAGACGGTGGCTGACCCCGAGCGCAAGCGGCGGTTTGTGCAGGAGGCCAAGGCCGCCTCGGCGCTGAAGTACGCCGTTCAGGTCGGCGACGCGCTTGCGGCGGCGCACGCGGCCGGGATCGTCCACCGGGACCTGAAGCCGGGCAACGTGATGGTCACGGAAACCGGCTTGGTGAAAGTCCTCGACTTCGGGTTGGCCAAGCTGACCGAGCCGGTGACGGGAGAAGAGGCGCCGACACAGACGGCCGAAGGGACCATCGCCGGCGCCGGCGGCCACGCGCTCCACTTCCTCGATTTCGCCGCCGGCACGCCCAGGCTCGTGGCCACGCTGGCCACCGAGAAGCAGCTCCAGCGCGGCTTCAGCCGATCAACCGGGCGCAGCTACAGTGGCGGGTTGTGGATGTGGAGAAGCTGGTCTCGGCCACCCACCCGGTGCGGGCCATCTGGGAGTTCGTGGGCCAACTGGACCTGAGCCGATTCTATGCCGGTATTGGCGCGGTCGAGGGGGTGGCCGGACAAGCGACTCTGCACCCGCGCCTGCTGATCAGCGTGTGGATCTGCGCCTACAGCGAAGGGATTTCCTCGGCCCGGGAGGTGTCGCGGCGGTGCGACTACCAGCCGGCGCTTCAATGGCTGACCGGGATGGAGAGGATCAATCACCACACGCTGTCGGATTTCCGGGTGGGACATGGGGCGGCTTTGGATGAGTTGTTCCAAGAGGTGTTGGGTGTGCTGAGCGCGATGGATTTGATCCGGATGAAGCGGGTCACGCAGGATGGGACGAAGATCCGAGCACAGGCGAGTCGAGAGACCTTCCGGCGGTAGGGGAAGATCCGGGCGCACCTGGAGTTGGCCGCGCAGCAGATTCAAGCGATGGGGGATCCGCGGGAAGACGGGGCTCGCGCGGTTAGAATAGTCGTTCTGGATCACCAGCGCAGGCCGCGTTTTCTGGATTTCCGATCCCATCGCCGGATCGAACGATACCAGCTAGACCTGGCCGCGGCGGACGGGCCCTACCGACCGTGGCGCTGCCATGCTTCTTCGTCCAGTGGAAACCACTCTTCAGCGATCGCGAGATCTCGCTCGGCCCGCCGGCGCCCACCTTCGATCAGGAGCCGGCGAAGGTTGCGGCGGCCTACGGTGTCCACGTAGTGCTTTACGGCCGCCTCCATGGAACGGCTGCGATCACCCTTCTCGGCGATGCGATCGATCATCCGGATCGTGTCAGCCGCCAGCGTGACGTCGATCCGGCGGCGGGCTTGTCCGGCGCGGGCGGGCGGTGTAGTTTGAGATTGGGTGGGGAGGCGGTCAAGATGGCGACGCGGGCATCTCCGTCGGGCTTCACGGTGCGCACGGCGGGCCCGAAGGTAGAGCGGCTGCTGGCGAGCGGGGACGTGTACTCGGCTGCGCTCGCCTTTCTGGACGGACGCATCGACATAGAGGGGGACCTGTTCGCGGCGCTCGGCGAGCTGACAGCGAAGCCGCGTCGCGGGCCGCGGCACTGGTTGCATACGGCGCTGGCGCGGCTGTGGCGGCTGCGGCCGGAGGCCTGGTACCAGAGCCGGGCGCGGGCGCGCGCGAACATCGAGTTCCACTACGATCACGACCCCGAGTTCTACCGCCAGTTCCTCGACGAACGGCTGGTGTATTCCTGCGCCTATTTCGAGCAGCCGGGGATGACACTGGACCAGGCGCAGGCGGCCAAGCTCGACCTCATCTGCCGCAAACTCGACCTGCGCTCCGGCGAGCGTTTTCTCGACGTCGGCTGCGGATTCGGGGCCCTGGTGGCGCACGCGGCCGAGCGCTACGGCGCGCAGGCGACGGGCTGCACGCTGAGCCGGCGCCAGTTCGAGACCGCGGGGCGGATGCTCGGCGAGCGCGGCCTCGGGGGCCGCGCGTCGGTGGTGTTGGCCGACTACCGCGATCTGGGCGGCAGCTTCGCCAAGATCGCGTCGGTGGGGATGTTCGAGCACGTAGGCGTGCGCCGGCTGGGCGGGTATTTCGCCAAGGTCCACGCGCTGCTCGCGCCGGACGGGCTGTTCCTCAATCACGGCATTGTGCGGCCCGAGACCGTCAAGCCCGGCGCGGACTGGGTGTTCTGCCAGCGGAAGGTGTTTCCCGGCGTAGATCTGCCGCACCTGAGCGAAGTGGTCCGGGAAGCGGAGGAGGCGGGCTTCGAGGTCGTGGATGTCGAGAACTTACGCCCGCACTACGCGCGGACCTGCCGCGCCTGGGTGGAGCGGCTGAGGGCGCACGAGGACGCCTGCCGGAAGCTCGTGGGGCGTGCGGTTCACCGCGCGTGGGTCCTGTACCTGGCGGTGTCAGCCCTGAATTTCGAGGCGAGCTGGACCGAGGTGCACCAGGTGTTGCTGGCGAAGCGGTCCAACCCACAGGCCAGGCGCTGGACGCGGCGGTACATGTACGCGTGAGGGGAGCGACAGGTCGGGAGACTTATCCCACTGCGGCGCGCTCAGCTCTTGCGGCTGGAGTGCTTATTCAGGACCGCAGTGAACGGCTTGGCCGCTTCCGGGGCGGGCAGGTTGCCCTGGATGATCTCGCGGTTCTGGAGACGCTTGCGGTAGAGCTTGGCGTTGGTGTCCAGGTCCTGGCGCAGGGTGGCGCCGTGGAGGGAGAGACCGGCAAACAGGCCGCGGGAGCGCGACCAGGAGAGAATCTCCGCGGTCATGAAGGCGTCGGTCTGGGCGGTGGCATCGCGACCTACCGGACCGGCAGCCACTTCGGCGGCGCCGCCGAGAGTGAACTTGCTGGACAGCAGCCGGTCCACCCCGCGTTGGTTCATTACCAGCATAATGACATCGGTTTCCGAGCCGCCGAGCTGAAGCCCGAAGCTGCCACCCTCGATGCGGACGGCGGCCGGGCCGGTCCAGCCCACCCCGCCGGAAGCACGGCAGGAGAAGAAGCCGCGGCCGTACTTAGCGCCGACGATGAAGGCGCCCTTCTTCATGCCGGGGATGACCACCACGCAGTGCGCCTTGTTGAGCAGCTCCTGGGGGATGCCCTTGTCGGGCGTGTCCATGATCTCCTGGAAGACCTCGGTAGCGCGGGTGATGCGCTCGATATCCGCATCGGCGGCCCAGAGCCACGCCGCTCCGCTCAAGGCCAGCGGGACCAACAGTCTCATCGTTGCCTCCTTGCTTCTATTATGCGACATCCGGAGGCGTGTCGCTGGCCACCGTCAGCGTCATTCCGCGAACCGACTGCACCCTCACGCGCCCGCCGGCGGGGACAGCGTCCGCGCCGGGCGCGAGTTTGGCGCGCCACAGCTCGCCGCGGACGCGGATGTAGCCCGTGGGATGGAGCGCCTCGGTGGCCGTGCCAACCTCGCCGATCAACTGGGCCGCGCCCGTTGGCCCGGATTCGTAAGCCCGGCGCAGAAAGGGATAAAGCACGAGATCCTTGGCGACGTACGCCGCGAGCAACACGAAGACCGCCCAGAGCGGGAGGCCCAGCCATCGGCGCAGGACGGCGAGAACGATGACGGAAAGGGCCCAACCGGGGACCTGGTAGAGCACGTACCTGGCGAAGACGCTCATCGGCGGCGGCTTTCGATGTGGGCCAGCACCGCGGCCAGCGAGCGCTCGAGCGGGTCGATCCCGCTGACCACCAGGTCGGCGAACTCGCGCGTGGGGAGAATGTAGCGCGCGGCCATCGGGCGGACAGTGCGGGTGTACTGCTCCAGGATGGACTCCGGCGTGCGGGCGCGCTCGCGCACGTCGCGCTCGCGGCGCCGCTCGAAGCAGATCTCGTCGGGGGCGGCGACGAACACCTTGGTGGCGAACAGGGCCCGGAGGCCTTCCCAGTACAGCGTGAACAGGCCTTCGATGATGAGGAACTCGCCCGGCGCCAGCCGCCCGGTGGCGGCGGTGCGGATGTGGCGGGTGAAGTCGTAAACGGGTTTTTCGACTTCGACGCCGGCTGCCAGCAGGGCCACCTGGCCGAACAGAAGCTCGTGGTCGAGAGCGGCGGGCTCGTCGAAGTTAGTCAGGCACCGCTCCTCGAAGGGCAAGTGGGCCAGGTCTACGTAGTAGGAGTCGAGCGCGAGGATCTGCGCGCGCAGAAGGGCGGCGAGACGGCGCGCGAGCTCGCTCTTGCCGGCGCAGGAAGGGCCGGCGATGCCGATCAGGTAGGGTCTGGCACCGGCCAACCCACGATGATACCGAAATAATTTCGGTGACAGGCTACGCTTTCACCAATTAGGTGCGGGCCGCGGGAGATGAAATTAGTGAAAGCGTAGCCTGTCACCGAATTAGGTCGCGGAACATGGCCACGAGCCGGCGCTCCTGCTCGAGTGGGGTGAAACTCGCCGGCACGGCGGGGGCGGACTTGCCCAGACGGGTATACATCGGGAGGCCGAGCGGGCTGTAAGGCACGAGCGAGACGTCGGCCGCGCCGAGGCGGCGCAGGTGATCGACGATGGCGGCCAGGTTCTCGCGGCTATCGGTGAGACCGGGGATGAGCGGAATGCGGGGGCGGACCTCCACCGAGCCTTGCGCCAGCAGCCGGCGCAGGTTCTCCAGAATGCGGTCATTCGAGCGTCCGAGATGGCGCATGCTCTGCCGGCGGTCGATGATCTTCACGTCGAACAGGATCAGGTCCAGCCAGGGGAGGATCATGGAGGCGAACGCATCCCAGTCGAAATGGCCGGAGGTTTCCAAGGCGACGTGGACGCCGCGCCGCTTGAGGACGCGCAACAGGGAGCGGAGGTAATCCGGAAACATCGTGCACTCGCCGCCCGACAACGTCACCCCGCCGCCGGAGTGGCGATAGAAGGGGGCGTCGCGCAGGAGCAGCTCGGCCAGCTCATCGACCGGCCAGTACTTGCCGATCAAGCGCAGGGCGGGGCCGGGGCAGGCGGGCACGCAGAGGCCGCAACGGTCGCAGCGCGCACGGTCGATGCGCGCGGGCGCGTCCAGGTCGATGGCCGCGCGCGGGCAGGCCCGCACGCAGGCGCCGCAGCGGATGCAGTGCTCCTCGGCGAAGGCGATTTCAGGCGCCGGCTGCTGGGTCTCGGGATTGTGGCAGAAGATGCACCGCAGCGGGCAGCCCTTGAAGAACACCACCGTGCGGATGCCGGGGCCGTCTTCGAGGCTGCCGCGCCGCACATCGACGATGAGCGGGCGGCGGATCACAGCACGCCCAGCCGTTTGGACAGGTCCCGGGCCAGGAAGCCGTACTTGTAGATGTAGTTGAGATTGCCCTCCACCTCGACGGTGTTGGCCAGGATCGAGTCCAGCGCATCCTGGTCCTCGGACAGCAGGAAGGCCCAGAGCGCGCGGGCGTCCTTAAAAGTGATCAGCACGTCCGGGTTCGGTCTGGCTTGGGTGTCAACGGTCATGTTCCCGTCATGGAAGACAGCCGAGCAGGCCAGGCTGCCGTCCCGTGTCTTCCAGACATAGGTGGCGCGGAAGCCCTCGATGTTGCGCCGGTAGTCACGCGAGAGGGCGAAGGCGAGATCCATGCCTCGGAGCAGCAGTTCCAGGAACTGGTCGGTGATCTGGCCGTAGAACTGCTGCGCCAGCGGCTGGGAGAGGGATCGTACCAGCCAGTCCTGGGCGCGGCCGGGAAGGGCGGGCGAGACCAGACGCAGCGTGGTCCTGGTGAATGCATTAGCCATGAGCGGCTCCTTTCGCCAGCGGGAAGGTCTCGTAGAGCACGGCCTCGCCGCTGGAGAGGCGATACTCCGTGCGGTCGATGATCTCCTTCTGCATCTCGGGATTCAGGTCCTTGAAGTAAGCGGTATAGCCGGAGACGCGCACCAGCAATTGGTCGTAACGGCTGGGATCGTTGACGGCCTCGACGAAATCGCGGTGGGAAGTGACGTTGAACTGGATCTCCATGCCGCCGCCGGAGCGGTCGCCGTCGGCATCGAAGTAACCTCTGACGGCGGCGGTGAAGTTATCGATCATCCGGCCGCGGTCGCCGTCATCGGGAGTGAACTTGAGGTTGAGGGCGATGCCGTTGGCGAGGCATTCGGGCGGCAGCTTGGCCACCGAGCGCAGGGCGCTGGTGAGGAACGGGGTAACGCCGGAGTTGGGGGTGATGCCGCTGGAGAAATTCTCGCCGGCCTTGCGGCCGTTGGGAGTGGCGCCTAACAGCCGGCCGAAGCCGGCGTGGTTGGTCATCGTCCAATAGCCGGGGCGGTAGTTGCCGCCGCGGTAGTTCACCTTGCCCCGGAGGGACTCCTCGATCGTCTCGACCAGCCAGACGGCGTTGGCGTCGGCCTGGGAATCGTCGTTGCCGAACCGCGGCGTGCGGTGCGGATCGCGGAGGCGGGTGAGCAGCCAGTCGTAGCCCTCGTAGTTCTTGCGGAGGGCGTCGAGGAAGCCGGCGAAGTCGATGCGGCCCTCGCGGTAGATCAACGTTTCCAGCGCGGTCAGCGAATCGGCGACGTCGGCCAGGCCGATGATGGCGATGCCGGAGGAATTAAGCGCGGCCCCGCCGTCGATCACGTCCTGGCCCTTTTCCATCGGCCCCTCGAACAGGGCCGAGAGGATCGGCGTCGGATAGACCTGCTGGTGGATGCGGCCGAACAACTCGTTGAGGGCGACCGCCTGGTCCATCACCCAGGACAACTGCTTGCGGAAGGCTTCCTTGAACTGGGCGAAGGAGCCAAAGGTGAGCGGGTTGCCGCTCTCCGGGCTGATCTGGGCGTCCATGCCGAAGTGGCGGTGGCGGCCGTTGAACAGCGCCAGCTCCAGCGCCGAAGGCAGGTTCAACAGGATGGCGCCGGAATGTCCGTAGAAACGGCCGTTGCTGCCCGGCTCGACGCAGCCGATGACGCCGTAATCGCGGGCCTGCTCGAGCGTATGGCCGCTGGCGGTGAGGGCGCGGATGACGGCGCGGTCGTTGTGCAGGGCGGGGGTGGCCCCGGTGGTGACGTTGGCTTCGCAGAGGCGGCGGAGGTAGGCGCCGTCGTGGACCTCGGGGTGGTAGCGGGCGTTGAGGTTGGGGTCGCGGAGCTTCATCAGCTCGGTGGCCCGCAGCATGACATAGGTGAGGTCGTTGACGGCGTCGCGGCCCGCGGCGTCCACGCCGCCGATGGTGATCGCCTGGTTGGAGCCGCTGCCGCCGAACAGTTGCTCGCCGGCGTTGGGCACGGTGGGGACGTGATCGCCGATCTTCAGCCACAGATAACCCACCAGCTCGACGGCCTGCTCGACGGTGAGCGCGCCGGCCTCGATGTCGCGGCGATAGAGGTCCCAGAGGAGCTGGTCGAGCCGGCCGAGGCTCAGGCCGACGTTGGGGTTCTCCAGGTGGACGGCGGTCCAGCACAGCCAGACGGTAGTCAGCCCTTCGCGGAAGGATTCGGCGGGGTGCTCGGGCACGCGGCGGTAGATGTGGGCGATCTCGGCCAGGGCGGCCTTGCGGGCCGGGTCTGTTTCGCGGTTGCTCATGGCGGCCGCGGAACCGGCCAGGTTTCGCGCGTAGGCGATGATGCCCTCCAGGACCTCGACCAGGGCCTGGTAGAAATCCTTCTTGGCGGGATCGCCGGCGCGGTCCCGGTGCGCCTGCGCGTCCTGGATGACGGCGCGCAGGCCCTCGCGCACCGCGCGGGAGAAATCGGGGATGGTGTGGGAGATGCAGTTGGGCTTGCTGACGAGGAAGAAGACGAACTTCTGGAGAAGCTGCATCCGCCGGCGGTCCTCGTCGGCGCCGCGGGCGCGGGCCAGCTCGGCGATGCTGTGGTCGAGCCAGTGGGGGAAGACGTCGAAGTTGAGCGTGCGGACCTGGTCCTCGCTGATGTAGTACGGGTTGGCCTTGCGGCGGGAGATGGTCCACAGCTCCGGCCAGAGGCCCAGGGCGAGGAACTCGGGGTAGATGGGCACGCCCTTGAACCTGGTGGTGGTCGAGCCGGCGAAGGGTGAGCTGTCCACGAAGGTGAACTCCTCCAGGCCGTCCGCGGTCCGCTTGTGCGCCCGCGTGTGCCAGAGGACCGGGGCGCGGTTCTCCAGCACCCTGCGGTAGAGCCGGGCCTTATCGAGCGCGGTGATGCGGTCGCGCTGGAAGAGGCCGGCTTCGAGGCTGAACCTGGTGATCAGGGCCGGCCGCTCGGTGCAGACTTCGGGAACGGCCCGGAAATAGGCCTCCCGCAGCGCCGCGAGCGGCGGCGAAAGCTGGATGTCCCGAAGGGAAAGGTCGTCCAGGGTGACTGCGCTCATCGCACTTCCTCCTCCCAGATGGAATGATGGCTGCTTCCCCGAGCATACACTGGGGCGGGTGGTGATTTCAAGGCCTTCCCTTTCAAACCGCTACTGGATTGCCGCAGCCCAATCTTGTCTTTGATCCAGGCGTTGGGGAACTCCGCCCACCTCCCCCGCGGCCCGATAGCGATAGTGCGTGACGCCGGCGCGTTTTCCTTTCCCCGCATACCCCAGAAGCTGACCGGCCGGGCAGGTGTAAGTATCGCTGTTCGGATGGTAGCCGGAGGCTTCCGGCCGAAACGCCGGATCTGCTCCCCGCCGCTCGAACTGGCCCGCCGCGGTGTCCGAGGAAATCTGCACATTGTAACTGGGCGCGAACCCGCCGTCGGCTCGTTTCATGATGCGCGCTTCCGGATCCGTCTCACTCACCCCCGCACTGGCCTTTAGTTTGGTCCCGTCAACCATCGGCAGGCCGGATCGTATTCGCACAACCGCGACACCTCGCGCGCCGAACTGACCCCTCGCTGTAGGCGTAAACCCACAAGCTGACCGGCAACTGCGGATCCCAGGCGGCCCACGAACTCCCAGATCGCTCGTGCCGGGTGGTCTTCCGGCATCAGTTGCTCGACATCCACGCTGCCCATCAGCAGTTGCTTTCGCTGGACCGTCTTCAGTCTCGACTGGCTAGACTCCGCCTCGGCCAAGGCCTCCGCCACCGGCCTCGTTACTCATGCTTTTCCCTTCGTGGCTTGCCCTGCGCGGGACGAGTTCGTTTAAGCGTCCATGCTGCTTTTGCGGGTTTCTCGCCGGCGGGCCGCCTACTGCACCACGATCCCGCGGTCTTCGAGCAACTGGCCGGTGACGCGGGTG
>JBBTDS010000135.1:3908-8702 GCA_038060875.1 Acidobacteriota bacterium | reverse complement strand
CTAGGCGGGATACTTGCCCGTGATGTAGTTGCTCAACTGGTGAATGGTCGCGGCCTGGACGGAGATGATCGAGTTAACCAGGTCGCCGATGGAGACCACGCCGACAACCTCCCCGCCTTCCATCACCGGGAGATGGCGGATGCGGTGGCCGGTCATGATGCGCATGCACTCATCGACGGTCTGCTCCGGCGTCACCGTGACCACGGTGGCGGTCATGATCTCACGCACCAGCGTCTCCTTGGAGGACTTACCCTTCAGGAAGACCTTGCGGGCGTAGTCGCGCTCGGACATGATGCCGGCCAGCTTCCCTTCGGCGAGCACCACCAGCGCACCGACGCCCTTGTCGGCCATCTTGGCGATGGCGTCGTAGACGGAGGCCTCGGGGGGCAGCCACCAGACGTCGCTGCCCTTTTTCTTGAGAATCGAACGGATCGTCTCGGTCATGCGGCGTTCCTTCAGTATAGTCCGAATTCACCCCGCAGCCGGCGCGCCAGCCCGGCCGCCTTGTCGAACTCCGCCTCAAGCCGGTCTGAGCGGAGACCGGCGCGCACTTCTTCCAGCTTGGCGATATAGGCCGACAACGCTTCCTCGATGGCCTCCGCGTTGGTCTGGAGGATGTCGGCCCAGATCTCATAAGGGCTGGCGGCCAGGCGGATCATGTCGAGCAGGCCGGGGCCGGCTACCTTGAGGTGCTCGGGCGAATCCAGGCGCCCGGCCAGCACGGCGGCCAGCGCGGTGGAGATCAACTGGGGCAGGTGCGAGGTGGCAGCGACCACGCGGTCGTGCTCCTCAGGCGCCAGTACAATCGGGACGGCGCCGATGGCCTTAAGCCAGCCGGCGAACTCGCGCGCCGGCGGCGTCTCCAGCTCAGCGGGAACCACCGGCGTGAGCACCCAGGTGCGCCCGGCAAACAGGTCCGCATCCGCTTCGGCGGCGCCGCGCTTCTCCTTGCCGGCCATCGGGTGGCCGCCGAGGAACTGCGCGCGGCTGATCGACTGGCGCGCGCGGCTGACGATCGCGGCCTTGGTGCTGCCGGCGTCGGTGACCAGGGTGCCGGGACCCAGGTGCGGGCCGAGGGCTACGAGCGTCTCCAGGATGCGGCCGATCGGTTGCGAGAGGTAGACGAGGTCGGCGCGCGCCGCGGCTTCTTCGAGCGCCGCCGGCTCGTCGATGGCCCCGCGGGCGAGCGCGTCACCGAGCGCGCCCGGCGAACTCACGCCGAGGATGCGGCCCGCGAATCCCGCTTTCTTCAGCGCCAGTCCGAAGGAGGCGCCGATGAGGCCCACGCCGACGATGGCGACGGTTTGCATGAACTCTCTCCAGTAAACGTCATGACCGTTTGCTGTGTCCAGTGGCGCACCGCCGGTGCGCGCAGCGCCCAGCCGCGGCGGGTAGCCGCTCAGAGAGTGCGGCCGACGGCGGCGGCGATCATGCGCAACTGGCGCATGAGCTCCTCGAACTGTTCGGGCGGCAGCGACTGGGCGCCGTCGCTCAGGGCGCGATCGGGGTCGGGGTGCACCTCGATGAGCAGGCCGTCGGCGCCGGCGGCCACGGCGGCGCGCGCCATCGGCAGCACCTTGTCGCGGCGGCCGGTGCCGTGCGAGGGATCGGCGACCATCGGCAGGTGCGAGAGCTTCTTCACCACCGGAATGGCCGAAATGTCCATCGTGTTGCGGGTGTAAGTTTCGAAGGTGCGGATGCCGCGCTCGCACAGGATCACGTTGTAGTTGCCGGCGGTCATGATGTATTCGGCCGAGAGCAGCAGCTCCTCGATGGTGGCCGACATCCCGCGCTTGAGCAGCACCGGCTTGGCCTGGCCGCCGACTTCGCGCAGCAGGCTGTAGTTCTGCATGTTGCGCGCGCCGACCTGGAGGATGTCGGCGTAGGCGGCCACCAACGGGATCTGGCCGGCGTCCATCACCTCGCTGACTACCAGCAGCCCGAAGCGGTCGGCGGCCTCGCGCAGATACCGCAGGCCCTCTTCGCCCAGGCCCTGGAAGCTGTGGGGCGAGGTGCGGGGCTTGAAGGCGCCGCCGCGGATGACGCGCGCCCCGGCGCGGGCCACGCGCTCGGCGGCGGTCATGATCTGCTCGCGGCTCTCGACGCTGCACGGGCCGGCCATGATGATGACCGTCTCGCCGCCGATCTCGACCTCGCCGATCTTCACCACCGTGCCGGCGGGCCGGAAGTGGCGGCTGGCCAGCTTGTAGGGCGACATGATGCGGTGGGCCTCTTTGACGCCATCCAGCGCCTCGAGGTCGGCCGGCTCGAAATAGTCGGGGCCGACGCCGCCCAGCACGGTATGCACCACGCCGGTGGAGCGGTGCACGGTGAAGCCCAGCGAGACCAGCCGGTCGATGACGCTCTGGATCTGGGCCTCGCTGGCGCCCTCTTGCATGACCACTAACATCTAGCTGTTCCTTTCGTCGTCGGTGGAGGCGCGGTTGCGCTCCTCCCCCATGCGCTCGCGCTGCACCTGCCGCATCTCGTCGATGATGCGCTCGAAGACGCGGCGGACCGCCTCCGAGCTGAGCGGCCCGCCGTTGTGCGAGGTCACGTTGGCGTAGACCTCGTCCTCGCGCCGGGGCTCGTAAATCGGCAGATGCAATTGCCGCTTCAGCCGGCCCAGCTCCTCGACGATGCGGGCGCGCTCGTTGATCAGCTCCAGAATGCGCCGGTCGAGCACGTCGACGCGCACCCGGCAGTCGACCAAAGCTCTGAGCGCGACCTCGTCGGTCATGGCGTTTCGAACCCTCGCTTCAGTTCCCGGGCCAGCGATTCCAGCTCGTCCTCGAGTCCGGCGTCTCCACCGCGCTGCTCGATCAATCGCACGAAGGCGCTGCCGACCACGGCCGCATCGGCCAGCCCGCGAAGCGCGGCCAGGTGCTCGGGCCGCGAGATGCCGAAACCCACCGCCAGCGGCAGCCCGGTGATGCCGCGCATTCCCTCCACCAGCGGCCGCACCGCGTCCGAGAGCGACTGGCGCTCGCCGGTCACCCCGGTGCGTGATACCAAGTATACGAAGCCGGTCGAGTATTTCGCCACGAGCTGCCGCCGCCCGGCGGTGCTGGTGGGGGCGGCCAGGAAGACGGTGTCGAGTCCGTGGGCGCGCATCACCTCGACATAGCCGCCCGCCTCTTCGACGCTCAGGTCGGTGAGCAGGAAGCCATCGACGCCGGCGGCGGCCGCATCGCGAGCCGCGGCCTCGACGCCGTAGCGCAGCACCGGGTTGAGGTAGCTGAACAGCAGCAGCGGGACCTCGGAGCGGCGGCGGATGCGGGCCGCCGCCCCCAGGATCTCGCGAAAGCTCGCCCCGCCGCCGAGCGCCCGCTCGGAGGCGCGCTGGATCACCGGGCCGTCGGCGATCGGGTCGGAGAAGGGCACGCCCAGCTCGATCAGATCGACGCCGCCGCGCTCCAGCGCCGCCGCCAGTGCAGGCGTGCGCTCCAGCGACGGATCGCCGGCGGTGATGTAGGCGATCAGCCCCTGGCGGTTCTCCCGCCGCAGGCGCTCGAACAGCCGGCTAATCCGCGTCGCTGCGCTCATCGCGTTCGAGCTCCGGGAAGTTCTCGCGGTAGATGTCGATGTCCTTGTCGCCGCGGCCGGAAAGGTTGACCACGAAGACCTGGCCGCGCGCCTCGGGCGCCCGCCGGACGGCCTCGGCCACCGCGTGGGCGGATTCGAGGGCGGGGATCAGCCCTTCGACGCGCGAGAGCAGCCGCGCCGCTTCCAGCGCTTCCTGGTCGCCGACGGCCACGTACTCGGCGCGGCCCTGATCGTGCAGCCAGGCGTGCTCGGGGCCGACCAGCGCGTAATCGAGGCCCGCCGAGACCGAGTGGGTCAGCGCGATCTGCCCCTCGGCGTCCTGCAACAGGTAGCTGTAAGCGCCGTGAAGCACGCCGGGCGCGCCGCCCTGGAAGCGGGCCGCGTGCTGGCCCAGTTGCGGCCCGCGGCCGCCGGCTTCGACGCCGATCAGCCGCACCCCGTCATCGGCGATGAAGCGGTGGAAGATGCCGATGGCGTTCGAGCCGCCCCCGACGCAGGCGAAGATGGCGTCGGGCAGGCGCTGTTCCTGTTCCAGGATCTGGCGCCGCGTCTCCTCGCCGATCACGCTTTGGAAGTCGCGCACCATGAGCGGGTAGGGGTGAGTGCCAAGCGCCGAGCCGAGCAGGTAATAAGTGGTGGCGACGTTGGTGACCCAGTCGCGCATGGCCTCGCTGATGGCGTCCTTCAGCGTGCGGCTGCCGCCGGCCACCCCGACCACGCGCGCGCCGAGCAGCCGCATGCGGAAGACGTTCAGCCGCTGCCGCCGCATGTCCTCCTCGCCCATGTAGACCACGCACTCCATGCCGAACAGCGCGCAGACGGTGGCGGTGGCCACGCCGTGCTGGCCGGCGCCGGTCTCGGCGATCACGCGCCGCTTGCACATGCGGCGGGCCAGCAGCACCTGGCCCAGGCAGTTGTTGATCTTGTGGGCGCCGGTGTGCAGCAGGTCCTCGCGCTTGAACCAGAGGCGCGCGCCTCCGAGCGATTCGCTCAGCCGCCGGGCGAAGTAGAGCGGCGTGGGCCGGCCGGCGTAGTCTTTGAGCAGCCCTTCGAGTTCGGCCCGGAACCCCGGGTCCTGGCGCGCTTCCAGGTACGCCTTCTCCAGCTCGTCCAGCGGGGACATGAGCGTCTCGGGGACGTAGCGGCCGCCGTACGGCCCGAAGTGCCCGCCCGCGTCGGGTTGTGTGGTCATAGCGAACCTTCCGCCAGTGCTGCCTCCAGAAACCGCTTCATTTTCGCATGGTCCTT
>JBBTDS010000135.1:0-3808 GCA_038060875.1 Acidobacteriota bacterium | reverse complement strand
GATGCAGCGCGGGCTCTTGGGGTAGAAGTTGAACCCGAGCGCGGTCGCGCCCCCCTCGATGGCGGCCAGCGCGTCCTCGCGATTGGTGATGCCGCATATTTTGACGATCATACGAGTAGCGCCCGCAGCGCCGCGGCGGGATCGGGCGATTTCATGAGGTGCTCGCCGACCAGAAACGCATGGTAGCCGGCCTCGCCCAGCCGGCGAATGTCCTCGGCCGAGTGAATCCCGCTCTCGCTGACCTTCACCACGCCCGCCGGAATCCGCGCGGCCAGCCGCAGCGAGGTCTCCAGCGTCACTTCGAACGTGCGCAGGTCGCGGTTGTTGACGCCGACGAGGTCCGCACCGGCATCGAGCGCGGCTTCCAGTTCCTCTTCGTCGTGCACCTCCACCAGCGCGGCCATGCCGAACCGCGCGGCGTACTCGCGAAGCTGCGCCAGCCTTTCGCGCGGGAGAATCGCCGCGATCAGCAGGATGGCATCGGCGCCGTGCGCCGCCGCCTCGGCCACCTGGTAGTCGTCAATGGTGAAATCCTTCCTTAGCACTGGCAGCCCGCCTGCGTCGCGCGCGGCGCGAAGATCCGCGAGGCTTCCCTGAAAGAACTGCTCGTCGGTCAGCACCGATAGCGCCGCGGCGCCAGCGCGCTCGTAAGCGCGGGCGATGGCCGGCGGATCGAACTGATCCATCAGCACCCCCTTGCTGG
Organism: Acidobacteriota bacterium; assembly: GCA_038060875.1. Classification (GTDB taxonomy): domain Bacteria; phylum Acidobacteriota; class Terriglobia; order Bryobacterales; family Bryobacteraceae; genus JBBTDS01. The sequence goes on along the minus strand of JBBTDS010000135.1, from coordinate 3,105 downwards.
GCGATGCTTTCTTGATCTCGGCGATGATGGCCGTCCCCCGCCCGCTCAGCGGCTGGCGGAAGTCGCGGCGCTCGATGCCTTCGGCCCGCCGTTCCAGCGCCTCGCGCGACACCTCTGCCGCCGCGAGCTCGCGCCGCTTGTGCTCGACAATTCGAGCCAGGATATCGGGAACACTGCCGGTCACTTGGGGGATCTTCCATGGTAGCACTTGCTCGCGCGCGCCCGCGGCTCACCGGGCGCGCCAGAGCCCGTGGACGGGCAGTACGCGAACACCGTCCATTTCGAGATACCGCATCCCGCGATAGACGACATAGAGCTTCAGCGGCTTGGGCCACTCGAGTTCCCGAAGCCGTTTAAGGTTGCGGAGGTCTTTGGGCTGAACGTGCTCGGCAAACTTGATTTCGACGGCCCGGATCGAGCGCGGCTCCTCAAAGATCAGGTCCACCTTGGCGCCGCCCTTCGAGCGGTAGTACAGCAGCCGGTCGGCGTCGAAGAACCGCAGCTTGCGCCGCTTCTCGATCTCGGAGACGACGAACGACTCGAAACGCGCGCCGTCGTCAACGCCGGCCTGGAACGCGGTCACGATTCCGCTGTCGGCGAAGTAGAGCTTTGCGGCCTTGACCAGCCGCTTCACGGCGCTGAACTGGCCGCCGTAGAGGCGGAACCCGAGTCCGGTCTGGAGCAGTGTGCCGAGATAGCGCTTCGCGGTGGCATGGCTCAGGCCGGCCTCGCGAGCGAAGTTGGACACCTCAACCGGCGAACCGATACACCTCACCACGTGCTGAAAGATCGCGTGAAGCGCCTCGACGTTCTCGATGTTGGCCATTTGGGCCACGTCGCGCAGGAAGTAGCTGTCTCGATAGAGCCGCAGCACGTCGGCGCGGTCCTCCTGCGAGGCGCTGGCGACAACTTCCGGAAAGCCGCCGTCGCGCAGCCAGCGTTCCAGATGCCGCCGCCCCTCGGCGAGGTGCGCCGGGGCGGCTTCATCTTCGAAGAACTGGTGCTGCGGCGTACCCAGTTCCTCGCCCCAGCAGACGGTGGGCAGGTGTTCGATCCAGACGCGGCCGGCGAGCGTCTCGGCTGCGGCATCCATCAGGCCGATGCTGCTCGAGCCGGTCATCAGCGCCTCGATCTCGCCCCGGTCGGACCAGTACTTGACGGCCACAAGCAATTCCGGCAGGCGCTGGATTTCGTCGATTATGGCCGCCGGGCGGAGGCTGCCAACGAGACCCTTGGGATCCCGGCGCGCCCAGGTCAGGGCGTCAAAATCGTCGAGCGTGACGTAGCGGTATGCCGGGAAGCGTTGTCGCAGGAGCGTGGTTTTGCCGCAGCGGCGCGGCCCGAGGAGAAGGACGTTTCCCGGACGAAGTTCGGCCCATCTGTCAAACACACTTTTATAATAGCCGGGCAATATTAAAAGTCAAGATATAAGTTGGGCATGCCACCTCCGCATGCCGGGTGCGGTACCCTTGGTAGCTCCGGCTCCCCACGATGCGCGCGCCTGTTGCCAACCGTCTGCTGCTGCTGGTCGCCGCCGTGCTGTTCTCTACCGGCGGGGCGGCGATCAAGGCCACCGCGCTCACAAGCTGGCAGGTGGCGAGCTTCCGCTCCGCGGTAGCGGCGCTGGCGTTGCTGCTGCTCGTGCCGGCGGCGCGCGCCGGCTGGAACTGGCGGGTGGGACCGGTGGGCGTGGCCTACGCCTCCACACTGGTGCTGTTCGTGCTGGCCACCAAGCTGACCACGGCGGCCAATGCGATCTTCCTCCAGAGCACGGGGCCGCTCTACCTCCTGCTGCTGGGTCCGCTGGTGTTGCGCGAGCCGTTGCGGCGCCGCGACATCGGCCTGATCGCGGTGGTGGGCGCGGGCATGGCCTTGTTTTTCGCGGGCCAGGAGGCGGCCAGCCCTACTGCGCCGGACCCGCTGCACGGCAACGTGCTCGGCGCCTGCTCCGGGGTCACCTGGGCCTGCACCATCGCCGGCCTGCGCTGGCTGGGCAGCGGCAGAGCCGGGAACAGCGCGCCCGCCAGTGTGGCCGCCGGCAACCTTCTCGCCTTCCTGGCTTGCCTGCCGATGGCGCTGCCGGTGAGCGGGGCCCAGTGGCGCGACGCGGCGGTGATCCTCTACCTCGGCGTCTTTCAGATCGGGCTGTCCTACTTCTGCCTGACGCGGGCCATCCGGCACGTGCCGGCGCTGGAGGCGGCTATCCTGTTGCTGGCGGAGCCCGCGCTGAACCCCGTCTGGGCCTGGCTGGCCCACGGCGAGCGGCCCGGGCGCTGGGCGCTGGCCGGCGGCGCGCTGATCCTCACGACGAGCGTGGTGAACACGTGGCTTCAGAGCCGGGACGCTAAAATGAAAGCGTATGGCTGACACGCTCAGGATTGCCGATCGCGAGTTCCGCTCGCGGCTGATCGTCGGCACCGGGAAATACCGCAGCTTCCAGGAGATGGCCCGCTGCCACGAGGCCTCGGGCGCCGAGATGGTTACGGTAGCGGTTCGCAGGGTGAACCTCACCGACCGCTCCAAGGAATCGCTGCTCGACTACATCGACCGGAGCAAGCTCTTCATCCTTCCCAATACCGCCGGTTGTTACTCCGCCGACGAGGCTATCCGCACCGCGCGGCTGGCGCGCGAAGTGGGGCTCTCGCACTGGATCAAGCTGGAGGTCATCGGCGACGAGAAGACGCTGTTCCCGGACAATGCCGGGCTGGTCGAGGCCACACGCGCGCTGGTGAAGGAGGGCTTCGTAGTTCTGCCCTACACCAATGACGACCTGGTGAACGCGCGCAAGCTGATCGACGCCGGGGCGGCGGCGGTGATGCCGCTGGCGGCCCCCATCGGCTCGGGGATGGGCATCCAGAACTTCTCCAACCTGCGCATCCTGCGCGAGATGATCAGCGAGGTTCCGCTGATCGTGGACGCCGGCGTGGGCACCGCCTCCGACGCCGCCATCGCCATGGAACTGGGCTACGACGGCTTGCTGCTGAACACCGCCATAGCCGGTGCTCAGGACGCCGTCAAGATGGCCGAGGCGATGAAGCTGGCCATCGAGGCGGGCCGCCTGGCTTACCTGGCCGGGCGCATCCCGAAGAAGCTGTACGCGAGCGC
>JBBTDS010000134.1:1257-3099 GCA_038060875.1 Acidobacteriota bacterium | reverse complement strand
TTGCCGGCCGCGCGGTCCTCGATAATGAGCTGGCCGCCCTCGATCCTGACATCGTCGATCTTGCGTACGCCTTCGGGCACTCTGGCGTAGAACAGCAGGAAGCGGCTGCCGATTTTCGACTTGGCCGCCAGCCAGCGGTAAACCGGCGCGCCGAACAGCGAGTTCAACTGGATCGCCTCGCGGCGCGGCACGTCGAACGGCTGCGACGAGAACTCCAGGCCGCGGGCCATCCTCAGGTTGGGCGGGTAGTTCTCCCAGCTCTGTAGCCACGGATATTCCTCGCGCCGGAACACGTAACCCAACAGCAGGCGCTTGTCCAGGTGCAGCGCGGTGACGAAGGCCAGCTCGCGGGCCGGATCCATCAGGCAGGTAGTGTGATCGATCGAGCTGGGGTTCTCGGGCGCCGCCCGCAGGTCGATCAGCCGGCCGTCAACGCCCGGCGCCATCGGCCAGGTGAAATCCTGGAACGATGCCAGCCGCCGCGCCAGCTTGCCCGGCCTCGCCGGATGGGCGCGCGTCTTGGCGCGCGCGGCCGGCATGTCCACCACCGTCTTGCCGGGCTCGAGAAACGGCGAGCCGATGGTGGCGTGCTCGGCCCAGCAGACGGGGCGGTCGAAGCCCAGCAGATTCTCCAGCGTGCTCTCGACGTAGATGACTTGCTCGCCATCGACCAGCCGCAGCGTGCGCGTGAAAGTCTCCTGCACCAACGGAAGCCTCGCCGAGAACGTCAGCGTCTGCACGCGGCCCTCTCTCGCGAACTGCCGGATCTCCCACGGCTGCCGGTGCGCTTCGCCGTGACCCGGCATGCCGGCCGCCTGCTCTTCCGGTGACACCGGCCCGAAGCCGTCCACGCAAACGAAATGCCCCAGGGCGCCGCCGCCGCCCGGCTTCTGCCCCGCCTCGCGCGCCATCCGCGCCGGGTTCCACATCGGGTTCAGCTTCCCGGCGTCCTCGCGCAGGACCAGACTCGCCAGCGAACCACCCTGCGTGAGGATTGTGAGTTCGACCTTGTCGTTGGCCAGCAGGACGCCGGGCCGCTCCTCAAAGACCACCGGCGGCGGCCCCTGCGCGCCGGCGCATGCCAGAGTAAGCGTCAGGCAGGCAGTGAAGCGCATGGCGGGACCATTATCCGCCAAAAGTAACATGAACCGGCAACCGCCGGGGCGAGAGATGGAGATGGTCACGCTGGTTGCAGTCGGAATCCGAGCTGGCCCGCAACCGCGCGAACGCGCTCGTCAAGACTGAGCAGTTGCACTCCCGTAACCGCCGAACGCGCGGCCAGCGCAGAGGCAAGGTGAAGCGCATCGAGCGTGCGAATCGGCTCGACCGGAAAGGGCCGCCTCGCGCGGTCAACGATCTCGGGGCCGATCCGCAACACGTTCCAGTGGGCCGCGGCGGCATTCAGCAGTGCCCGACGGTCGGCCGCGCCCGCTTCCGTGATGTCGCCCAGCGCGAGGGCGCGGATCAGGACCCGGTCGCATTCGACGAGCGTGAGATCGGAGGCCAGCACAACTTCCGCGGCTGCCAACGCCCGGCGCACCCGCGGCGCCGCTTCTTCGCCTAACAGCCAAGCCAGGATGGCGCTCGACTCAGCGTAGAGGTTCACCGGGAGCCCCGCTCCTGGTCGAGCAGTTGCATCGACCGGTGCTGCTGAACCAGACGCGGCAGCGCTGGATACAGGCTGGAATCGTTCTGACTGCCGAGCGTCAACAGACCCTTCCTGGCCAGAGCGGCCAGACCGGGGGGAACCGAACTATCGGTGGCCGCTCCTCCCGGAGGGACAAGCTCAGCCACCACATCACCACGATCGGTAACCAGGACACCTTCGCCTGATCGGACCTG
>JBBTDS010000134.1:0-1157 GCA_038060875.1 Acidobacteriota bacterium | reverse complement strand
ACCGTGTCGCCCGCGCCGTTGAAGGCCTGCACCACCACCATGCCGTAGGCGTAGAACGGGTAGCCGTAGCTCACCAGCCGCAGGCAGGCCACTGCGTAGGGGATCACCGCCGCATCAGCGGTGAACAGACGCACCAGCGGCCCGGCGAGCAGCGTGAACAGCACGGCCACGCCGGCCAGGAACAGCATGTTGTAGAAGGCCGTCTTCCACACTGACCGTTCGGCCCGCTCCGGCTTGCCGGCGCCGAGGTTCTGCCCCACCAGCGTGGCCGCCGCGTTTGACATCCCCCAGGCGGGCAGAATGGCGAGGAAGATAATGCGCACCGCGATGGTGTACCCCGCCAGCGCCGCGTTGCCGAACTGCGCCGTGATGCGCACCAGTCCGAGCCAGCTTGCCGTGCCAATCAGGAATTGAAGCATCCCCGTAAGCGACACGCGCACCAGCCGCAGCAGCACCGCGCCGTCGAGCCGCAGGTCAGCGGACCGCAGACGGATCCGGCTCCGGCCGCCGGAGAGCACCCAGATCTGGAACAGCACACCGATGCCGCGGCCGATGGTGGTGGCCACCGCCGCGCCGGTCACGCCCATCTCGGGGAAGGGGCCGAGCCCGAAGATCAGACAGGGGTCCAACACAATGTTCACCAGGTTGGCCAGCCACACCGACCACATGGCGATGGCCGCGTCGCCGGCGCCGCGGAAGATCGCGTTCATCAGGAACAGCAGGAAGATGGTGACGCTGGTGGCCAGCATCACCGTGGTGTAGCCCGAGCTGCTCTGGATCAGGCTCGCCGAGGCGCCCATGGCCGCCAGCAGGCGCTTGGAGAACACGAAGCCGATCGCGCCGGTGGCCGCCGAAACGGCCAGGCCGATCCAGATGGCCTGCGTGGCCGCTACGGCCGCGCCGCGCGGGTTCTTTTCGCCGACGCGCCGCGCCACCATGGCCGTGGTGGCCATCGAGAGGCCCATGGCGACGCTGTACACGACCATGAGCATCGCCTCGGTCAGCCCCACCGCCGCCACCGCTTCGGCGCCCAGCCGCGCCACGAAGAACACATCCACGATGCCGAACAGCGACTCCATGCTCATCTCGAGAATCATGGGGATGGAGAGCAGCGTGATGGCCCGGCCCAGGCTCCCCTCGGTGTAGTCCCGCTCGGC
>JBBTDS010000133.1:0-18765 GCA_038060875.1 Acidobacteriota bacterium | reverse complement strand
GTTGATCCTGATCGATCCAGCCGCCCGCGCCTGGAGCGCGGTGTGGGGCGCGTAGATGCAGCCAAACGAGTTCGTCCACGAAGTGCAGTTGCTGAGGGGCACCGCGCGCGGCGCTCCTTCGGCGTGCCCTGTTATCTAGCTACTGACTCTGCTCGAACCAGAACGGCGGAAGGAAGAAAGGGCAGCGTAGTTTGGAGGTATGATCTTGTCATGCGCCAAATAGCAGCAGTTTCGGTTTCAATCTTGATGCTTCTAGTAGGGGTGTTTTTGCTTCGCGGTCAAGGCGGACAGACCGACAGCCCAGAAGGTCGATATGTGTTGGTCTCCTCCCCATACACTGTTTGGCTCAAGAATGGTCTCACAGGACACGAACAAACCGTCTTTCGCATCGACACGCAAACCGGGAAGACCTGGAAGTATATCACAGGCCTGGAGCCTGATGGAAAGACTTTTGACCGGTGGTCTCCGGTTCCAGACCCGAAGTAGACCAGTACTGGAAAAGGGCGCTCTTCCGGCATTTTAGTGGATACCTGGCGCCAGGGCGCGGCCCGGACCAGCACGTCGGCCTTGCGCACCTCGGTGCCCGCCTGCCGCGCCCGGAGGAAGCGCGCAAAGCCGTAAGTAAGCGACGCGCAAACCGCGCGACTGGCGAGTCCCAGGGCAGAAGCCGGCGCCAGCCCCAGCCGGAACTGAACGCCGATGGCACCGAAGCTGCCGAAGGTGGTCATGAAGACGCTGAGAATGCGGGCGCCGAAGATGCTCGGGCCGCCGTGGTCGATGTCGTGGGTCAATCCGCTCTCGCCGATACGGTCGAAGATCTCGCCGAAGATCAGCGGAAGGAGCAGGAACATCAAGCCGACGGCCGCGATGGCCAGGAAGATGCTGAAGTCCGAGACCCGGGAAAGCCATTCCATAGTCTTGGCGGCCTGCCCAAGCGCGGTCTATAAGAGCGGCGGCGGGGAAGTCAAATCGCGTGCGCCCACGCCCGTGTGGTATACGAGAAGGGAACGGCAACCAAGCGGCCACGTAGTTTGACTGGCAGCGCACTGGACTGTTAATCCGCGCGTTCCGGGTTCGATTCTTCGCGCGCTCACCGATGCAAGCAACAACTTGCAGGGTGCAACTCCCTCAGGCGATCTGCCTCACTGATCTCACTCCTGTGGACGGTGTCGGACGGTAAGGTCTTGCTCTAATCGACTCGCTTTGCCTGGAGCGCGCTCGGGATCCCGCACCGCCAATCCCAGCGATGAGTATATTCGTGTGCCAGCTCTCGGCTTCCTCCCTGCTGGGGCGCACTCCTAAACTGGCCAAATTGGTGCGCTTTCAGACCGGCGCTACCAGCGTTCCCGGCATTTACTGGGCTGCTCGCGCGCCCACTTATCCATCTCCGTCACCGTTGAAGGTTGGGCACCGTGCTCTGCTGAAGGTACAGCGGAAGGCGGAGCAGGATGCCGGCATTCTCCGGCAGTCCCTCGGTGGCGCACGTACCGATTACCTTCAACTGCATTCCTGCCGCCTGGCATTCTTCTAGTGCCCGGTCGTTCAAGTAGAAGAGTTCCATGTATTGGTTGAATTCTGCCGGCAGACCGCCATCCTCGAAGGCAGCGATAGTGCGAACTTCCATTACTCTCTTGCCGACATAGCTCACACGGTCACGGGCGGCAGCCTGCATGCTCCGGAATGATGCCTCTTGCAGGGTGCGCAGGATTCGGTCGCTGACGCCTCCGACCGAATCGAAGAACTCTCTCTCCGTGAATCCCACGATGTGATAGGCCATTGCCCCATTATCTCGCGATCTTGGCTTGCCAGCATCTCCGCCTGCGCATACGGTCAGGCCCAGATCGCGGTTGACCATGACACAAGCGGACCTCACGGGCAGTGGAGGCAGAACAGAACTACTTCTGTGTCAATCACTTGCGGCCAGAGTGATGTGGTGACATGAGCGCGGCAGGCGGCACCCGGAGCTGATATCTTGTAAACTCACGCTGGAGGGGGAACGGTTTACCATGTCGTCCGATGTGAGGCTGATCCTGAAACGCCAGGCCAGCGCTGAGCGCTGGGAGGACCAGGAACGGGGCGACTACGATCTGGACCGGTTTCGTGAGGAGTTTCGCAAGCATCTCTACTCGGCCCGTGGCCGCGAACTTCTTCAGTCGCGGGACGAACGCTCTGGCGAACCGGACCGCGAACCGAGCGGATAGCAAGGGCTTAGCTTGCGGGCAGCCGGTGCCGTAGCCCGCCCTCACTCGCCCTTCAGCGAGCGCTCCATCAGCTCGCGGATGGCCTCGCGCGGCGGGCGCCCGAAGCGCAGGATCGCGTTCATCTGCTGGATGATCGGCAGGTCTATCCCGAATCTCTGCCCCAGTTCGACGGCGGCGTAGGTCGTGTTGACGCCCTCGGCCACCATCCGCATCGTGCTCAGAATCTCATCCAGCTTCCGCCCCCGCCCCAGCTCGATGCCCACCTGGCGGTTGCGGCTCAGGTCGCCGGTCGAGGTCAGCACCAGGTCGCCGAGGCCGGCCAGCCCGGCCAGCGTCGCCGGCCGGCCGCCCATGGCCACCGCCAGCCGCGTGATCTCGGCCAGGCCCCGGGTCACCAGCGCCGCGAGCGTGTTGCTTCCCAAGCCCAGCCCGTGGCAGATGCCGGCGCCGATGGCGATGATGTTCTTCAACGCTCCGCCCAGTTCCACACCCACCGGGTCCGAGTTGGTGTACAGCCGGAAGGTGGGACCGAAGAAGGCAGCCTGAATCGTGCGCGCCAGTTCCTCGTCTTGGGAGGCGATCACCACGGCGGCCGGTTCGCCGCGGGCGATCTCGCGCGCGAACGTGGGCCCCGACAGGGCCGCCACGCGCGGCGCGAAGCGCTGCCCCACCACCTCGCCGATGACCTCGGACATCCGCATCAGCGTGCCGTTCTCCAGCCCCTTGGTGGCGCTGACGAACAGCATCGAGGGTTCCAGGCGCCCCAGCATCCGGCTGTAGATCCCGCGGGCCACGTGGGACGGCATCACACCCAGGACCACCTCGGCGCCCTCCAGCGCCGCGCCCAGCTCGGTCACGACTTCCACTTGGGCGGGGATGGACTGCCCGGCCAGGTAGAGATCGTTCTCACGTGTTGCGCGCATGCGCCCGGCCAGATCCGGCTCGTAGACCCAGAGGCGGATGCACTCAAAGCGCGGCGAGAGCACAACCGCGAGCGCCGTGCCCCAGCCGCCGCCGCCGATGATGGCCAGTCGCGTCAGGATCGCCGGCCTCCCAGCGAGAGAACATTCTCGGTGCCGGCCCGCAGCCGCGCGATGTTCTCCTTGTGCCGCCAGATGAGGAAGCCGCCGGCCGCAAGCGCCGCGATGACGACCGCGAGCGGCGGGTGGACGATCAGCCATACCGCCAGCGGGAAGCTGCCGGCGGCGATGATCGAGCCCATCGAAATGTAACGCGTGCACGCCACCACCACCACGAAGACGACCACCACCGCCAGCACCGCCAGCGGGGCCAGGTAGAGGAACGCTCCGAGGAAGCTGGCCACCGCCTTGCCGCCCTTGAACTTCAGGAACACGGGGAACGCGTGCCCGGCCATCGCCGCCAGCGCCGCGGCGCTCATCCAGAGTGGCGAGCCGCCGGTGAGCCGCGCCGCCAGCCAGACGGCCGCGAAGCCCTTGCCGATGTCGAGCAGCAGCGTAACCACGCCGGCCGCGCGCCCGGTCGTGCGCAGCACGTTGGTGGCCCCGATGTTGCCGCTGCCCATCGAGCGGACGTCGCGGCCCGTCTTCCATCGCACCAGCAGGTAGCCGAATGGGATGCCGCCGATCAGGTACGCCGCCACGAGGGCCAGAATGGCGCCGGTCATAACCCGAATTCCGAGAGTCTAGTATAGACCGAGCCGGAGGGAGTGAGCTGACTGCGGTATAGATAGAAGCGGTCGGCGCGGAACTGGCCGAACTCGACCGAGGGCAGTTGCGCGATGGCCTGCCACAACGCCTCCAGCGGGACCGGCTCCCGGATGCGCGCCAGCGTCAGGTGCGGCGCGAACGGCCGGCTCTCTGGCGGCGCGCCGAGCCGGCCCAGCGCTCGGTCCGTCTCCCCCGCCAGTTCCGCCAGGCCGGGCGGCGCTTCGATGCCTACCCAGAATACCCGCGGCGCGCGGGCGTTCGGGAAGACGCCCAGCCCGCGCAGGGCGACGTCGATCGGCTCGCGGCGCGGCAGGCCGCCGAGCGCCTCCCTCAGCTCTCTCAGCCGCCCGTCCGGCCACTCGCCGATGAACTTGGTGGTGAGGTGAATGTTGGCGGCTGCGACCCACTTGATCCGCGCCGCCGGCCGCAGCCGCGCCAGCAATCGCTCCAGGTTGCCAACCGCCTCCGCCGGCAGGTCGATCGCGGTGAACAGGCGCATAGTAACATAGTATGCGGCCCGGCTATCCCTTGGCGGTGTATTTTACGCCGGCGATCCCCTTGAAATCTTCGTCCTGGGTCCACAGCACCGCGCCGTGGACACGGGCCGAGGCCAGGATGACGCTGTCGGCGAGCGGCAGCTTCAAGTCGCAACCGAGCTTGGCCGCCAGCAGGGCGATTGGCAGATCGAGGTTGATGAGCCGGCCAAGCTGCATCAGCGCCGCCGCCTGGAGCGCATCGCTCTCGCCGCGCTGCTGCAATACGCGCTTGAAAACCTCAAGGACCGCGATCGTGGGCACGACCAGCTTGTCCGTGTCTTCGATCGGCGGGGCAAAGAAGTTCGCGTTGGGGCCGTTCGCGAAATACTCCAGCCAGCCCGAGGAATCGACCACGTTCATACGCGGTCCCCGTGCCGCTCGACCGCCGTGTCGATCCCTCGCAGGAATCCGCGCATCTTCTTCATGCGCTTCAGCGGAATGAACTCGATGCGGTCACCATAGGGCAGTACCTGGATCTTCTGACCGGGCTGAATGCCCATCGAATTGCGAATGGCCCGGGGGATCACTACCTGGTACTTGGTTGAAACCGTGACGATCTGCATGGTAAAACGATCCTCGCATCGATCAGTATATCGCACAACGCCCGCCGGCAGGTCGATCGCCACTCACGGGCGCGTGGTAGTAAAGTAAGCTTTTCTATGGCCATGCAGTGGATGGACCGTATCCCCTGGCCTCAGCTCGAGGCGGACGCCGAAATCCTGCCGCGGGCGTTCTACGAGCGGCCCGCGGCGGAGGTGGCGCGGGCGCTGTTGGGAAAGGTGCTGGTGCACCGGCGAAGCGCCGGCATGATCGTCGAGGTGGAGGCCTACCTGGGCCTGGAGGACCTGGCCGCACACGCCTCGCGCGGCGTCACCGGGCGCACCCGCGTGCTGTTTGGCCCGCCCGGCCGCGCTTACGTCTACTTCATCTACGGCATGTACGAATGCCTCAACCTGGTCGCCGAGCCCGACGGCACGCCCGGCTGCGTGCTGATCCGCGCCCTGGAGCCGCTGGCGGGCATCGCGGCGATGGCGAGGAGACGACCGGCGGCCCGCGCGCTGGAGGACCTGACCTCCGGGCCCGGCAAGCTCACTCTCGCGCTGGGCATCACCCGCCGCTTGTACGGAGCCGACGTCACCCTGCCCGGTCCCTTCACCGTCCGCCGCTGGCGGCGCGAGCCGGCCTTCGAGATCGTCACCACCGCGCGCGTCGGCATCCGCCACTGTGCCGACTGGCCGCTGCGGTTCCTGATCGCGGGCAACCGGTTCGTCAGCCGCCCCGCCCCAGCTTCCACAGAACTTGCCGGAGCATCCCCTGCCAGTTGACGGCGTCAGCGGCTGAGAGGTCGAGCCGCCGGACCAGGCGGCGTATCTTCTCCACCGTCGAAGCGGCGGTGCGCGGGTTGACGTAGCCGCTCTGGCGGAGCACGTCGAGCAACAGCTCGGTGATGCGCTCCAGATCGCCCGCCTCGGCGCGTCGCTTCCTCTCGGGCTTCGCCCGGGCCGCGCCGGCGTCGCGCACCAGCTCGTAGAGGCACAACGCCACCGCCTGGCCGAGGTTCATCGATTCGTGCTCGGCGCGGGTCGGGATGCGCATCAGCCAGTGGCAGTGGCTGAGGTCTTCGTTGGAGAGGCCGAACTTCTCCGAGCCGAACACGAGCGCCACCGGGCTGGCGGCCAGCCGGCGGCGGATCAGCCGCCCGCCGTACTCCAGCCGCCGCAGCGGATGCCTGAGCTCGCGGTATGCGGTCGAAGCGGTCCCCACCACCAGCGTGCAATCGGCCGCCGCATCGGCGAGCGTCTTGAATTCCCCGGCGCCCGCCAGCACCGCGGAGGCGCCGACCGCCGAGCGCGCCTCCCGGTAAGCCACTTCGTAAGCGTTCACCAGCCGCAGCCGGCTGAAGCCGAAGTTGCTCATCGCCCGCGCGGCCGCGCCGATGTTCAGCGGGTTGCGCGGCGCCACCAGCACCACGCGCAGGCGATCGAGATCACTCGGGGCGAGCAACAGCCGCTATTTTAGCGAAGCTCGGCCATGATCTGGTCGAGCGCTTCGCGCGGCGGGCGCACCCGCGACTTCGGCAGCGTGGCCAGCGGCTCGTCCACCAGGTTGAGCAGGTCGATGAAGTGCTTGCGCGAGGCGTCGAGGTAGAGGACGCCGGTCACCACTTGCCCCTGCTGGCCGGCCTCGTGGACGGTCCGCAGCGCGCCCAGCTTGTCGCTGGGATCGTAGTCGCGGCCCAGCTTCTTGAGGAGCAGCCGCGAGCCGTCGTGCAGTTCAACCGCCCGCGTTTCGCCCTCCTCGATCTCGACCGCGATCTCCGCGTAGGCGGGAACGAAATCCAGCTCGTGCAGCGGCGCGTCGTGCTCCTTCATGTAGGCGTAGCTCTTGGTGGAACCCTCGTGATCGTTGAACGTGACGCAGGGCGAGATGACGTCGATCACCGAGAGGCCCTTGTGCGCGATGGCCGTCTTGAGGATCGCCTGCAACTGCCGCTTGTCGCCCGAGAAGGAGCGCGCCACCAGCGTCGCCCCGAGCGTGATCGCCTCGACGCAGCAGTCGATCGGCTCCAGCTCGTTAACCACGCCGGTCTTCAGCCGGGAGCCGACGCCGGCGGTGGCCGAGAACTGGCCCTTGGTCAGGCCGTAGACGCCGTTGTTCTCGATGAGGTAGATCAGCGGCACGTTGCGCCGCAGCAGGTGCATGAACTGCCCGATGCCGATCGAAGCGGTGTCGCCGTCGCCGGTCACCGCGATGCCGAGCAGGTGACGGTTGGCCAGGATCGCGCCGGTGGCCACCGACGGCGCCCGCCCGTGCACGGCGTTGAAACCGTGCGCGAGGCTGAGGAAGTACGCCGGGGACTTCGACGAGCAGCCGATGCCCGAGAACTTGGCCACGCTCCACGGCTCGATGCCCATCTCGTAAAAGCACTCGATGATCCGCTCCGAGATGGAATTGTGCCCGCAGCCGGCGCACAGCGTGCTCTTGCCGCCCTTGTACTGCGCGACCTCCAGGCCGGCGCGGTTGGTCTTCTTCGGCGGCGGCGTGACGGATGCGGTGGCCATGTTACAGGCCCTCCTGACGGACGATGTCGCCGGTCACGGTGCGGGCGTCCAGCGGCAGCCCGCCGTAGTAGCGCACGCTGCGCAGCCGGGCGATCTCCTCCGGCTCCATCTCCAGCCGCATCAGCAGCAGCAACTGCGCGTCGCGGTTCTGGTCGATCACGTAGACGCGCTCGTGCCGCCGGACGAACTCCGCCAGGTGATGCGTGAACGGATAGGCGGTCAGCCGCAGGAAGCTCGTTTGGAGCCCATACTCGCGGCGCAACTGGTCCCGGCTTTCCTCGGCCGCCCAGCGCGAGCTGCCGGCCGAGATCAGACCGACGCGGGCACGCTCGGCGATCTCCACGTGCGGCGCGGGCAACGCGCCCCGCAGCGTTTCGAACTTGCGCGCCAGGCGGTCCATGTTGTTCGTGTAGTCGTCCTCGCGCTCGCTGTACTGGGCCTTGGCGTTGTGGCCGCTGCCGCGGGTGAAGCAGGCGGCCGCGGTGCGCCGGGTGCCGGGCAGTGTGCGCCAGCCGACGCCGTCGCCGTCCACGTCCTGGTAGCGGGCGAAGCCCCCCAGCCGGTCCAGGTCCTCGGCGGTGAGCACCTTGCCGCGCCGCATCGGCCGCTCGGGATACGGGAACGGGTCCGACATCCAGTTGTTCATGCCCAGGTCGAGGTCGCTCATGACGAAGACCGGCGTCTGGAACTGCTCGGCCAGGTCGAAGGCCTCGACCATCATGGTGAAGCACTCGCGCGGCGAGGAGGGGAACAGCATCGGGTGCCTGGTGTCGCCGTGCGAGAGGAAGGCGGTCGAGAGGATGTCGCCCTGCATGGTGCGGGTGGGCAGGCCGGTCGAGGGCCCCACGCGCTGCACGTCCACGATCACCGCCGGCACTTCGGCGTAGTAGCCGAGGCCGCTGAACTCGGTCATCAGCGAGAGGCCCGGCCCGGAGGTGGCCGTCATGGCCCGCGCCCCCGCCCAGCCGGCGCCGATCACCATGCCCAGCGCCGCCATCTCGTCTTCGGCCTGCACCACCGCGAAGGTGGCCTGGCCGGTTTCCTTGTCGATGCGGTGCTTCTCCAGGTAGCCGGCCAGCGCCTCGATCAACGAGGAGGAAGGCGTTATCGGATACCAGGCCACCACAGTCACGCCGGCGAACAGCGCCCCCAGCGCCGTGGCCGCGTTGCCCTCGACGATGATCTTGCCGGCCGTCGCGTTCATCCGCTCGACGGCGACCGGGGCGGTCTTGACGAGATGGTTACCGGCGTAGTCGCGGCCGGCCAGCACCGCCTTCCAGTTCAGCTCGGCCGCCTTGGCCTTGCGCGCGCCGAACTGCTTGTCGAGCGCCCGGTGCACCTCCTCGATCTCGATGCCGAGAAGCTGGGCGAGCACGCCGTCGTAGATCATGTTGCGCACCAGTTTGCGCAGCTTGGCCTCGGGGCAGACCGGCATGACCAGCTTGTCGAACGGCACCGGGTAGAAGTGCAGGTCGGAGCGCAGCGCGTCCAGCTTCAGCGGCTCGTCGTAGACGACGGCCGCGCCGGAGGCCAGCTTCATGACGTCCTCGCGGGCGGTCTCCGCGTTCATGGCCACCAGGAGGTCCACTTCCTTCTTGCGCCCGATCCAGCCGTGCCGGCTGGCGCGGATGGTGAACCAGGTCGGCAGGCCGGCGATGTTGGAGGGGAACAGGTTCTTGCCCGACACCGGGATGCCCATCTGAAACAGCGCCCGCATCAGCACCGCGTTTGCCGTCTGGCTGCCGGAACCGTTCACGGTAGCCACCTCGATGCTGAAATCGTTGACAATACGCTCGCAGGTCTCGCCGCGCAAAGCGGCCGCCGGAATCGCCCCAATCGTAGCCATGAATGCCCAGTCCCAGTCTGGCGATGGAATGCCCGGAAGTGCGGGCCCCTCGTTTATTATATGATAACGCCGGCTACAACCTCTTCCTCATTGACGCCCGGCACATCCTGATCGACCTGCTCACCGATTCCGGCGCCAGCGCCATGTCCACTGAGCAGTGGGCGGCCATGATGCGCGGCGACGAATCCTATGCCGGCAGCGAGAGCTTCTACCGCCTCAAGGCGGCGGTCCAGGAGCTGACGGGCTTCCGCCGCTTCATCGCCGAGCAGGGCGCGGCGCGCATCCCGCTGGTGATGTTGACCGTCACCAACGACTCCGGCGGCGGCCAGCCGGTCTCGCTGGCCAACATCGGCGCGGTGATGTTCGGCGAGAAGGCGCAGCACGAGCTGCTGCGGCTGGCCATCCCGCGCCGCGTCTACACCCAGAGCCACATCGACTACGTGGTGGAAGCGATCCTGGAGGTCAACGCGCGCAAGGAAGCGCTCCGCAGCTTCCAGATCGCCTGGGAGCCGCCGTTCCTCCGCCACTTCAGCGCCCGCTTCCGTCCGGTGTGAAATGCGGCGAACTACTTGAGGCCCGCCGTCGAGCCGGCCACCCAGGCAATCGCCTCGGGATGCTTCATCCACGCCCGGCCCAGCCAGAGTAAGCAGTAGGCCGCCTCATCCTCGCTTCCGGGACTGTAAAACCCCGGAAGCGCCTTCGGGAAGCCCTCGCGCCCGGCCAGGACCTCCGCGACGTGAGGGTTAGAGCGCATCGCCTTCTTTATAGCGCTGGCAGCTCCGCGAAGATTGCCTGCAATCAAGTCTCGGAGCACTCGTCCCCAGACAAAGGTAGCCCCACAGTCGTCCCGATACTGCCCGAGCAGCCGGTCTGCGCCGGTCAGGTCTCCATCGAGCAAGTACAGGCCCAGCAGTATGTCGCGCACACCCTGATTATCGTTGGGGTTCAGTTCGAGCATCTCTTCGAGCTGGCTGATCGCCTCCTGGTTCTGCCCGGCGTCCACAAGCGCCATACCCAGCCCGTGCTTCGCCCTCATTAACGGCCTGGTTTCGATCATCCCCCAGAAGTGGCCGCTGTTGTCGCGGATAAAGTCGCTTCCCAGGGACCTCTCGCCCGCCTCGACGGCCAGGCGCAAACGAGCAATGTACTCTTTCCTCGCGAGCGGCTGGGCCTGGGCCCGAATGATCAGCGCATCCACGCAATCCGGATCCAGCTTGAGCGCCTGCTCGGTCAGTTCCCGGGCTTGCTTCGCCGTGGCTGCTTCCATGGCGCGGTAGGCCAGGTCCTGCGCTTCTTCCTTCGGGTCAGCCGGCTCCGCCTCAGCGAGCCGGTTCAGCCCGCCGGACTCCACAAGCTCCCGCAAATACGCATTGGCGGCTTCCGGGCTCTCGAAGTTCTGAGAGGCGAGCAGCTTTCCCAATACCCGGTGCACTTTTTCCATGCCGGGAATCCCGCCGCCCGGCGCCACCGCGAATTGCGGCCCCGAGGATGGTGCCGTCCGCCTGCCGGTCTTACCGGCCCGCGGCGGTTTCGGCGTGCGCCTCGTGTGACTCATCAGGATGCCTCCTTGGTGCGTGCGTCGGGAGTTGAACTCATGATTGTAGCCCGGAAGCCGGCGCCCCGGGCGCCCCCTTCCCCAAGCCGGTGCAAAACGCCTACAATAGCTCCGGAGGTGGTCTCATGTTCCGCACCCTGTCAGGCTTCAAGGCACAGTACCACTACCTCACGTTGTTGGTGGCGGCGGATTTTGACGAATGGAGGGTCATAGCGGCGGCTCCCGGCGTCACCGTCCATGGCCAGCGCCAGTTCACCGAGGCCAAGGCCAAGGAGCACGCGCTGGCGCTGGCCAAGAGTTACATCCACGAACAGAAGCGTGAAGAGCTGCCGGTGCTCGAAACGCTGGAATGGCAGCCTTTCCAGCCCGGAGAGTTCTTGAACTGGCGGCCGTGAGTGGCTGTTAGTGGCCGATGGCCCCGTAGCGGCGCAGGATCTCGACGGTGCGCTCGACCGGCAGCGCCTCCACCGTGCGGCCCCGCCCGGTCATGGTGACGGCGCGAAACAGCGAGTTGTAGACCGCCTCCTCGGTCGCCTCGATCACCGCCAGGAACAGCGGCGACATGGCGTCGTTCGCGACCAGGTGGGCCTGGGGCGGCCGCGCGGTCGAGAAGGC
The DNA here is from genome assembly GCA_038060875.1 of Acidobacteriota bacterium. GTDB lineage: Bacteria > Acidobacteriota > Terriglobia > Bryobacterales > Bryobacteraceae > JBBTDS01. The sequence continues at coordinate 7,262 of JBBTDS010000133.1, read as the reverse complement.
GATGGCGTAATCGCCGCTGCCGTTGGAGGCCGCCGAGCCGGTGCGCGCCAAGCCCATCATCGAGCGCGCCGCCATGCGGCGCAGGTTGCGGAAGTCCGCCGGCGCATCGGTGGCGATCACGATGATGACCGAGCCGTCGGCCGAATCCTTCTCACCGCGGCGCAACTCGCGGCCCACCGGCGCGCCGTTGATCCTCAGGTCGCCGCCGAAGTTCGTCTGGGCCAGCACGCCGACGGTGTAGCCGCCCTGGGCCTCGCTCAGCCGGCGCGAGGCCGTCCCGATGCCGCCCTTGAAGCCGAAGGCCACCGTTCCCGTCCCGGCCCCGACGCAGCCTTCCTCGACCGGGCCGCCCTTCGCGCCGCGGATGGCCGCGAAGACCTCCTCGCGCCCCACGTGCCGCCCGCGGATGTCGTTCAAACCTCCGTCGTTGGTCTCGGCCACCAGCGGGTTGATCGAGCGCACGTCCTCGTTGCCCTCCAGCGCGAGCATGTACTCGATGAGCGCGTCGGCCACCCGCGGCACGTTCAGCGTTGAAGTCAGCAGGATGGGCGTCTCGATCTCGCCCAGCTCGTTGACCTGGGTGGAGCCGGCCAGCTTGCCGAAGGCGTTGCCGATAAACACGGCGCCCGGGACCTTATCGCGGAACAGGTTGCCGGTGTGCGACAGCACGGCGGTGACGCCGGTGCGGATGTCGTCGCCGCGAATCAAGGTAGCGTGGCCGACCGCGACGCCGGCCACATCGGTGATGGCGTTTAGCGGGCCCGGCGGCAGGTCGCCGATCACCAGGCCGAGGTCACGCGCCCGCGGGCGTGGCGGGGAGCCGGCCAGCAGCAGCAGGCTGCCGATCCACAGTGTCGCCAGGCGTTTCAAGCGGCTATCTTCCACGCCCGCCGCTGGGCTGGATGGGGGTGAACAAAGAGGGCTGCGTCTGCTGCGTGCCCTGTGTGGCGCCCTGCTGCCCCGTCTGCCCCACCTGTCCCGGCTGCCCTGTTCCCGCCATGCCGCCCATGGCGAACTGGCCGACCTTGGTGGGGTCTTTGCGAATGTCGTAGAGGAACTCCCACTCGTTGTACTTGGTCTTCTCGTTGTAGACCATGACGCCTTCGGCTTCTTTGGTGCTGGCCACGCCGGCGATGCCGCCGCCCATGATCTGGCCGCCGAAGGCGCCCGGCGTTCCGGCCTGCCCGCCGCTCAGCCCGCCGGCCCGCGGCGTGGTCAGGATCTTCTGGATCATTTCCAGCGCCGGGTTCTGCCCCGAGCCGCCGCTGGGCACAGGCTGGTAGCCGGGCTGCGGGAACGGCGACTGTCCGGCGGTGGGAGCTCCGCTCACGCCCGGCTGCGTGGAGTAAGGATTGTAAGGCGTGGGCATCACGCCGCCGGTCTGCGAGCTCACGGGCGGCGCCATGACCGGAGCCAGAAAGGTTGGCGATCCGGGCCGGCCGTAGGGACCCGGCAGGCCGGGAACGCCCTGCGTCGGGTAGGGCGGCTGCTGCTGTCCCGGCTGAAGCTGCGGAAACGATACCTGGCCTGGCTGGATCTGCGGGTACGCGCCTGGCTGCTGCTGGCCAGGCGGTAGGAACGGGTACGGGCCGGTCTGCTGCCCGGGTTGCGGATACCCCGGCACGGGCTGCTGGCCGGGATAGGGCTGCGGATACGCCGTCACCGGCTGCCCCGGCGCCGGGTACGGCGTGAGCTGCGGCTCGCCGGCGGTGGTGAACTGGCCCGGGTCCCCGGCCGGGCCCGGGGTGGGATAAGAGCCCAGTTCGCTCGGCCGCCGCCGCAAGACGGGTTGCATCGGCTGCCCGGGGACCGCCGCATACGGCGGCGTCTCGAAGCCGGGCATTCCCGCTGCCTGCTCGGTTTTCTCTTTGTCTTTGTCCTTGTCCGGGCTCGGCGGCTTGTGCACCAGCGAATCCAGAAAGACGCCGCCGGGACCGACGTGGACCAGCCGCCATTCCGCCTTGCCCGTCATCGGGTCCTTGTAGCGGCGGCGGAGAAACCGGATGTTGTTGGACTTCTCCAGCTCGTCCAGGGTGGCGGGGTACTTGTTGAATTTCCGCACGTAAAGCTGGACGGCCCGCTTGTACTGCTCGCCGCGCGAGACCAGCAGTTGCTCGCGGTCCCGCAGCGCTTCCATGCTGACGCGCGGCAGTTCCAGGTACAGCGCGAAGGCCACCGCCGCGGCCATGGCAAACACGAACAGCAGCGCAAAGCCGGATTCGGGGCTGCTGCGGCCGGGTGCCGGGCGCTGGGGCTGACAAGTCGGGAGACTTATCCTACTCATCCGCTTATCTCCTCCAAGGCCAGCGTCTGCTCATGCTTGTGCTCGACGTCTTCCACTACTGCCGAGTTTATGCCAATGCGGACCACCCTGTAACGCTTCTTGATCAGCTCGCCTTCGGTGGCCACGAAGATGTCCTCGCCATCGAGGAAGAAGGCCCGCCGCTCGCCGGCGCGCGACTGGCTGGAGTAGCCGTAGAACTTCAGCGGGATCGGCGGCGGAGGCGGCTTGGGAGGTTCCGCGGGCGGCTTGTTTTCCTCCGCGGCAATCTGTTCGGGCGTTTTTGGGATGATCTTGGGCTCGGGCGGCGGCTTGGGGGCCGGCGCCGGGCCGAACTGGAACAGGTTGCGCTCGCCGCCTTCCATGGTGACCGCCTGCACCTTGGCCAGCAGGTCCAGCCGCAGCGTCGGGTCGATGACGGTGGGGTCGGCGCGCTGCTCGCGGCGGTCCAGCTTCAGCGAGGGCCGGAACTCGCGCAGCGGCGGGCGCGACGTGACCACGCGAGGCTCGGCCGGGGCGCGTTCGGCCGCTGCCCGCACCACCGGTGTCCGCGGAGCGGGCGCCGGCGTGTCGCTGGAGAGTATCCTCGTGTAGAAGAGGTAGACTGCCACCGCCAGCAGCACCCCCAGCAGAGCCACTTTCCGCGGCTGGGATCCCAGCTTCATGGTTGTGCCTTCTCGTCCCTCACAAAGGTGTTCACCTTCATCGTGACATTCAGCGTCAGTCCCGATTGCTGCGGGGCCGCCTGAAGGTCGCTGACAATCAGCAACCGCGGCGAACGGTCGAGCAGGTTCACGAAGTGCACCAGGTCGGCGTAGGTGCCCTCGTAGCCGGCGTTGATCGTCATCATGTTGAGCGTCTCGCTGCCATCGACCGGCTCGAACAGGTAGGAGCTTTCCTTCTGCTTGATGCCGGCCTTCTGGGCCATTTCGTCCAGCTCGCGCACCACGGTCGAGGAGGCGGTGCGCCGGTCCATGAAATAGGCAGTGACGAACTGTTCCGCCTCCTTGCGGGCCGTCTCGACCTTGGCCGTCAGCCCGCGCAGCCGCTCGACCGACTGCCGCCGCTGGACGGCCTCCTGCCGCAGCGTCGCAAGCTGGCGCTCCAGGTCTTCGGCCGATCCGCCCCACGGCTTGAGCAGGATGGCCGCGGCAACCAGGTTGGCCAGCACCAGCACACCCAGCACGACGCGCACCCAGACGCGCGGGTCGCGCCGCCAGCGGAGCATGCCCGGCCCGAGCCAAAACTCCAGGTCGGCGAGCCGCCAGATGGTGACTGCCTTAGAGATTCTGGCCATATTTCACGCTGATCCTGTACCGGAGCAGGGGCTCGGACTGCGACGGCGGCAGCCGGTTGTGCACGTAAGTCGCGCCGAACTCCGGCGAGCCCTCCAGCCGCGTCAAGAGCACGACTACCGGCTCACTCGACTCCGAGCCGACCACCATGTCCAGCAGCACTTCGTTCTGGGCGTTGACCTGCGGCCGCACCGAGATCAGCCGCACGTTGTGCGGCATCACCTTCTCCAGGTCGTCGAAGATCTTGGTCCAACTGATCCCCTTGCGGTAGAGCATGGCGTTGTAGAACTGGCTGTGCTCGAGCACTTCGGCGTTGTCCGGACGCCGCAACAACGCCTCCAGCCCGGCCTGCTCGGTGGCCAGCGCTCGGGCCTGTGCCTCGATCCGCCCGACCGCCGCGCGCGTGTCGGCCAGCCGCCCGCTCTCCTGAACGGCCAGGAAGATGAGCAACGCCAGCAGGGCCGCCAGCAGAACCGCGGTCACACCCGAGGCAACCAGCATGGGGCGGTGATGCTGGAAGGGTTCGTTGGCGAGATTGACGCGGATCCTCACGGACGGGATTCCTCCAGCGATTCCAGGTAGCCCAGCAGCCCGGCGTTATGAGCCTCGGGGGCGCCGAGGCGCGACCGCACCGGCTCCGCCGTCACCTCGAACTCGCGCTCCAGTTGCTGGCACAGCGCCTCGGTGGACGTTCCAAAGCCGCAGAGATCGACCCGCTGCGGCCGCGCCGACAACTGGTCCTCGACGTAGGCGAAGGTCGGGTGCAGCGGCGCGATGACCTCGGCGGAGGAGGCCTCGGCCAGCTCGATCGCCCGCAGCAGCTTCAACACGCCCCGCTCCAGCACCGAGATGGTGAGGCAGCGCCCGCTGAGCTTCACCAGCAGCGAGACGGCCCCGTCGCGCATCAGCTCCAGCGCGGCCAGCGTCGAGGTGGTCAGCAGTCCCGGACGCAGGCCGCTGGCGCGGAAGGGGGCCTCGTAGCGGGCCAGGATCTCCAGCGGCGCCACCGCCACCACCACGTCCACCCGCTTGCCGCTCCCCGCCGCCTGCGGCGCGTAGCTGAGGGCCGCCGAGTCCAGGTCGAACGGGAGCCCTTTCTTGATGCGGAACCGGACCAGCGGCTGCTGCTCTTCCGGATCGGAGGGGAACGTGTCGAAGTCGAGCACCAGCACGCGCACGCTGGCGTCGGGCAGGATGACGGCCGCCTCGTGCCGCTTGCGGGTTTCCCGCGTCCCGGCCAGCGTCCGGACGCAGGCGGCCAGCTCGTCCTGCCGCAGGATGTTGTCGCGCAGCGGCGAGACCGAGATCACCTCCGCTTCCAGCGGCTGGAAGCCGACCTGCGGCGGGCGGCCCGGGCGCGCCACCGCGATGCCCGCCTCCGAGAGCTCGAAGACGAGGGCCGGCGGCGGGGCCTTCAGGAGCCGGGATATGAAGTTCAGCGCCGTCATGCCGGTGTTCTCACCCTTCGATGAAGGTGACCTTGTTGACCTCCCTTAGCGTGGTGATGCCGAACCGCGCCTTCTCCAGCGCCGACTCGCGCAGGAACACCATGCCTTCCTCGTGGGCCGCCCGCTTGATCTCGGAGTTAGGCCGGCGATTCAGGATCATCTCGCGGATGCGCTCGCTCAAATCCAGCAGCTCGGTGATGGCGGTGCGGCCGTGGAAGCCGGTGCCGCCGCACTCGAAGCAACCCTCGCCCTCGTAGAGCGGCGCCTCGCGCCATTCGGCCGGCTCGAGCCCGCTCTCGACCAGGTAGGCGTCCGGGTACTGCACGCGCTTCTTACAGTGCTCGCAGATCACCCGCACCAGCCGCTGGGCGAGAATGCAGTTCAGCGCCGAGACGAAGTTGTACGGTTCCACTCCCATGTTGAGGAAGCGGCCCAGCACGTCCAGCACGTTGTTGGCGTGCACGGTGGTGAAGACCAGGTGGCCGGTCAGCGCCGCGTTGATGGCGATCTGGGCCGTCTCCTGATCGCGGATCTCGCCCACCATGATCTTGTCGGGGTCGTGCCGCAGGATCGAGCGCAGGCCGCGGGCGAAGGTCAGCCCCTTCTTCTCGTTCACCGGGATCTGGGTGATGCCCTTGATCTGGTACTCGACCGGGTCCTCGACGGTGATGATCTTGTCCTCGTCGTTCTTGATCTCCATCAGGGCGGCGTAGAGGGTGGTGGTCTTGCCGGAGCCGGTCGGCCCGGTCACCAGCACCATCCCGTAAGGCTCCTTGATGTAACGGCGGAACTTGGCCAGGTCGTAGTCGGGGAAGCCGACCACGTCGAGGGTGAGCCGGGCGAATTTCTCGCTCAGCGATTCCTTGTCGAGCACGCGCAGCACCGCGTCCTCGCCGTAGATGGTCGGCATGATCGAGACGCGGAAGTCGATCAGCCGGGTCTTGTAGCGGACGCGGAAGCGCCCGTCCTGCGGCACGCGCCGCTCGGCGATGTCCAGCTCGCTCATGACCTTGATGCGCGAGATGATCGTCGAGTGCCACTCCTTGGCGATCGGCGGCATGGCGTAGTTGAGCACGCCGTCGATGCGGTACTTGATGGCCACCTCGTTGTCGCGCGTCTCGATGTGGATGTCGCTGGCCCGCCGCTCCAGGGCGTTGAAGATGGTGGTGTCGACCAGGCGGATGACCGGGGCGATATCGCTCTCGGCGGCCGTCAGCCGCTCGATCGAGAGCATCTCGTCCTGGCTCTCCTCCTCGCCGACCACGTCGAGGGCGAAGCCCTCGGTCACTTCCTCCAGCACGCGTTGCGACTGCTCGCTCTTCTTCAGCAGGTCGGAGATCTGCGAGAGCGTGGCGACTTTCACGCACAGCTTCTTCTGGAGCAGGATGGACAGCTCGTCGATCAGGTTGAGGTTGCGCGGGTCGGCCAGCGCGATCTCCAGCGTGCCGTTGAGCGCCTTGAGCGGCACGAAGTTGTAGCGAAACATCAGATCGACCGGGATGGAGCGGAACAGGTCGTGGTCGATGTGGGCCTCGCGCAGGTCCACGTACTCGCAGCGGTAGCGGCTGGCGAGCGTCTGCGCCTGGGCGGCCTCGTCGCCCCCGTTATGCGGCTTGACTCGATCGGTTGCCATAGGTCTACCTCAAGGTGTCGGCCTCACAATGACAAACCACCCCCTGCGTGAATCGGGCTCACAAAGTTAGAGACGCGACAGCACCTGAAAGCGTGCATGGCGGGCAGGGAGGCCCTGCGTGACCGGGCTTGGGATCGCCTAATCGTCCACCCCTTTGTTTTCAACAACATGGTGGGTTCGTTTCGTAATTTTCGCCGCCGGAAGGACGACCGGCAGCCCGTTGTGCCCCACCGGGCCCACCCCAAGGATGGCCCGGCGCGATGGCCCTGGAGCGGCTGATGGGATCCCAACCTGTTGGAAATAAGGGAGAAGAATATGCCGGAGGCCGGTCACTGCAAAAGGTTTGCTCGGTTTCGCGGCGCCGTGGAGCCGGGGAGCGGGGATGAGGTGCCGTCGCGAACGCCGAGTAAGCCTTTTCCAGTCACACCCTTGCTATGATGGAGCGTTCCGAGCGATGGAAGGATATTCCCGTGCTGGCTTGTCTGAGTGGAAGCGAAGAAAGGGCTTGACATTTCGCTTTTTGTTCGCCTAGACTGGTTGTGAGGCGAAAAGTATCTTTTTGGGCTGAATGAAGGCGCCGCATCGCAAATACGAGATTCGATGTC
>JBBTDS010000132.1:0-5262 GCA_038060875.1 Acidobacteriota bacterium | reverse complement strand
TGCCATCAACTACACTGACCACATTCGGGTGCTTAAGTGAACAGTGTTGGGTTTAGCCGTGGCGGGCACGCTGCGGATTCTCGCGGACGCGGCCGCAATCGGGTTGATTGACTTGACCGAGGCTTTTGACCGGCTGCGGTCCACCACCTTCCGCGCCGATCCCCGGCTGATGAGGCTGCTGCTCCGGGGCCACCGGAAACAATAGGTGCATCAGCTCTGCGCCTGGTCCCGGGTCACGCGGATCGAGGGAACAGAGAATCGAAAACCGCCGTCCTTTCTACGGATGGTGGTGGGCATCCACCACTCCCAGCAGGCCGGCGCCCGCATCGCCTTCCCGCTCAAGGAGCGCCGGCACCCGCTGGAAGCGTGAGGCTGGGCCGCAAGCGAGGGCGGCTTCGGATACAATAGGCTCCCGAGGCAACCATCCATGACGAGCAGAAGATCCTTCTTGAAGGGCTCCACCGCGGTGGGGTCCGCATTCACTATCATCCGGCCTGAGCTGGTCCGCGGCGCCGGCAACGAGAGGCTCAGGGCCGGAGTGATCGGCTGCGGCGGGCGGGGCACCCAGGCGGTCGAGAACCTGATGGACGGCTACCCCAACGCGGAGCTTGTGGCCATGGCCGACATCTTCGAGGACCGGCTGGAGAAGTCCATCCGGCGGCTGAGGGAGGCGCCGCAGACCGCCAAGTACCACGACCGGATCAAGGTCGATCCCGAGCACCGCTTCATCGGCTTCGACGGCTACAAGAAGGTGATCGCTTCCGGCGTCGATATCGTGATACTGGCCACGCCGCCCGGCTACCGCCCCGAGCACTTCGAGGCCGCCATCAACGCCAAGAAGCACGTCTTCTGCGAGAAGCCGTTCGGCACCGACCCGGTCGGCTGCCGGCGCTTCATGGCCGCGGCCAAGAAGTCCGAGGAGCTGAAGCTGACGGTGAAGTCGGGCGCGCAGCGGCGCTCGCAGAAGGAATACGTCGAGACCTGGCAGAAGGTGCGCGACGGCGCCATCGGCGACATCCTGGCCGCCTACGCCTATTGGGTCGGCGGCCCGGTGCTCCAGTTCGAGGGCGGCAACTGGCCGGCCGAGAAAGGCGTCCGCAGCCCCAAGTGGGGCGACATGGAGTACCAGAACCGCAACTGGTATTCCTACGTCTGGATCTGCGGCGACCAGATCGTCGAGCAGCACCTGCACAACATCGACGTGTGCAACTGGTTCATGGGCACGCACCCGGCGAAGGTGGTGGCCTCGGGCGGCGTCGTCTGGCGTCCCAAGGACGAGGTCTACGGCAACATCTACGACCACATCAGCGCCGACTTCGTCTACCCCAACGGCGTGCACATGTCGAGCTACTGCCGGCAGTTTCCCAAGGGCTCGGCCCAGAACGTCAGCGAGCTGATCGTCGGCGCGAAGGGCCGCACCAACTGCCACGACCTGGGGGTCAAGGGAATCAACCCTTACGTCCAGGAGCACACCGATATGGTCAACAGCATCCTCGGCAACGGGCCCTACATCAACGAAGCGATGGCAGTGGCCGAGAGCACGATGACCTGCATCATGGGGCGCGAGTCGGCCTATTCGGGTCAGGAGATCACCTGGGACATGATGATGGCCTCCAAACTGGACCTCACGCCCAAGGCCTTTGACTACAACCTAAAGCTGGACACGCCGCCGCTGCCGGTGCCGGGCCAGTACAAATTCATTTAGCGAGGAGACAACCATGCAGACGGACAACGTATCGCGACGATCGTTTCTGACGGCGGGGACCACGGCCTCCGCCTTCACCATCATCCGGCCCGAACTGGTGCGCGGCGCCGCCCCGGCCAGGCTGAGAGCCGGGCTGATCGGCGTCGGGGGCCGCGGCACCGGCGCGGTGGACAACATCCTCACCGGCTGCCCCAACGTCGAAGTGGTGGCCCTGGCCGACATCTTCGAGGACCACCTCGAACGCAACCTCGCCCGCATGAAGCAGCGGCCGACCGGCGAGCGCGTCAAGGTGGATGCCGAGCACCGCTTCGTCGGCTTCGACGCCTACAAGAAGCTGGTCGCCAGCGACATCGACATCGTGATGCTGTGCACGCCGCCCGGCTGGCGTCCCATCCACTTCGAGGCGGCCGTCGAGGCCAAGAAGCACGTCTTCTGCGAGAAGCCCGTGGCCACCGACGCGGTCGGCTGCCGGCGCTTCATGGCCGCGGTCAAGAAGGCCGAGCAGCTCAAGCTGACGGTCATGTCGGGCTCGCAGCGCCGCTCCACGCAGGAGTGCCTCGAGACGGTGCGCAAGATCCAGGACGGCGCCATCGGCGAGATCGTGGCCCTCTACTCGAACTACCTGAGCGGGCCGGTGATGCACGCCAAGGCGCGCGACGCCAAGTGGGGCGACATGGAGTGGCAGCACCGCAACTGGTATTCCTTCCTGTGGCTGTGCGGCGACCAGATCGTGGAGCAGCACTACCACAACATCGACTTCACCAACTGGGTCATGAACGCCCATCCTGTCCGGGTGGTGGCCTCGGGCGGGGCGGTCTGGCGCCCGCACGAGGATCTCTACGGCAACATCTACGACCACATGAGCTCGGACTTCGTGTATGCCAACTGCGTGCACTACTCCAGCACCTGCCGCCAGTATCCGCCGGGCCTCTACCGCCGGGTGGAAGACCTGATCGTCGGCACCAAGGGCCGCAGCACCGGCACCGACCTCGGGACCAAAGGCATCAACGGCCAGGTCCAGGAGCACATCAACATGGTGAAGAGCATCCTCGGCGAGGGGCCGTACATCAACCAGGGCATGGCGGTGGCCGAGAGCACGATGACCTGCATCATGGCCCGCGAGTCGGCCTACTCGGGCCTGGAGATCACCTGGGACATGATCATGGCCTCGCAGCAGGACCTGATGCCCAAGGCCTTCGGCTACAACGAGAAGATGGAGGCGCCCCCGCTGCCGGCGCCGGGCCAGTACAAGTTCGTGTAGGGTCGGGGCATGCCTCGCCCCTACCGCATCATCAACAGCGTAGCGCCGATCCGGGTCTGCGACAACGGCGGCTGGACCGACACCTGGTTCGCCCGCTACGGCAAGGTGTTCAACATCGCCGTCTACCCGTACGCCGAGGTGCAACTGCGCGTGTACGAGGACCGCGGCGAGCGCGCCCGCATCACCATCCACGCCGAGAACTACGGCCAGCGTTACACCATCGCGCCGCCCAACGGCGTTTACGACAAGCACCCGCTGCTGGAGGCGGCCATCGACTACATGGCCGTCCCGGAGGGGATCTGCATCGAGGTCTCGATTCACAGCGACGCGCCCGGCGGCTGCTCGACCGGCACCTCGGCGGCGGTCAGCGTGGCGCTGATCGGCGCGCTCGACTGCCTGACGGCCGGCCGCATGACGCCGCACGAGGTGGCCGCCGCCGCCCAGAAGATCGAAACCGATCTGCTCCACCAGCAGTGCGGCATCCAGGACCAGATCGCCTCGGCCTTCGGCGGCATCAACTACATCGAGATGCACGAGTATCCGCACGCGGCCGTAAGCCCGATCCGCGTGCCCGACTCCGTCTGGTGGGACCTGGAAGGCCGGCTATCGCTGATCTACGTCGGCGAGGCACACAGCTCCAGCGACGTGCACAAGATGGTCATCCGGGAGCTGGAGGACGCCGGGCCGGAGGCGGCCAAGCTCCGTCCGCTGCGGGCCACCGCGCCGCTGTCGCGCGACGCCCTTTATGCCGGCGATTTCGCGGCGCTGGGGCGGGCGATGATCCAGAACACCGAAGCCCAGGCGAATCTGCACCCGGCGCTGGTGGGGCCGCACCACCAGCGGATCATCGAAATCGCCCGCCAGCACGGCGCCCTGGGCTGGAAGGTCAACGGCGCCGGCGGCGCCGGCGGCTCGGTAACGCTGCTCAGCGGCCCCGACCGCACCACCAAGCGGGCGATGCTGCGCGACATCGAGGCCGCCAACCCGAACTATACCAACATCCCGATCCACCTCAGCCGTTTTGGGTTGCGCATCTGGGAGTCGCGGCTGTGAAAAGCGGGGACCGGGACGTCCCCGGCTCCGGCGCGGCGACGGAAGCGTGGTTGTACTGGCTGTTCCCGGCCCTCACCATGTCGCTGGGGTGGGGACTGCGCGGCTTCATCGGCGGTGGGCCGCTGGGGGCGATGATCCCGGGCGCGGCGGTCGCGCTCGCGTTGTGTCTGCTGCTGGGGCGCAAGCACGACGCGGCCGGGCTGGCGGCGGCCTTCGGCGCCGTCGGTGTCGGCTTCGGCGGCGAGATGACCTACGGGCAGACGGTCGGTTTCATAGTCCAGCCAGCCACGTTCTACTGGGGCCTGGCCGGGCTCGCCGTCAAGGGGGCCGTCTGGGGCCTGCTGGGCGGCGCGGTGCTGGGCCTGGGCCTGGTTCGCGAGCAGCTCAGGCGCGGGCAACTGGTTGCCGCCCTGGCGTTGATCGTCGCCGGCGCGCACCTGGGCTGGAAGCGGATCAACGAACCGAAGCTCATCTACTTCTCCAATCTGGCCGATCGGCCCCGGCCCGAGATCTGGGCCGGCCTGCTGCTGGGGGCGCTGCTGCTGCTGCTCTGGCTGGCGCGAACGGGCAAGGCGAAGATGCCGGCGCTGTTTGCGGCCGCCGGCGCCGCCGGCGGCGGGATCGGCTTCGGCCTCGGCGGCGTCTTGATGGTGCTGGGCAGGGGGCTGCCGGTCGAGCAGCGCTGGTTCGACTGGTGGAAGCTGATGGAGTTCACCTTCGGCTTCTGCTTCGGCCTGGCGCTTGGGGTGATCGCGCACCGGCTCCGCCGGGAACTGGAGGGCGGCGAAGGGCCAGCCAGCGCGCCGGCAACTTGGAAGGTCATGGCGGCAACGGCCGTGCTGGCGGCCGCGCTTTTCGGCTGGGAGGCGAGCGAGCCGCTGCGCTACTCCTTCGCCGTGGCCGGGGTCGCGCTGCTGACGGCCGCGCTGTTCTGGACCAGCCTGGGGTGGCAGATCGCCGTCACCTTGACCTACAGCGCCGCCGCCATCGACCTGGCCGAATACCATCTCGAGCGCAAGCTGGATGCGCCGGCCGCGGCCTGGAGCTTCGCCATCGCGAGCTCGGTGGTGGTCTGTTACCTGGTCGCGCGCCGGCGCGCGAGCGGCCGGCCGATGCCCGCCTGGTGCTACCTGCTGCTGATCTGGGCCTGCTTGGCGATTTCGTGGCTGAAGACCCTCATCGGCCCCCGGCCGCTCTACGGCCACCTGGTGGTGGAACTGATCTTCACCGCCGCGGCCGTGCT
>JBBTDS010000131.1:0-3212 GCA_038060875.1 Acidobacteriota bacterium | reverse complement strand
CCGAGCCGGATCAAGCGCTGCTGCTTCATCAGTTGAAACTGACACTGCCGCACCAGCCCCCGGGCCGCGTTGATCAGCTTGGTCCGCGCCTCTACCAGCGCCCGCCGCGCCCGGATCAGCATCAGGTCGGCCTGGGCCTGCTCGCTCCGGTGTCGGATCGGCGCCAGTAGTTGGGGATCGATCCGCCCCAGCCGCGCCAGGTGCCGGCTCACCCACGGCGAGTGGGCGCCTACTTCCAGCACCACCCGGCTCGGCGGCATCCTCTCAAATAACCGGTTCAGACCCGTCTTGGTTGTCGGCAGCGTGTCTTCGATCAACACATCGCCCTGCTCACCCAACACGCAGTAGCGGCACTGGCGATCTCCGAGGTCTAATCCAACCGTCAGCCTCTCCCGTGCTGCCCCGATGCGAATCCGCACCCGAGTCTTCTTCGACAGGATGCTCTTCTTTGCCTATTCTTCTTCATGGCCGGTCTACTTTCGATTGCACCTTTAAGTGCGCATCCAATTGGGAGCTTAACGCATCCCGCGGCAGACCGGCCTTCTCATCCCATCTCGGCAGGGCGTTGCATCTGCTGAGCCGCGCGCGTCAGCAAGCGGTCCGTCGGTAGTATCCTCGCCAGTCCCACCACCGCACCCGCAGCAAATCCAGGAACATGGCCACGCTGTCGCGCCGCATGCTGACCCGGGTTCCCTCGGCGTGGCTCCAGCGCACCGGAACCTCCACAGTTTTGAACCCGAGCTTGCGAGCCAGGTAGAGGGCCTCGACGTCGAAGCCGAAGCGCTCGATCCGCTGCCGCCCGAAGACCTCGCGGGCCGCCCGCGCCTCGAACAGCTTGAAGCCGCACTGCGTGTCCCAGAAGGACAGGCCCACCAGCAGACGCATCAGCAGGTTGAAGATCCGGCCCGCCCACTCGCGGAAAGCCGACTGGTGCACCGCGATCAGCGAGCGGTCCAGCGCCCGCGATCCGATGGCCACCAGCGCGCTGCCCGCCCGCGCCGCGGCCAGGAGCTTGTCCAGTTCTTCAATCGGCGCCGACAGGTCGGCGTCGCTGAACAGGATCCAATCGCCGCGCGCCTCCAGCATCCCGTGCCGCACCGAGTACCCTTTGCCCCGGTTGCCCGGGTTGCGCAGCAGCCGCACCTCGGAGTGGCTCCGGCGGTACTCTTCCACGCAGGCGGCGGTCGAGTCCGAGGACCCGTCATCCACCACCAGCACCTCGACCGAGGACCACTGCCGCCCGCTTAAGTAAGCCAGCACCGAGGACAATGTCGCCGGCAGCCGCTGCTCCTCGTTGTAGGCGGGGATGACAATCGAGATGGAAGCCAAGGTTCAATTATAGTAGGATAAGTCTCCCGACTTGTCTCGGCTGGACAAGCCAGGAGGCTTATCCTACCGAAGGAGCTTTCTTGTCACTGGAATCTGAATTGCTCGCCCAGCGCCTCCAGCGCATCCGCCAGATCGAGGCGCTCGGCTACCGCCCTTACGGCCACCGCTACGAGTTCACCCACACGCTGGGCCAGGTGCGCGAGGGCTACGGTACGAAAACGGCCGCCGAGCTGGAGCCGCGCGTCAACGTCCGCGTCTGCGGGCGGGTCGAGACCATCCGCCACATGGGCAAGGCCGGATTCGCCCACCTGCTCCAGGAGGGCGAGCGCTTGCAGATCTACGTCCGCAAGGACGCGGTCGCCGAGCGCGACTTCCAGCTCTTCCAGATGCTCGACCTGGGCGACATCATCGGGGTGGAGGGCTACCTGTTCCGCACCCGCACCGGCGAGCTGAGCGTGCACGCCGGGCAGCTCGAGTTTCTGGCCAAGACGCTGCTCTCCATGCCCGAGAAGTGGCACGGCCTGGAGGACGTCGAGACCCGCTACCGCCAGCGCTACCTGGACCTGCTCGCCAACCCGGAGGTGCGGCGCGTCTTCCTCGCCCGCAGCCGCATCATCGCCTCCTTCCGCCGCCAACTGGACGAGCGCGGCTTCATCGAGGTCGAGACGCCGATGATGCAGCCCCTCTACGGCGGCGCCACCGCCCGCCCCTTCCTGACCCATCACAACGCGCTCGACCTCGACCTCTACCTCCGCATCGCCCCCGAGTTGTATCTCAAGCGGCTGGTGGTCGGCGGTCTCGACCGCGTCTACGAGATCAACCGCAACTTCCGCAACGAGGGCATCTCCACCCAGCACAACCCCGAGTTCACCATGCTGGAGTTCTACCAGGCCTACACCGATTACCGCGGCCTGATGGACTTCTCGGCCGAGCTGCTCCGCCAGTTGGCGCTCGATGCCACCGGCTCCACTGAGGTCGAGTACCAGGGACAGCGGCTCGATTTCGGCCGCCTCCAGCGCTTCACCATGCGCGAAGCCATCGTTGAGTTCTGGCAGCGCCCTGACCGGCCCACGCTCGAACAGGTCAAAGACCCGCGGTGGCTCAGCCGTTACTCCACCAAGGACACTCCCGGCGCTGCCCTGGTCGATATCTTCGAGCAGGTGGTTGAGCACCAGCTCATACAGCCGACCCTCATCTACGACTTCCCCATCGAGACCTCGCCGCTCTCGATGAACAAGCCGGAGGAGCCGGACTTCGTCGAGCGCTTCGAGATCATCGCCGGCGGCATGGAGGTGGCCAACGCCTACACCGAGCTGAACGACCCCCAGGAGCAGCGCCGCCGCTTCGATGCCCAGCTCAAGCTGCGCGAGATCGGCGACGAGGAGGCGCACCAGATGGACGAGGATTTCCTCCGCGCCCTCAGCTACGGCCTGCCGCCCACCGGCGGCGAGGGCATCGGCATCGACCGCCTGGTCATGCTCCTCACCAACTCGCGCTCCATCCGCGACGTGATCCTGTTCCCGCTGCTGCGTCCCGAAGGCCCCCTCGGGCTGGCCGACCAGCTCCGCCGCCTGGACGATCGCTGACGCCGTGAAAAACCGCTTCGAGTTCTTCGTCGCCCGGCGCTACCTCAAGGCCAAGCGCAAGCAGGCGGTCATCTCGCTCATCACCGTGATCTCGATCCTCGGCGTGGCCGCCGGGGTGATGGCGCTGGTGGTGGCCCTGGCCATCAACAACGGCTTTCGCAACACGCTCCAACGCAACCTGCTGGGGGCGACCGCGCACGTCACCGTGCTGGAGCGCGAGCCCACGTACGGCATCGAGAACTGGCGCGAGCTCGCCGCCCGATTCCGCAAGCTCCCGCACGTCGCGGCCGCCTCGCC
>JBBTDS010000130.1:0-5746 GCA_038060875.1 Acidobacteriota bacterium | reverse complement strand
CTCTTGTGGCGGCATTCCCCATTATAAGAAGCGAATTTCCTCGAATCAAACAAAAGCGTGTGTCCACGTTTTGGCTGCCGGACCCCTCCGCCCCGCCCCTCGGAGCACCATGCGAAAATTGGGACAGACTCTAAATTAGTGAAAGCGTAGCCTGTCACCGAATTAAGCATAGCCTGTCACCGAAATTGGGTATGCTGGGGCCATGAGCAGGGTGCTGGTGCTGCTGTTTGTGTCGCTCCTGGCGGCCCAGAACTCGGGCATCCAGGGCGTGGTGACCGACCCCAGTGGCGCCCCCGTGCCCGATGTGGCCGTGACAGTGACCAACCTCGCCACCGGCGTCGTCAACGCCGTCAAGACCAACGTGCAGGGCTTCTACTCGGCGCCCTTCCTGCCGCTGGGCGCCTACAAGGTTGAAGCCGTTAAAGCGGGCTTCGCGCCGGCCACGGTGGACCGGCTGCAACTAAACGTGGACCAGGTCGCCCGCGTCGATTTCAACCTCAAGATCGGCACGGTGGCCGAAACCATCGAAGTCACCGCGGCCGCGGCGCTGCTGGAGTCGGAAACCACCGCCATGGGGCAGGTGATCGAGAACAAGCGCATCGTCGAGATGCCGCTGAACCTGCGCAACTACCTGGAGCTGGCCAAGTTCTCGGCCGGGGTGCTGCCGGCGCGGTCGCTCGATCGCGGCGCCCGCACGGCCGGCGAGGACGGCGCCGAGGGCGGCTTCATCGGCCTCGGACAGCGCGCCTATCAGACGAACGTGCTGCTGGACGGCGTCGATAACAGCTCGCGCGCCTCCGGCGGCCCGCTCGGCTTTCAGGCGCAGGCCGTGAAACCGCCCGTCGATAGCGTCGCCGAGTTCAAGGTGGTCACCAACAACATCTCGGCCGAATACGGCTACCGCATGGGCCCCAAGGTGCTGGTGTCCACCAAGTCGGGCGCCAACACGCTGCACGGCTCGCTCTACGAGTTCCTGCGCAACGAGAAGCTCGACGGGACCAACTTCTTCGCCAACCTCTCCGGCGCCCAAAAGCCAACGCTGCGCCAGAACCAGTTCGGCGGCACCATCGGCGGGCCGGTCATCAAGAACCAGGCCTTCTACTTTTTCAGCTACCAGGGGACTCGCATTCGCAAGGGCCGCAGCTTCACCTCGACCGTGCCCGGCCAACTGGCCCGCAGCGGCGATTTCTCGCAGGAAGGCCGGAACCGGGACCGCGTCTATGACCCGGCCAGCACCACCGGCGAGGGCGCCGACGCCCGCCGCGCGCCGTTCCCCGGCAACATCGTCCCCGCCAGCCGCTTCGATCCCATCACTCCCAAGATCATCGCCAACTATCCCCTGCCCAACATTGCCGGGCGGGAGACCATGCCGAACAACTACTTCTTTGCCCCCAGCGACAAGGAAACCTCCAACCAGTACGACATCAAGATCGACCACAACTTTAGCGAGAGCGACCGCACCTTCTACCGCTGGAGCATCCGCCGCGACGACAAGCTGCAAAACGGCCCGCTGCCTCTTTCGGCTTTCGGCGGCGGCCTGGGACAGACGGTCAACCTCCCCTCCGACAACGTGATGGGAAGCTGGACCCGCACCTTCACCCCAACCATTTACAACGAGGCCCGCTTCGGCTTCACCCACTTCCCGACCGCCTTCGACATCCTGGACCGGGAGAACTTCAACAAGAAGTACGGCATCAAGAACGTACCCGGCGACACCTTCAACGATGGCCTGGATCACGGGCTGGCCCGGTTCAACCCGTCCGGGTACAACGAAATCGGCTCTCGCAGCTTCTGGCCCAACCGCAACTTCCTGGACAACATCCAGTTCAACGACAACGTCCTCATCCAGAAGGGTAAGCACACCATCAAGACCGGGGTCGAGTTTCGCCGTGCCGACGTCTTCCGCGAAGCGCAGCGCTTCCGCCGTGGCCTGTTCGCCTTCAGCAAGGTCTACACGGCCGAGAGGCCGAACGACGCCGCCAGCCGCACCGTCACCGGCAACGGGCTGGCCGACATGCTGCTCGGCTGGTCCAGCTCGACCACCGTCGGCAACCAGCTCAGCGAGGACGCCGTCGCTCCTTACTGGGGCGGTTACTTCCAGGACGACTGGAAGATCACCCCGCGCCTGACCATGAACGTCGGCCTGCGCTGGGAGCTTTTCATGAACCCATACTTCCCGGACGGAGTGCCGGTGGGCCGCCTCGGCGTCAGCCGCTTTCTCACCGAATACAACGTGGCTCCGAGCGATCCGCGCTACGAGACCTTCCAGCGGCCCAGGAACGGCCGCGACTCGGGCGGCAAGGAAGACCTCAACAACTTCGCTCCCCGCTTCGGGCTCGCCTGGCGCCTGACTAACAAGACGGTTGTGCGCAGCGGTTTCGGCATCTTCTATGGCGAGGCCGACTACCTCACCAGCGAGAGCGCCCGCTTCATCAACCAGACCCCGGATTTCACCGAGGTGGTGGTCACCGGCACCAACACCACGCCGGCCACGCTGGTGCGCGACGGCTTCGCCCGCGTCGAGCTTCCGGCCAAGGCGCCGGTGGCGGGAACCAGCGTGGATTCCAGCCTGGATGAGTACCCCACCCAGTATTCGACCCAGTGGTTCCTGGACCTCCAGCGCGAGCTGCCGGGCGACATTCTGTTCGTGGCCGGCTACCAGGGAGCCAAGGCCACTCACCTCTATACAGGCCGGAACATTAACAACGGCGGGCCCCACCCCACTATCCGCGAGTCGCTGCGCCGCGTCCGGCCCAAGTGGAACAGCGTCACGTTGCGCGACAACGGGTCCAACTCCAACTACAACGCGCTGATCGCCAAGGCGGAGAAGCGCTTCTCAAAGGGCCTTACCTTCATCAGCTCCTACACCTGGTCGCACACCATTGACCAGGGGGAGGAGTCGCTGGACCAGGGGCTGTCAGGCATGGCCAATCCGTACGACTGCTCCGCCGAGCGCGGCAATGCCAGCCTGGACCGCCGCCACAACTGGATCACCAGTTTCACCTACGAGCTGCCGGTGGGGCGCCGTAAGCGAGTGGGCGCCGGTTGGAACCGAGGGCTCGATGCGTTGCTCGGCGGCTGGCAGGTGGGCGGCATCCTCACGTTGATGACCGGCTTCCCCTTCGATATCAGTTACCCCGGCGATCCCCAGAACAGCGGCACCCGCAACCGCGGCGACCGCATCGGCAGCGGCAAGCTCTCTAACCCCACCATCGACAAGTGGTTCGACGAGATGGCGTTCGTCGCGAGCGCGCCGGGCGTCTATGGCAACACCGGTCGCAACTTGCTCTACGGTCCCGGGGCGCGCAACTTCGATTTCATCCTCGGCAAGCAGTTCTCCCTGCCCCGCGAAGGCCACCAGTTGCAGTTCCGCTTCGAGGCCTTCAACTTCACCAACACGCCGCGGTTCGGCCAGCCGGCCAGCGGCCTGCGAAGCGCCGGCACCGCCACCATCAACGCGGCCGACGAGCCCCGCCGGATTCAGCTCGCGCTGAAGTATAATTTCTGATCGTGAACCAATGAGCCACCTCAACCGGCGGCAATTCCTGACCGGCGCCGCCGCGATGGCCAGTTCCCGCCAGCGCCGGCCCAACATCGTTTTCATCCTCGCCGACGACCTCGGCTGGGGCGATGTCGGCTGCTACGGGCAGCAACACATCCGCACGCCCAACATCGACCGGCTGGCCGCCGAGGGCATGCGGTTCACCGACGCCTACGCCGGCTGCACCGTCTCGGCCCCCTCGCGCAGCGTGCTCATGACTGGCTACCACATGGGCCACACCTCGGTGCGGTCCAACCCGGGCGGTGTCCCCTTGCTGGCTTCCGACGTCACCGTGGCCGAGGCGCTCAAGGCGGCCGGCTACGCCACCGGCGGTTTCGGCAAGTGGGGCCTGGGCGACATCGGCACCGACGGCGTCCCCTGGAAGCAGGGCTTCGACGAGTTCTTCGGCTACCTGCACCAGGTCCACGCGCACTTCTACTATCCGCCGTATCTGATTGACAACGACTCCCGGTACACGCTGAAGGGCAACGACAACGGCCGGCGCGCCACCTACTCCCACGACGCGATCGCCGAGCGGGCGCTCCAGTTCATCCGCCGCCACCGCGACCGTCCTTTCTTCTGCTACGTGCCGTTTACGATCCCCCACTGGGAGCTGCTGGTCCCGGAGGATTCGCTGGCCGAGTACCGCGGCAAGATTCCGGAGGCCGGTCCTTACATCGACCCGCGGCGGCATTATGCCGACCAGGAGCACCCGCGCGCGGCCTACGCCGGCATGATCACGCGAATGGACCGGGATGTGGGCCGGATCATGGCCCTGCTGAAGGAACTCAATCTGGACGGCGACACCGTCGCGTTCTTCTCCAGCGACAACGGCGGAGCCGAGCGGCTGCGCAAGGACGAGTTCTTCCGCAGTTGCGGGCCCTTCCGCGGCCACAAGCAGAACGTCTACGAGGGCGGCATCCGCGCGCCGATGATCGCGCGCTGGCCGGGCCGAATCCGCGCCGGCGCCCTCAATGGCCTGCCGTGGTCGTTCTGCGATTTCCTGCCCACCGCGGTCGAACTGGCCGGCGCGAAGCCGCCCAAGGGGATCGACGGCATCTCGGTCGCGCCCACTTTGCTGGGCTCCGGGAAGCAGGCGCGGCACGAGTTCCTCTACTGGGAGCTGCCGCGCTACGACGGAAAAACAGGCACGTTCCCCAAAGAGACCCCGATGCAGGCGTTGCGCATGGGCGACTGGAAGGCCGTCCGCCCCAGGCCGAATGGGGTGCTGGAGCTTTACAGCCTCCAGCAGGACATCGGCGAGACCACCGACGTGGCCGCGCGGCGCCCCGAGATCCTGGCGCGCATCGGGAAGCACCTGGCCGCCGCCCGCACCGAACCGCGCCCGCAGTCCCAGCCGCCCTCCGAGTGGACCCTGCGGTAGGGCCGGCCGAAGCCACCCCGCTCAGGGGAGGCCTACGGAAAGTTTCCAGGTGATTTTCGGATGCAGCCGTAATAGAATAGGGACGGCTTCGTATCGCTCTCATTGGTGTCACGCTTTCGGGAGGTGAGGCCCATGTTCGAGAGCCTTGAAGAGCACATTAAGCACGACCAGGCTCTGGAAACCACGCCGACGCAGCGAATCCTCCGCTGGGTGCTGGCGGTGGTGGTCACAGCGGGGGTCTTGTTCGGACTCTATTTCGCGATTCGGCTGTTGGAGGGGTAGCCAGCGGCTTTGGCCGTCGGGCTGAGGCGTCGCATTGTTGACTCAACCCGGGCTGGGTACTCGGGGTACGGATTATAGGTCCGTAGCAGCGCCTTTAAGTCTTTCTTCTTGTATAGCTTGGAGTTTGCCAAGCGGCTGGCGACCGTGTGGATCCCCTCCCGCACTGAGGAGAACGCCGTCCTGCCCTCATCCCAGCCGAAGATGTTGTTGTTCGCGCACTTCCTGCCGCCACCAGATTCCACCAGGGAGATGCTGGGCAGCAGCCGCCAGTCCAGGGAGTTAAGGTCGGCGGAGTAGAGGAACTGCTCGGCCAGCGGGGCTACTGGACACCGGTTGACGGTCAGGAACTGCGTGAGGCGCGCCAGCCTGGGATCCTGCCGGTAATCGGGCCGGTCCAGCCGCTCGCTGGTCGTCGAGGCGCAGGTAGCGAGGAGCCCCGCCGTCAGCAGAACGAGTTTTGACACAAACTTCCTCACCTTGACGTGCCTTTGTCAGCCGGCCCGCCCCCCCGGTGGCGGACCCCAAACGAATAAAGCTTA
>JBBTDS010000129.1:0-1182 GCA_038060875.1 Acidobacteriota bacterium | reverse complement strand
TCACTCAACCCCAGCCCTGAGCCCGCCAGTTACCCACAAATTCCCCGGACGAGCCAAAGTTGATACTAATTATCCATGGCCAAGCGGTGAGGCTGCGGAGTCCTTTCCAACTCGCCCTGCAGCGGACTGACCGCCCCATACACGTAGACAAACTGCCGCTCGTAGCCGTTGCTGATCACGGGCCGTAGGGGTGCCGGTGCCCAGCACCGCCGGGGTCGCACCATGCGCCCGAACCGGGCCTCGTCTTGAAACATCAAGCGCACTGGACGGCCTGCTACCAACTCGGGCGTCAGCAGGGTTGCCAGCGTTTCCTGGAGTTTTTTTTCCACTCCGCCTGGGCGACCGGATCGCTCTTGGGACGCCGAGTGTCCGGGGCCACTTTCCGCCACCCGTGTCGCGCCAACAAACGATACAGCACCGAGGGTGCGACCTTCCGGCCCAGTTTCTCGGCCAGCGCCGCGCGCAGCGGTGAGACCACCAACACGCCAGTGTCGCGGGCTTGTTCGGCCCAAGGCGCCAGGAACGCCTTCTCTTCTTCCGCCGTCATCAGCGCCCGCCGGCGACCACCCCAACTCGGGGAGGAACGAACCAGTTGAAGCCCTTCACGAAAGCGACGCTGGAGTCGCGGCACGCTGGCCCGGCCCACTCCGAGCAGAGCCGCCGTTTGCTCCAAGGTCGTGTGGGCCAAGGCGGGCATCAGAACGGCCTGGGCGGCGCGCAGAGTCTTCACGTCGGCGGCCTGTGCGACTACGGTGCGCGCCTTCACAACGAGTTCCGGATCGATCCGACGAGGTCTCGCCATGCACCTATTTTGTCACATTTAGTCTCATCTTGACAGCGCAGTGGGATTACATCGCCCGGTGGGCTGCGCTCCGGGCTGCAGGCAGCGCCCATCTGCTCTCCGGGCGGAAATCGGCGGCAATCGGCGACATGTCGCACTTTGCCGATTTTCTGGACCGCCGGATCGTGGTATTTCGAAGGTGTGGCCCCGCTTCTGGGTTGCCACCCGGCTTGGCGGGGGTATGGAGGATGCGCCATGTTGCGCCTGCTGCTGACAAGTTGGGCCCTCTTTCTGGTCTGCCGGACGAGCACGGCCCAGGTCGCCACCGCGCGGTTGGAGGGTGTCGTCCTAGACGCCTCGGGCGCGGGCGGAGACCACCGCTAGCGCCGAGGGTCTGTTCG
>JBBTDS010000128.1:0-1999 GCA_038060875.1 Acidobacteriota bacterium | reverse complement strand
GACCCCAAACCGCCGGGCCGCAAGCCTGGCGCCGCCTACGGTGAGCAAGCTAGGCTAGAGTTTTGCACTTTTTGAGTCCTCCGGCCTGACTCCGCCCGACTCTGATCCGGAGCCCGGCAGTTCAAAACATTTCCTCATGAGAATGTCGATTTGCTATTGACAATTGTCGTGATGTGGTGTATCTTTCAGAATGTATGGTGAAAGATAGAATAGATCAACTTCTCCAAACCCGCAAACGCCTGGCCGGACAGATGCCCGATCCCGCTATCGCCCTGGCGGGTTCGCTCATGAGCCGCATGATCCGCTGCAACAAGCCCGGTTGCCGCTTTTGCGAAAAGGGTAAAGGCAAAGGCCACGGCCCGATCTGGATTCTCTCGGTCAGCGCAGGAGCCCGGCGGGTACGCCAGATCACCGTACCCGCCCACCTGAAACAAGAGGTGGAGGAAGGGATCCGCCGATTCGCCGAAATTCGAAAATGGCTCAAGCAGATCGCCACGCTGAACCAGCATCTGCTGGAAGAACGCAAGAAGCGCTGAGGCGCTTTTTTTTGAGCCCTTTGGCTTTCATAAAGAGAAGTGAAAGGTTAAACGGAGGCTTCTATGCCCGATCTCCTGGTCCGCTCCTTTGCTCCCCTGCTGCTCGCTTTTCAGCCTTGCTTTACCCAGCCCAGTTTCTCCTCCTTCTGGGCTTTGACCTGCGCCTGGATCCTCTGTTCCGGCCGCCGCTCACTGACCCGCATCATTCAATCCGCTCAACTGGGCCGCTTCAAACACTACTGCTCGTTTCACCGCTTCTTTAGCCAGGCCCGTTGGAACCTCGATGATTTGGGCCAGCGGGTCTTCCAACTGCTGTTACCTTTTTGTGCCGAGGTTTTGGTCGGCGCCGTCGATGACACCCTGGCCCGCAAATCCGGACGCCACATCTGGGGCGCGGGTATGCACCACGACCCACTGCGCTCCACCCAGAGCCGTCCCTTCTTTGCTTTCGGCCACAACTGGGTGGTCTTCTCCTTGCACGTCTCCTTCGCCTTCGCCCCACAGAAGACCTGGGCTTTGCCGATCCTCGTCCGCCTGTATCGCAAACAAAAGAACTCCAAACTGGCTCCCGGCCGTGGCGGCAAACTCGAACGCAAGCAAATCGGGCAAGCCACCGACAAGCAATATCGCACTCGCCCGCAACTGGCTTTGGAAATGATCCAACTGGTCGCCGGGTGGGCCGGCCAGCGCAAACTCAGAGTCCTCGGCGACAGCGCGTATGCCGGTGGCTCCATCAGTCGCCACCTGCCGGCCAATACCGAGTTGATCAGCCGCATGACCATGAAGGCCGCCCTGTTTGAGCCGCCACCGGCCCGCACCGCCGGTCGCGGCCGCCGGCGCAAAAAGGGTCGGCGTTTGCCCAATCCCCAGCAGATGGCGCAAGATCGCCGCCGCCCCTGGAGCAAAACCACCGTGCGGATCTATGGCCGCAAAGTCAAAGTCTGGTATCACTCCATTGACGCGTTGTGGTATTCCAGCGCGGGCCAGAAACTGCTCCGCATCGTCGTGGTGCGGGATCCCAAGGGCGGCCGCCGCGATGATTGCTTCTTCTCCACCGACCTCACCCTCACACCCCCGCAGATACTGGAAACCTTCGCTCTGCGCTGGCCCCTGGAAGTCTGCTTCCGCGATGTGAAACAGTTCCTCGGCTTCGAAGACCCACAAAACCGCGTCCCCCAAGCCACACAGCGCACGGCCCCCTTGATCTTCTATATCTACGATCTGGCCTTACTCTGGTACGCCCAGTCCGGTCATCGGCTGGCGAGCCAATCGACTCTACAGCGCCTCTGGTACAAACGAAAAGCGACGGTTTCCTTCGAGGACATTCTGCGAACCCTGCGCCAAGCTACCTGGCACGAGAGGATTTTCAGCGACCCCAGGCTGGATGCACACACGCGAAAAATCCTCCAACCCCTTATGGAATGGGCGAAAGCGGTGGCGTAATGTGCAAAACTCTAAGCTAG
>JBBTDS010000127.1:0-27158 GCA_038060875.1 Acidobacteriota bacterium | reverse complement strand
CAGCAACGCCTCCATCCCGGCCACTGGAGCGTCGTTCTAAAGTAGCCACACCCTATTCATTTTGACAGCGGAGGAAAGCGCGCTCCAGGAACTGGAACCTGACCAGTAGTACAAGGCACCCACCGTCACTCGCCGCGGATTCCAGGCCGTCGCCCAGCGGGCCGGGTAGGTGTCTCAGTCATGTTGGTACAGAGGGCCGCCCCCGCGGCGCCGCCTCGACATCATGGGTCAACTTATCCAAGGCCATCAGGATCCTTAAGCGAACAGTATTGACACTAGCCTGGGAACCGTCACTGTACGGAGAGCTTCCCCAAGTTATACCACCCGTCTCCATCGACGCCCGCTATCGCCAGCTTCACTTTGGGCTTGTGCGTCACCGGGTCGAGAAGTGCGATCCCGAGCTCGTACTCGCCGGCGGGCATATCGAACGGCAGCGAGACCGCGTCGTCGTAGAGATTGTCGCCGGGCAGCCAGGCGCGGATGTCGGCATCAGTGACCAGAACATCGGCGCGGGCGGCGCTCTTCAACCGCAGCGCCAGCGGGAATTGCCGGTAGCACGGCGCGACACCCTTGTTCTCCCACCAGCTTGTGAACTCCAGCTTGCCGTGCGGGCGCACGGTAGCCGGGTAGGTGAACTTGCGCAGCACGAAGCGGTAGCCCATCCGTTTCAGCCAGCGGTTGACCTGCGGCCACCACTCCTTGGGCACCGCGGAGGACTTGGCGTTGAACGACGAGATGTGCCACTTCAGCGACTGGTCGATGATGTAGTCGATGTCCCAGCCTTGGTTCTTCCAGTGCTGCATCACCCAGCAGACCTCGAGGGTCACCGGCGCTTTCTTCCAGGCGTCCTTCATGCCGAAGTCAATGATGCCCTGCGGGTAGTAGTCGAGCATGTGGTTCCAGTTGGGGTTGAAGCCGCCCATGTCGCCGAGGCAGTCCACCCGCCAGCCGACCGGCCTCTGGGAGATGCCGTACTTGTTGGTCTTCTCGTCGGTCAGCAGCATCACCAGCGGCGTCTTGCGGAACGATTCCAGGTACGCGTCCACCAGCGCCTCGCGGGTCTTCTCGGTGAGATCCGCCGAGCCGGCGCCTTCGCCCCAGGCGCCTACAATCGAGAGGTCCACGCTCTCCATGTCCGGATGCCCGTCATAGCGGCGGCCCAGTGCGCGCACCATCTTGCCGAAGTGAAGCGCGTAGCGGGGGTCCTCGGGATCGGTGCGCCACTTCTGCACCGGCAGCTTCGGCTCCGGCCCCACCAGCGCGCGGTACCAGTCCGGCACGTCGTTGTCCTTGGTAGTCCCGTACGGTGCGATGCGCAGCATGAGCGTCTGCCCGCGGCTGTGGGCCGTCTTCAGCGCGGTGTCCAGCAGCGCCCAGGCGTACTTGCCCTGCTCCGGCTCGATGAACTTCCAGTAAACGCGGAAGTAGGCGATCGAGGTCATAGGGTGGTCCTTGTTCTCCAGGCTGCCCTTGAACTCCTGGTA
The DNA here is from genome assembly GCA_038060875.1 of Acidobacteriota bacterium. GTDB lineage: Bacteria > Acidobacteriota > Terriglobia > Bryobacterales > Bryobacteraceae > JBBTDS01. The sequence continues at coordinate 25,674 of JBBTDS010000127.1, read as the reverse complement.
GACGATCGGGTAGCCTTCGGTCCACTTCAACCCGACGTTCAGCTCGTCGCCGTTGAAACGCTGAAAGGTCATGAAGCCGATGCCGGGATTGACGAGCACGTCGTCGATCTCCTTGGGCCGCACGGTCACGATTCGCTGCGCGAGCATCGGGCTGATGGACGCCGCCAGCAAGCCGAGCGAGACCAGGCGCGCCGCCGATTTCTGCCACAAACGGTGCGCGGCGATGCCGCTCACCAGAATCAGTATTCCGAACACGATAAACCTCCAACCTGAAGTCAGAAAGACGTAGCTCCAGCCAACCAGCGCGATCAAACTGGGCAGCGGATAGAGCCACATGCGGAACGGCCGGCGGATCTGGGGGCGCCGCCGGCGGATGAAGTCGAGCGCCGCGATCTGGCCGATGAACTGGATCAGGATGCGGGCCGTGAGCAGCGCCTTCAGCACCGTCTCCAGCGTGAGCAGGCTGGCCGCCATCGACAGCCCGCCGATCACCACCAGCGACAGGTGTGGGAAGTTGCCCTTGGGATGCAGGCGGCCGAAGGCGCGAAAGAAGTTGCCGTCCAGCGCGGCCGCATACGGGATGCGGCTGTAGCCCAGCGTGAGCGCGAACACCGAGGCCAAGGCCGACCACAGAATCAGCACCGTGACCACGCCGCCGGCCCAGTTGCCGTACAGCCGCTGCATGAACTCGGCCACGATGAACTTCGATGCCATCGCTTCCCGCCACGGCACCACCGCGATGATGCACAGGGTCATCAGCGAGTAGATGGCGGCCACCGCCAGCACCGAGTAGATGATGGCACGTGGCATCACCCGCTCCGGCTCGCGCACTTCGCCGCCGACGTAACAGATGTCGTAGTAGCCCAGGAAGCAGTACATGGCGATCAGCATCGCCCCGCCGAGACCGAGGAAAAAACCGGTGGAGAAGGTGAAGGCGTTCGCGGGGTAGTCGAACGCCAGTGCGGGGTTGAAGTTGGCGAGGCCGCTCCCGATGATCCAGGTGACGGTGACGAGCATGCCCGCCCACAGCACCACCGTGAGCCGGCCCACCGCGGTGATGCCGCGGTAGAGCATCGCCAGCACCAGCGCGCCCACCGCCACCGCGAGCAGCTTGGCTTCTAAAACGCCCATCGAGCGCCAGAAGAAGCCGACGTACTGCGCGAAGCCGATGAAGCCCGAGGCGATCTCCAGCGGCCCGCTGAAGATGAACTGCCAGACGAACAGGAAGGGGAACAGCAGGCCCAGGCGCGTCTTGGTGAAGGCCTCGCGGAGATAAAGGTAGGTGCCGCCCGTGCCGGGCATGGCCGCGGCCAGCTCGCTCCACACCAGCCCGTCGCAAAGCGCCAGCAGCGTGCCCAGTATCCAGCCCAGCATGCACTGCGGCCCGCCCATCGAGGCCAGGATGGCCGGGATGGTGATGAACGGCCCAATGCCGACCATGTTGCTCATGTTCAGCGCGGTGGCCTGCAACAGGCCGAAGCCGCGCACCAGTCCGTGCGTTCCGTTGCCCATTGGCAGTTCAGGTTATCATCTTCAAATGCGGGTGCGCGCGTTGTCGCTGGCTGTCCTCCCTTTGCTGGCCTTTGGCGCCGAGACTTTTCGCTTCGACACCTCGGCTGTGAAGATCCTGGTCTGGGGCCGCGGCGCCGAGCTGCCGCGCCGTTATTTCGACGAATACCTCCCGGCCCTCTTCGAGCGCACGCTGGTATTGGAGCGCTTCGAACCCGGCGACGGCGCGCTGGAGTGGATCTTCACCGGCGAGCGCGCCGGCTTCACCGTCCGCGCCGACCGCGCGCAGGTGCGCGTCTCGCAGCGGTTCTACGATTCGTTCGGCCTGAGCGATCAGCCCGTTCCCAAGCGCCACCCCGAGCGCACCTGGCTGGAGGAGTCGGCCCCGTACGCCGCGCCGTTGCGGAGCATCAAGGTCGTGCTGGATCACCGCCTGGGGTTGGCGGTCTTCGTCAACGGTCAGCAGGCCGCGCGCCAGACCTGCCTGTTCGATGTGCGCCGCCACCAGCTCGCATTCACCGGCCAGCAGGGCCGCATCGAAGGCTCACTGGCCAAGCCCGAAGCTGCCCGCGCGGTAATCCGCGTGGACCCGGCCGGGCGCCATCAAACCATGCTCGGCTTCGGCGGCATCACCACGCCGATGGCCTGGCGCGAGCTCAGCTCCGAGGGCCGGCGCCGCTGGTGGCGCTACCTGCGCGAGTACAACCTGCTCCTGCACCGCGAGTACCCGATGGGCGTGCGGCTCAACACCGAAATGACCAACTGGGACCGCCCCGAGGACGCCACCCCGCACTACTACGGCGACAACTTCCCCAACGGCGAAGTCAGCGACTTCGAGTACCTCAAGGCGGTGCGCCGCGTCGGCGCGCGCGTGCTGTTCGAGTTCTGGGAAGTCCCCGTCTGGGCGCGCCGCGACGGCAAGGTGGCCGATCCGGAACCGTACGCGCGTGCCATCGTCCGCTACTGCCAGCTTTCCCGCGATCGCGCCGGCGCCCCGCCCGACATCGTCGGCATCCAGAACGAGCGCTCGCAGCCGCCCGAGGTCTGGCACGCCATGACGCTGCGCTTGCGGCAGGAACTCGACCGCGCCGGCTTCCGTGCCGTCAAGATCCACATGCAGGACGCCTCCTCGGTCGCCGCGGGCATCAAGAGCGCCCGCGCGTTTCGCGCCTCCGACGCCGTCTGGTCGGCCATCGACTACAGCGCCTCCCACATGTACGACTACCAGAAGTTCCTGACTGACCCCGACGGCTTCGACGCATTGCTGACGGAGTGGTCGCAAGCCGCCGCCGGCAAGCCGTTCCTCTCGACCGAAATCTCGATCAACCAGGCGCCGTACCAGATCCTCAGCTACCGCCTGGCGTTCGGCGTGGGCCAGCTCTACCACAAGAACCTGACCATCGCCAACGCCTCGGCGCTGCTCTACTGCTGGCTGCTGCTGAACGTCGAGCAGCCCACTTACGGCGCCACGCGCAGCCTGTTCGTGCCCGACCCGGCGCGCGGCTTCGTCCCCGCGCCATCAAGCTATCAGCTTCGCGTTTTCGGCGCGTACAGCCGCCGCATCCGCGAGGGCATGGCGCGCGTGGAGGCCACCAGTTCGAACCCGAATCTGCTGGTGACCGCGTTCGCCGGCGACCGCGAGAGAACCCTCGTCGTCCTCAACCGCTCGCTCCAACCCCAGCGAGTGAGCGTCGATTGGAAGGGCGCGCCGTTCCGCTATCTCGAAGTGACCGATCCCTACCGCGAGAACGCGGTGCTCGCGGCGCCCGCCGCCGACGTGCTCATCGAGCCGGGCGCTATTGCGACCCTCTCAACCGTTCCCCTGCTGCCGGAGGTGCAGCCGTGAAGACAATCGCAGTGCTCGCGGCCGCCGTGGCCTCGCTTAGTGCGACCGATAAGCTCGCCCTGCGTAGCGGCTGGTTCATCCAGTCCTCGACCAAGGTCAGCGCTAGAGGCGCCATGCTCTCCACGGACGCGTTTCGACCCGAGGGGTGGCTCCCAGCCACCGTTCCCACCACGGTGCTGGCCGCGCTGGTGGAGAGCAAGGTCTATCCCGACCCCTATTACGGCCTCAATTTCAAGTCGATCCCCGGCTTCAAGGAAGGACGATGGCTGGTGATGCTGGAGGACAGTCCCTTCCGCCCGCCGTGGTGGTACCGCACCGAGTTCGTCATCCCGCCCGGCTACAAGGGCAAGCATCTCCGGCTGCACCTTGACGGGATCAACTACCAGGCCAACGTCTGGCTCAACGGCCGCCAGATCGCCGACGCGAAGGACGTCATCGGGATGTTCCGCCGCTTCGAGTTCCCGGTTAACGGCGTCGCGCGCGCCGGCGAGAAGAACTACCTGGCGGTCGAGATCATCCCGCCCGGCCTCATCCCGAACCTCACTTATGGCACCAAGCAGATCCAGGCCACGACCGGCTGGGACGATCACAATCCGCAGCCGCCCGACATGAACATGGGCATCTGGCAGGACGTCTACGTCACTGCCACCGGGCCGGTGGTGTTGCGGCATCCCTACGTTTCCACGAAGCTCGAACTGCCGTCGCTTGCTTCCGCCCGCCTCACAGTCTCAGCCGAGCTCACCAACACAAGCGCGCGTGAGGTGTCCGGCGAACTGCACGGCCAGATAGAAGAGATCGCCTTTTCCGAGCCAGTGCGCCTGGCGCCCGGTGAGACTAAGCTGGTCAAGGCGAAGGCGCTCACGATCGCCCAGCCGCGCGTCTGGTGGCCCCACCCGGTCGGCGCACAGGAACTCTACGACCTGCGGCTGCGCTTCAGCGCGGGCGGGCAGGTCTCCGATTCCGCCGAGGTGCGCTTCGGCATCCGCGAAGCCACCACCTACATCAACGATGAGGGCTGGCGCGGCTACCGCGTCAATGGCCGTAACATACTCATCCGCGGCGGCGCCTGGATGACCTCCGACATGCTGCTGCGCTTCTCGACCCGCCGCTACGACGCGCTCATCCGGTACGCCCGCGAGGCCAACCTCAACATGCTCCGCTCGGAGGGTTTCTCCATCCGCGAAACGGACGAGTTTTACAGCCTGTGTGACCGGCACGGCGTGATGGTCACCCAGCAGATCTTCGGCCGCAACATCCCCGATGAGCCGCTGGCCGTGGCGTGCATCAAGGACATGATGCTGCGCATCCGCAATCATCCCAGCCTGGTGCACTTCCTCGGCCACGACGAGACGTTCCCCACGCCCACGCTTGACAAGGCTTACCGCGACCTTATCGCCGAGTACACTCCGGAACGGACCTACCAGCCGCATTCGGGCGCCTTCGACGTCAACGACCGCTTCAAGACCGGCGGCACCCGCACCGGCACCCGGCAGCTCTGGACCTACGGCACGCCCTCGCACTACTACCGCAACAAGGAAGCCGGCGCCTGGGGCTTCGCGCAGTCGGGCGGCATCGGCGGCTCGGTGGCCCCGGTCGAAAGCATGCGGAAGATGATGCCGGAGCGCGACCTGTGGCCGCCGTGGTCGGAGGCGTGGTCGTTTCACACGGTGATCCAAGGCGGCCGTTACTACGACGCGCTGCTCAAGGCCTTGGACGCGCGCTACGGCAAGGCTGCCGGCATCGACGACTTTTGCATGAAGGCCCAGGCGATGAACTACGAGAGCGCGCGCGGCATGTACGAAGCCTTCGCCCGCAACAAGTACGCGGCCACCGGCATCACCGCCTGGAAGTACGACGCCGCCTGGCCCGCCTCGCCCACCTGGCAGTACATCGACTGGTACCTGATGGCCGGCGGCGCTTATTACGGCGCCAAGAAAGCCTGCGAGCCGCTGCACGCGCAGTATTCTTACGACGACCATTCGGTGTGGGCCGTCAGCACTTACTACCGCGACTTCCGCGGTCTTCGGGTGAGCGCCCGCGTCTTCGACCTCGACCTGAAGGAGCGCTTCTCGAGGACCGCTGCCGTCGATGTGGCCGCCGACGGCAAGACCCGCGCGTTCACCGTCACCTGGCCGCCGGACATCGGCAAGACGTTCTTCCTTAGCCTGAAGCTCGCGGACGCTTCCGACAAGTTGATCTCGGACAACTTCTACTGGCTATCGACCGTGCCTGAGATTCCGGGCGGCCAGGGCTCGCGCGACGGCTCATTCTATATCGACTCGAAATCCCACCCGGACTACACCGCCCTGGTGAGGCTCGCGCCGGTGAGCCTCAAGCCGGCGTCTCGCTTCGAGACGGCGGGCGAGGAAACCGTCGGCCGGGTGACGGTGGAAAACCCGACGAACCGGCTGGCGTTTCTCATCCACCTGGCGGTGACCAAGGGCGAGCGCGGCGAGGAAGTCACTCCCTGCTACTGGCAGGACAACTACTTTGCGCTGCTGCCCGGCGAGAAACGCGAGCTGACGGTACGGTTCCCCACCGCGGAACTAGCCGGCGCCCACCCGGTCGTCAGAGCGGCCACGTGGCCGGACATCGGGAGACATCCACGGAGTCAATAGCATGAACAACGAATACGCCTTCGAGATGGCGACCTCGGCCATCCGGTTTGGCTTCGGGGTCACCCGCGAGGTGGGCGCCGAGCTGGCGGACCAGGGCAAGCGGCACGTCATGGTGCTCACCGATCCCAACCTCCGCAATCTGCCGCCGGTGGCCACGGTGCTGGAATCGCTCGAGGAGAACGGCGTCCGCTTTTCGCTCTTCGATCGCGTGCGCGTGGAGCCGACCGATGAGTCGTTGCTCGAGGCCATCGGCGCGGCGCAGGCCGGCGACTTCGACGCCTTCGTCGCCGTGGGCGGCGGCTCGACCATGGACACGGCCAAGGCGGCCAACCTGTTCAGTTGTTATCCGGGCGAGCTGCTCGACCACGTCCACGCGCCGATCGGCAAGGGCCTGCCCGTTCCCGGCCCGCTGAAGCCACTGATCGCGGTCCCGACCACCGCGGGCACCGGCAGCGAGACGACCGGCGTGGTCATCTTCGACTTCACGCGGATGCATGCCAAGGTCGGCATCGCCCACCGTCTCCTCAAGCCGTCGCTCGGGCTCATCGATCCGGAGAACACGCGCACGCTGCCGCCGGGCGTGGCCGCTTCGACCGGCCTCGACGTGCTGAGCCACGCGGCCGAGTCCTACACCGCCCTGCCGTTCGACCAGCGCCCGCGGCCGGAGCGGCCGGCGCTGCGCACCACCTACCAGGGATCCAACCCGATCAGCGATGTGTGGAGCCTGGAGGCGCTGCGGCTGGTGGCGGCGTTCCTGCGGCGGGCGGTGGCCGACCCGGGCGACGACGACGCGCGCGGCGCCATGCTGCTGGCCGCCGCCTACGCGGGCATCGGCTTCGGCAACGCCGGCGTGCATCTGCCCCACGGCATGTCGTATCCAGTCTCCGGACTGGTCCGCAGTTATCGCCCGCCGGGCTACGCGGTGGATCATCCCCTGGTGCCCCACGGATTCTCGGTCATCCTGAACACGCCGGCGGTTGTTCGCTTCGCCGCGCCCGCTTGCCCGGAACGTCACCTGCGCGTGGCCGAGGCGCTCGGCGCCGATATCTCACGGGCGAAGCCGGACGACGCCGGCAAGATCCTGGCCGGCCGGGTCCTGGAATTCATGCGCGACCTGGGCGTGCCGAACGGCCTCGCCGGAGTCGGCTACACCACGGCGGACATCCCCGCGCTGGTCGAGGGCACGCTGCCCCAGCACCGCGTCACCAAGCTCTGCCCCCGCCCCGCCAGCCCCGACGACCTGGCCCGCATCTTCGCCGACGCGATGGCCTGGTAGGATAGGCATTCTTGCCTGTCTCCGGTGGCCTGGTGGGACAGGCATTCCTGCCTGTCACCTCAAGCCCGCCGGCAGCGGCTAGGCCTCCTTGCCTGAATGTTGACCTGGACCGCGCGCTGACTGCGCAGCACGCTGGAAAGCATGGCGACACCCTGGTCGGTGAAGGCATAGGGCAAGTACCGCCGGCCACCCCAACTTGAGGTTGCAGAGTGCAATCTCAAGTTTTGCGCTTCATCCTTGGTGATCTGAAACATGAAGTCTTCAGGAAACCTTTCCTTGTTGCGCCGTACCGCGAGATTCAGATTCCCGGTGGTCACGCCGTAAAGCTGGGCCAGGTGCCGGTCCAACATGACCTTCTGTCCCCGGATCAGGAAAATCCGCCGTTCGATGACCTCGGCGGGGACGAGCGGCGGGGAGGCGGGCGGGGGATGTTCGGGTCTGCTCATGGCGTGGGCTCGATGAACGGCATGTGCGGGTAGGGTGGCAAATTTGCCACCCGCCATTCTCCCGCGCCCCGCCGGCCCCGACGACCTGACCCGGGTTTTTGCCGACGCCATGGCGGCCTGGTAGGACAGGCATTCTTGCCTGTCAATCTCGCATCTTCGAAGACGCCATGGTGGCTTGGTGAGGAGCGCGACCCGGCCCGCCTTCCCTACTCAACGGCACTGGGGTGAACGGCCACTACTCCGTACGCGCTCGGGAAATCTCCGGTGTTGAAAGTGAGGACGTGCGACACCGAGTGTGCGCGCATGACAGCGGCCAGTCGCGCGCCGTGGACTCGTTTGCCGATGACCTTTGAGGAGGATGTTGCTGTCGATGAGGTGTGCCGCCATCAGTCGTAGAAGTTCTCGCGCCGTAAAGCTTCGGCCGGCAGCCCCGGCCCGCCCCAGTGGGTGCCAACCCACCTGCGGAATCTCGCCGCCCGCTGCTCCGGGGTGGCGCTGGCCCAAAAGGGTTCGCCACGTTCCGGACGCAGGAGCAGCACATCCCCGTGCTGCTCGGCGCTATAGCGGGTGTGGCGCTTGACAGGTCCCAAAACCTCTGGCGGAACAGTCAGCGCGCCGTCACCGTCCACTTCCAACCAGCGGGCCATTGCTGCCGCTCCTTTCCGAAGGCGTTGCCACTCCCATTATGCCGGCAAGACAGGCTTGCCGGCCAGTTCCCTCCCGCGCGGCGCCGCCCCTCCCCCCATCGAGTGACGAACGATGCCAGCCAATCCATCAACTGAAGAACTCAATGGGTGACGTCAGCGCCGCGCTTCATCCACGCCATCGACTTCCACTCGGGAGAGTTGGAACTCGCCCCCGAAGCCGCTAAATGGTCCGCCGAGCGGCTTAAGGAACGACCCCCACTGTGTCGCCCCCCTTGATACGCTTACCGTCAAACGTCTGGCCCTCTATATAGCGGCGCGAGAAGCGGCAGAGCCTGAGGTGCTTGCCAGAGGGCAGGGTGTGACGGCGGGGGGTGTTCTTGGCTGGGAGACACATGGCTAGGTCTCGCCGCCGGGCGGGATGAAGCCGATGGGGCGCCGGCGCCGCGCCTTTGGCTCCATGAGCCTGCGGATTGCGTCAAAGACCATCTTGAACTGAGCGTCGTACTTCTGCTCCATTTCATCCAGTTTCCGCGCGAGGTCCTTGTGGGTGGGGAGGATCTCGCGAAGCCGCACGAAGGCGCGCATGATGGCGATGTTCACCAGGACGGCTCTCTCACTGTTGAGGACGCTGGACAGCATCGCCACACCTTGCTCAGTGAAGGCATAGGGACGGGTTCTCCTTCCTCCCCGGCCTCTTTTTGACATCGCAAATTGCGATGTCAAAGCCAGGGTCTCCTGAGGGGTGAGCTGGAACATGAAGTCCTCGGGGAAGCGGTTGCGGTTCCTCTTTACCGCCTCGTTGAGCCGGAAGGTGGGTACCCCCGTAGAGCTCAGCCAGGTCGCGGTCGAGCATGACCTTCTGTCCCCGGATCAGGAAAATGCGCCGTTCAATGACCTCAGCGGGGACGAGCGGCTCGGAGGCAGGCGGGGGAAGTCGGGTTGCAAATTTGCAGCCCGCCATTGTCCCACGCCCCGCCCGGCAGGTAGGATATGCCTCATGAGCCGCGCCGTGTTGGTGGCCGCTCTTCTGCTCGCGCTCCCGTGCTGGAGCGCCGAGCCGTTGCGGTTGCGGAACGGCGCCCTGGATGTGCGCCTCGATCCGGCCACCGGCGCGATCGAGGTGACCGACCGCCGCGTCCGCCGCCAGTGGAACCAGCAGCCGTTCGGCGACGCCATCGCGGTCAGCGCCGTCCGGCAAACGGCCGCCGGCCTCGAAGTCGAGGCGCTCGATCGCGTCAACAACCTGCGCCTCGTCGCTACGATCACTCTGTCGATGCAGCAGCCCGAGATCGAAGTGCTGCTGAGCGCCAGTGGGCCGGTCGCCAAGCCGGTCGCCTTCTCGCACCCGTTCGCCACCGGCAAAGGAACCCACCTCGTCGTGCCGATGAACGAGGGCATCCTCTACCCGGTGGACGATCCTGCCATCGCCCCGCACCAGTTCATCGCCTACGGCGGCCACGGCATTTGCATGCCCTGGTTCGGCGTGGCCGACGACGCCAGCGGCGCCGGCATTATGGCCATCATCGGCACACCCGACGACGCCCGCATAGACATCACCCGCCGCGAGGGCACGGGCCTTCTTATCCGCCCGCTCTGGGACGCCTCGCGCCGGGCTTTCAGCTACCCGCGCCAGCTCACTTACGTCTTGCTTGACAAGGGCGGCTATGTCGCCCAATCTACTCCGACGTGTGGCCGCCGGAAGCTCCCGCCAGCCTTCGCCGAGAGGGCTGGCCCGACGATCTCGCCGCCCACCCTTACCGCCGCCACAAAATGGCGCTGCTCGAGTACGTCGCGAAGGAGCTGAAGCTCGTCGGCGGCGCCGAGACCGGCATCGACCCCTCGGTCCCCCACGTCAGCTACTACGAGGGGATGCTGAGCCTCGGCCGCTACCGCCTGCCCGACGCCGGCCGCGACATGGTGAAGTACAAGCCGCCGACACCCGAGTTCCTCAAGTTCCAGGTGGGACACTTCTACCGCGTGCCGCTCTGGGAGCTGGTCTACCACGACTGCGTTGTGTCGCAGTGGTACTGGGGCGACTACAACAACAAGGCGCCCGAGGTCTGGGACCGGCGCGACCTGTTCAACATCCTCTACGCTACGCCCCCCATGTACATGTTCGACCAGGAAGGCTGGGGCAAAATCAAGTCGCGCGTCGCCGAAAGCTACAAGAAGATCTTCCAGTCGGCGCGCAAACTGGGATACGATGAAATGCTGTCACACGAGTTTATGACTCCCGATCACGCGGTGCAGCGCACCCGCTGGCGCTCGGGCGCCGAGATCATCGTCAACTTCGGAGGAACGGAGCACCGTCTCCGGGACGGCCGCAGGGTCCCGCCGATGGGCGTGCTCCGCTGAGGGAATTATGCCGGCAGATTCATCCTCGCCCCAGCGCTGCGTTGCCTTGGACAGCATGCGCGGCTTCGTCATGCTGGTCCTGGCTTCCGGGGGCTTCGGTCTCGGGGCGCTGATCAAGGAGCCCCGTTTCCAATCCGTCGCTTCCCAGTTCCACCACGTGAAATGGGAAGGGCTGATCATCTGGGAGCTGATCATGCCCTCCTTCATGTTCATGGTGGGCGCCTCGCTGCCGTTCGCGCTGGCCCGCCGCGCCGCGCTTGGGGCCACCTTCGGCGACAATCTGCGGCACGCCGCCCTGCGCGCCTTCAAGCTCATCCTGCTCGGCCAGTTCCTGACCACCCTGCACGCCGGCCGCTGGCGCCATGAACCCTACGAGACCCTCACCCAGCTCGGCCTGTCCTACTTCTGCTGCTTCCTCATCCTCCAACTGCGAGCGCGCTGGCAGCCGGTGGCCGCCGCCGCGCTGATGCTGGTGAATTGGGGCCTCTACGTGCTGTTCCCCGGCTCGGCCGGCCCGTTCTCGCCCGGCGACAACATCGGTGTGGTGATCGACAAGGCGGTGTTCGGCCTCAACCACGCCGGCAGTTGGGCCACCATCAACTTCCTCGGCAGCACGGTGACAGTGCTCGCCGGGGCCTGGACCGGCAAGCTGCTGCTGGGGCCGACCACCCAGGCGGACAAGCTCAGGGTGCTGCTCGGCGCGGCGCTCGGCTGCCTCGGGGCGGCAATTGCACTCGCCACACTGAACCCTATCATTCACAAGGCCTGGACCGTCTCGTTCACCTTCTGGCACACCGCGTTTGTCGTGCTGGGCGTGGCAATGTTCTTCTGGTTCTTCGACCTGAGGGGCTGGCGCCGGCCGGCCTTCCCGCTGGTGGTTGTCGGGATGAACTCGATCTTCATCTACATGCTGATGCAGATGCTGCGCGGCTGGCTCGACCGCTCGCTGGCCGCCTTCACCGGCCGTTTCCAGTTCTTGGGCGCTATCGCCCCGGCCGCCCAGGCCCTGGCCGTCACGCTCATCATGTGGTACGCCTGCTACTGGCTCTACCGCCGCAAGATCTTCTTCAAGGTGTAAGATCAATGCCAGAAGGGAGGGTTCTTCCATGCGACTGATTGCGAGTGCAGCCGTGTTGCTGCTCATTCCCTGCTTCAGCGTTGGACAAACCGTTTCCAGTTCCGTCAGCGGTGAACTGACGGACCCGACTGGCGCCGCGATCCCCGGGGCCTCCTGCCGGTTGACCAACCAGGGGACGGGCGCGGCGTTGACGGCCTCCTCCGGAACGGACGGCCATTTCGTCTTCCCCACCGTGCCCCCGGGCAGCTACGGCTTAAGTATCGAAGCGCCCGGATTCAAAGCGCTGCAGATGAAGGACCTGGTGGTCACTTCGCGTGAGATCCGGACGCTCGGAAAGCTGGCGCTGCAACTGGGTGAAGTCAAGGACTCGGTCAGCGTGGTGGCCGAGGCCGGAGCGATCCAGTTGGCCAGCGCCGAACGGGCGGGCCTCGTCACCGGCGACCAGCTTAACGATATCGCCCTCAAAGGCCGGGATTTCTTCGCGTTGCTGCAAACGATTCCGGGTGTCGTCGATACGAAAGGCGCGCGCGACACCACCACCAATGCCTCGAACACGAACATCTACATCAACGGGTCCCGCGACAATCAGAAGAACTTTTCGGTGGATGGCATGGTGGATCACGATACGCACTCCAACGGGAGCATGCCCTTCATGCCCAACATGGACGCCATCGCCGAGGTCCGCATCCTGACCAGCAACTACCAGGCGGAATACGGGCGGAACAGCGGCGGCGCTATCAGCGTGGTCACCAAGTCCGGCACGCGGAATTTTCACGGCAGCGGCTACAACTTCTACCGCCACGAGAATCTCAACGCCAACAGCTTCTTCAACAACCGCACGGGCACGGCGAAGTCGCCTTACCGCTACCGCATCAGCGGTTATTCGATCGGCGGCCCCGCTTACATCCCCGGCAAGTTCAGCGGAAACAAAGACAAGTTCTTCTTCTTCTGGTCCCAGGAATACACCGGTGTGAAGAGGGACTACGGGGTGAAGTTCGTCAACATGCCGACGGAACTGGAGCGCCGCGGCGACTTTTCTGGGAGCCGTGACGTCAACGGCGCGCTCATTCCGGTGACCGATCCGCTGGCGGGACGGCCCTTCCCCGGTAACGTGATCCCCAGAGACCGCTTCAACTCGCTGGGCCAGGGGATCTTGAACTTCTTCCCGCTCCCCAACTACACCGATCCCGATCCGCGAAACCTCTACCGCCGCAATCACCGTTCCGTCTACAGCGGAGACACCCCCCGGCGAAACGATATGCTCCGGGCCGACGCCAATCTCACGCCGACTCTGCGCGTCTACTACCGCTACGGACGGGACAAGGATCCGAAGTACCTGGTGTGGGACGACTGGAAGACCGGCGGCGTCAACTATCTGCTGGCCGAGGTTTACGTGTGGAACACCGGCCGCGGACACCTGTTTAATGTAACCAAGACCTTCTCGCCGACTCTGGTCAACGAGACCACTTATGGCAACACCAAGGTGAGCCGCGACTTCGACTACGTGGAGAAGCAATTGGTGGCGCGGTCGAAACTGGGGAACCCGGCGGAGTGGTTCAAAGACAACCTCGCCGGCGCGGATTACGTTCCCAACGTGACCTTTGGAGGCCAGCCGGCCAGCCCGGCGAGCCTAAGCCTGCCCCCGCAGATTCCCAACCGTTACAGGAATCCCGTTCACGCCTGGACCGACCAGATCAGCAAGGTGTTCAGCTCGCACACCATGAAGGCAGGGTTCTCGCTGGAACGGACGCTGGCGGAGGCGCCTACCGGCGGCGCCTTCCGGGGGGCCTTCGACTTCAGCCGCGACACTAACAACCCGTTTGATTCGGGGCACAGCTTCGCCAACGCCTTGCTGGGCAATTTCCGCTCCTATTCGGAGACCTCGCGGCGCAACCTCACCCGGCAACAATTCTGGCAGGCCGAATGGTTCGTGCAGGACAACTGGCGGTTGACCAGGCGGCTGACGCTCGATTTCGGTGTTCGCTCTTACCACATGCCTCCGATCAAGGAACTCGGCAAGCTGGCCGCGACCTTCGATCCCTCGCTCTTCGATCCCAAGAGAACTCCCGCTCTCTATGTTCCGGCTCGCGATCCCAGCGGGCGCAGAGTGGCCAAGGACCCCATCAGCGGCAAGCTTGCGATTCCGCCGCTGATCGGGCAGTACGTGCCGGGGATCGGCGATCCCGCCAACGGCATGGCCGTCGGGGGTATCAACGGCTATCCGGCGGGGCTGTACACGCGAGCATGGCTGGTGCTGGGACCCAGGTTCGGGTTCGCCTATGACCTGTTCGGGAGTGGCAAGACGGCACTGCGAGGGGGCTGGGGCATGTTCTACGACACGGGGCAGAATAACCCCTTCAGCGGAACTATCGGCAACCCGCCCATCTCCTACACCCCCACGCTCTACTACGGAAGCCTGGACACCTACGCCCAGGGCGGCGGGGCCATCGGGCCTTCCAGCGTCAGCGCTCTGTTCGGCCGCCACAGGACCACCAGCACAATGAACTTCAGCCTGGGCCTCCAGCATCAGATCCGGTCCACGGTGATCGACGCCTCCTACGTGGGTGCGCTCTCGCGGCACTTGTTCCTGCGGAGCAACATTAACCCGATCCCGATGTACGCCCGGTTCGATCCGAAGAATGAGGACCCGACTCAGCCCGGCCGCCCCCTGCCCGACAATTTCCTGCGGCCCTACCAGGGCTACGGGGACCTGAACGTCAATGAACATGCCGGCAGCTCGAATTACAACTCGCTGCAACTGGCGGTCAACCGTCGCTTCACGCACGGCCTGCAATTCGGTCTGGCCTACACCTTTGCCAAGGTGCTGGGGGTGGCCGAGAGCGACACCAGTTCCGTCAGCCCCTATTTCGCGCCGCGCCAGCGCAACTACGGACCGCTGGGATTCGATCGCAGCCAGACCTTCGTCGTCAACTACCTGTATGACCTGCCCAGGGTCGGCGCCAGGATAGGTTGGAAACCGGCCGGCTGGGTGCTGGACAACTGGCAGGTCGCCGGCATCACGTCCTTCATCAGCGGCGCGCCCTTCACGCCCGGTTTCAGCACGGTGGATGGGGCCGATATCACCGGATCTTCGGAAGGCTCGCGGATCACCGTCATCGGCAACCCCAGGCTCGCTAAGAGCGAGCGCGACTTCTACCGCAACTTCAGGACCGACGTCTTCGAGCGCACCCCGGTGCGTGGCTTCGGAAACGCCGGCGTCGGCATTCTGCGCGGGCCGGGGACCAACAACTGGGACATCAACGTCAGCAAGCGAGTGCCTCTGTTTTCGGAGGAGCGCTTCCTCCGGTTCCGCGCCGAGTTCTTCAATGCGTTCAACCACACCCAGTTCTCCGGTCTTTACACCGGCGCTCGGTTCGACGCCGCCGGCAGGCAGGTGGACCCCAACTTCGGCGTCTACAGCGCCGACCGGGGCCCGCGGCACATTCAATTGTCCCTGAAGCTGGTCTTTTAGGCCCCCCATGCTCGCTCTGCTGTTGCTCGGTGTCACGATTACAGCCGACTTTGAGGCCGGCAGTGTCGGAAAGGTGGAACGGGTTTCCGACACCCATCTTCGTTGCGCGGTCCAGGGCGAAACCGACCAGGACAAGCGAAACCGGCAGCCGAGTTGGTTTTATTTCCGCCTGGATGGAGTCGCCGGCCGGGAGCTCGTCATCGATCTGACCGACCTGGCGGGCGAGTACAACTACCGGCCTCACAACGGCGCGGGGCTGCGGAACATGCGCCCGGTTTACAGTTACGATGACCGGACGTGGCGCCACTTCGACAGCGCCGAATGGGACGGCAATACGAGCACCATTCGGCTCCGCATCAAACCGGCCGCGAACCGCATGTGGGTCGCCCGCCAGGCTCCGTACACCAATCGGCACCTGAAAAAACTACTCGACGGTCTCCGCAAGCACCCTCATCTTCGGGAGACAATCACCGGCAAGACGGTGGGAGGCCGGCCGATGCGGCTGCTTACCATCACCAATCCGGGAGTCGCGGATCCCGCCAAGAAAGTCATCTGGCTCATGGCCAGGCAACACGCCTGGGAGTCGGGCGCCTCCTGGGTGGCTGAAGGGGCGCTGCGCTTCCTTTTGTCGAACGATCCTGGAGCCGTTCGGATACGCGATGAGTTCATCTTCAAGGTGTTTCCGATGGCGGATCCGGACGGGGTCTTCCGGGGAGGCGTGCGCTTCAATGCCCACGGCTACGACCTGAACCGCAACTGGGACGCGATGGACGCCCGCCTCATGCCGGAAATCCACGCGCAGCGCCGGGCTGTTCTGGAGTGGATCGATGCAGGCCGCCGCATCGACCTTTTCCTCACTCTGCACAACACCGAGTCCGCGGATTTCATTCAGGGACCGCCGGCAGTCCGCCACCTGGCCGAGCGGCTGTGGAAGTTGCTGGTGGACGGCGCCAGCTTCCATTCTCCCAACGGTCCTCGCGACGCGCCCGCCACCACCACTCCAGGCATGAAGGGCCGCATGAGCGTGGACCAAGCGCTGTTTCACGAAAGAAGCGTCCCCGCGTTCCTGATGGAACAGATGGTGGATTCCAGCCCCAAACTCGGCCGTCCGCCCACGGTGGAGGACCGGATCGAGTTCGGGGCTGGCTTGGTGCGGGCCCTGTGCGCCGCCGTAATTCGGTGACAGGCTACGCTTTCACTAATTTCATCTGCCGCGGCCCACACTAAATTGGTGAAAGCGTAGCCTGTCACCGAAATTGCGGGTCACTTCTGGAGGGTGAAGTTCACCTGGATTTCGGTGATGATCTCGACCGGCTGGCCGTTGAGCAGCGTCGGCTGGTAGCGCCACTGGCGGACGGCCTCGGTGGCCGCCTCCACCAGCCGGCGGTCCACCAGCTCGTTAATCGGCTGCAAGTTCAGCACCGAGCCGTCCAGCCCGATGACCGCCCGCAGCAGCACCGTGCCCTCCACGCCTTCGGCCTTGCAGTCGGCAGGGTACAAGGGCCTCACCATGTTCACCATCTTGGCCTGTTGCACGCTGCCGCCGACGCGGATGCGCGTGGGCGGTCCGGCTCCGGCAGCCACCACTGGCGCGGCCGACGGGCGCTCGCCCTTCACCTCAAGAGTCTCGACCACCTGGCCGAGGTTGAGCACGAGTTCCACCCGCACCATCTGGCCGAGCGGGACCACTATGCCCTCGTGGCGCAGCAGCGCGAAGCCCGGCTTGGCCACGCTAAGACTGTAGGTTCCCTCGGGCAGGGGCCGGAACGAGAAGTCTCCGGCGTCGCTGGTGAGGGCGAACTCCTTGCGGTCGCGGCCGGGCATAGCGAGGGTCACCCGGGCCCGCGGTACGGTCGCGCCGCTGGCGTCGCGAACCACGCCGGTGATGCCGGCGCCGGTGTCCTGGTTCGCCGAGCGCAGGGCGGCCACCGGCAACAACAGCGCGGCCGCGCCGATTCCGGCGGCCACGATCAACCGCGGGCCGGCTCCACGGCGGCTGCGATGAGGGTTGAACATTGCTTTCAGACGGTTCTCCAGTTCGGAAATACGAGCCATGGCAATTCCTCCTTCCAGAATGCGGTCCCCGGACCCGAGGCCGCGGACGATTTCCACCAGGTGGCCGGCGTAAACCGCGGCCGCCTCCCCTTGCGCGAGCACGCCGTCGTCACAGGCCTGGTCGGCCTCCTTGCGCATCCGGACGGCCGCCCACCAGGCCAGCGGCTGCGGCCAGTACAGAGCGCGAACCAGTTGCGCCAGCGCCTGCGTGCGCGTGTCGTGGCGGGCGATGTGCATCCGCTCGTGCTTCATCACCAGGCGAAGGCGCTCGACAGGCCACTCGGCGGCTTCGCGGGGCATCAGGACCACCGGCCTCCACAACCCGCACACCACGGGCATGGAGATCTCCGGACTCAGCCAGACTCCGTCTCCGGCGTCCGGAAACGGGCTGGCGCGGCGCGCAATCGAGCGGGCGCGAGCATAGCCCAGGGCCATCCGGCCGGCGAGCAGCCCAAAACCGGCCGCCCAGACCGCCCAGAGCGCCGCCGCCCAGGGCAGTCGTGCCTCGCCGCCGCGCTCCACTACGTCCAGCACCACCCGCCCCGCGTCAAGCGGCGCCGCCAGCCGTGCGGGCAGCGCCACCGGCCACGCTGGTGTCAGGCGCTCGACCACGGGCAACAGCAGCAGGCTGGCCAGCGCCGCCAGCCACACCAAGTGCCGCGCCGCCGCCGAGGCGCGCCCCAGCAACGCCGCGACGCAGGCTGCGCCGGCCAGCAACAGCGTGGACTTCACCGCCAGCGCCAGTGTCTCCGACATCTCAGTCGCCCTCCGTCTTCGCTTTCTCGATCATCTTCGCCAGCCGGTCCAGCTCCTCGGGCGCGAGCTTGGCCGACTCGCCGTCCAGCAGCGCCGCCACCGCCCCGGCGGCCGAGCCGCCGAAGAAGGTGTCCACCAGGTGCCGCAGCGCGCTGCGCCGCGCCCGCTCCGGCCGCTGCCGCGGCAGGTAGACGTAGCGCAGATCCTCCCGCTCGTGCCGGGCGTGGCCTTTCTGCTCGAGGATGCGCAGGTGGGCGCGGACGGCCGAGTAGCTGGGCCGCTCCGGCAGCTCGGCGTGGATCTCGGCCGCCGTCGCCCGCCCGCGGCGGAACAGGATGTCCATGATCTGCCGCTCGCGGCGGCTCAGGTTCAGATGGGCGTTGCGTCTCACCGCGGCCTCCTGCTAATTTTGCAGCACCTGCTAAAATTCTAGCACCAACCGCGCTGCTTATCGACTAAGACGCCGCCGCGGGGCGGAAAGTTCCCGCGCACCCCTGCCGGGGCGGGTACGTAAAGGGAAGAAAGGGTTCCAGGGGATCTTGTTCGAGAACCGGGCTGAACAGGATTTCCGTGTTCTCCAAGATCGCTGTGTCCGCGGCCTGACTGGCCACGGCGTCTTCGAGCAGCCGCGGGAGCTGGAGAACGCGTTGGCGCTCGGTGAGATCCAGGAGCCGGCGCGACAACTCGGCGCCTACGTTGAGCGCCGGGTGTTGCTCCTGTGCCGCGAGCGCGCGCAGCGCGGTTGTCTTGCCGCTCCCGGAAGGGCCAAGGACGAGTAGCAGGCGGTTGTAAAGGTTGGAACTGGCTATGCACTTGACTCATGTAGCCACTATATGTAGCGGTCGCGGTTTTCCGAGTCCGGTGATGGGCAGCCTCCAGAGTGCCACGCCGCCGACCTGTGTCGCCCAGCAGGCAACGCCCGAGGACAAAACGCTTGGTCCGGCCTACTATGCGAAGCAAGCCGCTGGAAGGGCCTGCACACGCGACGGCGGGGTTTTCTACCGCGCCTAGCGATGCAATTCGCGTACGCCGATCCACAAGATGTTGGGGCTACATGAGTCAAGTGCATAGCCAGTAGGTTGGATATGCCCGACAACCGGCCCACCCTGTGGGCCGGCATCCTGCGACGGAGGACCCATTTGTAGACGGTGTCCCGCTTGATACCGAGGTACACGGCTAGTTCATCCACCGAAAGCCACCGCTCGTTAAGAGGTGGTGTCGCCGGTCCGTCCATGGGACCCCGGTCCAAATACAGCAGGCGTGGCAAGCGGCAGAAAAGCGTCGTTCGGGCGCTATCCAGTTGGATTCAGGCCAGACCGAGTGGCAGTGGAGCGGTGACTAGAAAATGAAGCTCAACCCGCCGCGAAGGCTGCGGGGGGTGTGGACCAGGTAAGTCCGGCGGCCGTAAGAGCTCAGCGGCACGTAGCCCTGGGCCAGCAGATTGCGCAGGTCGGCGGTCGCCTCCAGCCGGCCCGGCAGGGCGCCAAACGCGGGGATAGGCTGGCGGACAAGCAGGTTCATCCCCAGTCCCTCGCGCACGCGCTGGGTCAAGAACATGTGCGCCGGGGTCAGCGACCGCAGGCTGGCCCACTGGTAGCTGCCGACGAACTGGGTGCCGGCGCGGGGAGCGACGCCGGAGAGCCGCGCCGTCAGTGAATGGCGCCGGCCGCGGCGCAGGATCGAGCGCAGCTCATCGGGGCTCCCGGTCTCGAGCACCGTCCGCCCGGCGGTCAGCACTCCCCCGCTGCCATAGGCCAGCGCCAGGTCCAGCCGCTCGCCGAGGTTCTGGGTCACCGAGGCGACGTAGCCTGGCTTGCTGTATTCTCCGGCGTTCAAGATCCAACTGTTGGAGAACAGGTCGGGGAGCAGGTCCGCGGAAGCCAGCAAGCCGGCGCCGGCCATGGTGAGGGCGGCGTTGGAAACCCGCTCCTGGTAGGCGGCGGCGCTATAGGTCCGGGAGCCGAAGCTGATCCGGTAGCCCAGCTCCAGGGTCTCGCTGCGCTGTACCCTGGCGCGGCCCCCCCGCAGCGAAACCCGCGGGAACAGCGCCAGCGCCGCCAGGTCCTGCTCGAACTCCGCCTGGTTCAGGCCTTCGCCGAAGAGCTCGGCGGGCGGAATGCCCGAGGCATAGGCAGCCTGCACGACGCCGCTGTCGCCCCCGTCGTAGGTCAGCCGGGCGTACGGGCTGAAGTAATTCAGCCGGTCCAGGAAGGTGACCGAGTCCATGGAGAAGCCGTACTCCAGCAGCACCTGGCCGGTGATCTGGGTACGGTCCAGCAGCGTCGCCGACAACGTGCGCAGCGCCGGCGCGCCGCCCTGCTGCCCGTTCAGCCAGGAGGCGCCGGCCCGCAGCGGCAGGTACAGTTGCCTCATCGTAACCCGCACCTCGGGGCTCTGCCCGTCGGCAAGCTGGCGGCGGAAGCTGGTGCGAAACGCGGCTGCCGGGATGCCGGTATTCGCCGAGTAGCCGAGGTTGCCGCTGACCTGGAACTGGTTGCTGCCGAAAACGGAAGTGGCCAAGGCAAAGGCCGTGCCGAGATCCGGCTCGGCGCCCAGCGAGGAGAGGTGGCCCTGGTCGCCGGCGGAGACCTTCACCATCCCGCGCATTTCCGAGAAGACCGGCGAGCCACCGGCCCGCCGCGCCGGTTCGGAGAAGTCGGGCAGGAACCGCAGTACCGGCCGGGTGGAGCTGGAGCTGCGCAGCACCCATTTCCACTCGTCGCTCATCAGCCCGTTACGGGGCGCGTTGTAGACCAGCTCGATCGAGCTGAATACGCTGGCCAGGTTCACGTTGAGCAGGCTCTGCATGCCCGGCTGCACCGCGATGTTGCGTTTCAGCGCCGGCAGGAAGCTCGCCAGCGTGATCCGGATCGCGTAGACATCCGGCACCAGCGCGGCGAAGCCGAACATCCCCTTCTCGTCGGTGAGCGCACGCTGAAGCGGCCGCTCGCTGCGGTTGTAGAGCACCACGGCCGCGCCCATCTGGGGGATGCCGGCGCCGTCGCGAACCACGCCGACGATGCTGCCCGACAGTTTGACGGGCGTGGTGGCAGCCAGCACGGAAGGCGCGAAAAGCGCCCCCGCCAGCAGGACAAGCGCTCTCGTGGGCGTGCGGGCCGTCATTCGAGAACCACGCTGAATCCGGACTCCTCTAGGTTACCGTAAAACCGATGCTCGGTGTGAGCACCTGTTGCCCGTTTTTGTCGGTGACCTTCAGCTTCAGAGTGTACTGGCCGGGCTCCAGGCTCTGGAGCGGCAGCAGCTTCTCCACTGTCACCTGCTGCGCCGAGGCGCCATCTATCCCGGCCACATCCTCGCTGAACTCGAATACCTTCTCGTTGGTGCCGTTCCTGATCACTTCGTACTCGATGGTGCCGTTCGGCCTCTGGGTCTTCTCGTCGGGCTTGAAGTTGTAGAACTGGATGTAGATCCCCATCTTCTCCTGGCGGCGGAAGCTCTCGCTGAGCCGCGGCCGCACCTTGGAGGCGCCGATCACAAACTGGCCGGTGCCGATGCTGCGGGTGGGGACCTTCTCGATCATGTCGGCCAGAATCAGGCTGCTGGAGGAGAGCTTCTCCTCCTCGAAGTGCGGCACGCGCAGCGCCAGCTCGTAGTTGTTCATCGCGCCGCCGACCACGTCCTTGACCACCACGTTCAGCCGGTAGGTGCCCGGGGCCAGCGGCACCGTCTTCTGGTAGACCGAGGACCTCTTGGTCATCGTCTCCAGCAGCTCGGGCGCGGACTCCACCGTGACCACGTCCTCGAAGATGTTCACCGGCCGCCGGGCCATCGACGTAACCCGGGCGTAGATGTTCACCGTGGCCCGCTGGAGCCCGTCCTTGTTCTGGAACTGGAGGTCCTTGTTCTCAAGCTGGATGGTGATTGGGGTCAGGACGGTGGACTCGGTGATGCGGATGAAGTCGGCGCGGACCTTGATCGGCAGAACGTTATAGGTGATGCGGGAGGTAACGGCCGCCTCGAGGTCCTTGAACTTGATCGATGGCGGCTTTTGCAGCTTGGCGAACTGCTCCAGCCGCTCGAACTGGTTCATGCGGGAGGGAAGCGGCATGTCGCCGACGCCCAACCGCGTGCCGTCGGTCCGGTTGAACCGGTCGGCCTTGGAAGTGATGCCCATCTGCTCGTACAGGGTGAGCCCGGCGTTGGGCACCATCAGCAGCGCGTCCTTCTCCGAAGGGTCCATGGTCATCCGGTACTCGCCGGTCATGGTCGGATCCACGAACTCGATGTTGACGTCGGTGCCGATGCCCTCGATCCAGCGGTAGCGCCACTTCTCGAACGGGAAGGTCGAGGTGGTGCCCCCGCCCTCCTCGATGGGCCGTTCGTAGCTTCCGCCCGAGGGGTGCGATTCGATCTCGTCCGGCGGCCCGAAGGTGATGTACAGGCGGCCGCGGTCGGCCTTCCAGCCCGGTATTCCCGAGGCGAACCGCTCGTTGGCGTAAGCGATGCGCCGGTAGTGCTCTTCCTTGAATTCGTTTTCCTGGCTGTCCGGGCTGGGGTCGCGGCGGAGCCAGAACTGCTCGATGAACTGCTCGCGCTCATCGTCGGTGGCGAGACGCTTGAAGGCGGTGCGCTCCTCATCGGTGATGATGTAGGAGACGTCCTCGTTGAGCCACTTGCGGTAAGGGGTCTCCAACTCCCTGCGGAGCTTCTCCTCGCGGCGGCGCTTCTCCTTTTCGCTGAGCGGCTTGGCGATGGTCTCGCGCTGACCGGCAGCGGCTTGTTTGTCGGTTTTGTTCTGGGCCGCGCCGGGGCTCACCAGCAGGCTGAAAGCCCCACAGCAGACCATCAGTGTTCGTGCCGTCATGTTGTCCTCCGGCTTCCAGCACCGGTTAGAAACTACCCTAATTCTAGGCCCCCTCCACCGGGGTAGTCAAGGCGGATCGCGACCGTCAACCGGCCGCGCCCGAAC
Source organism: Acidobacteriota bacterium (assembly GCA_038060875.1). Classification (GTDB taxonomy): domain Bacteria; phylum Acidobacteriota; class Terriglobia; order Bryobacterales; family Bryobacteraceae; genus JBBTDS01. The sequence goes on along the minus strand of JBBTDS010000127.1, from coordinate 2,686 downwards.
GGGCCGAACCCGCGGCCGGCGCCTGGGCCGCGAACTCAGGAGCACACACCAGTATGCGAACGACGTTCTTGACGAACCCGGAGTTGTCGGCCAGGGGCTGATCAGAGCCAAACGTCACGAATCCTGCCAGTTGGCCGGAGCGCCAGACGAAGAAGCTCTGAATGTAGCGGCCCTCCAAGAATGCCTCATAAAACGGGTCGTTTGCGACCTGAGAGGGCTCGAAACTGAGAGTGTCAACCTCAGGTCCAGTGACACGCGCAAGCAGACCGCTGTCGAGACAGACCTCAGACGCCGCGGCGGGAGCGTTGAACCTGGCAACAGTCTGGAGGCTCCCCGATTCGGGAGCGCGGTGGACCAGCACCGCTTGTCGGAGATTCAGTGCGCTCGCCATCCGATTCAGCACCTCCTGCTGTGTCTTGAGCAGGTCGGCGGGGCTGGCGGGCAACAAGATCTTGTCCAACAGATCCTTGATGAAGGCGTGCGCTTCTAAGGCCACCCGGAGTTCCTCGGCGGACTCGAGTCCATACGGCAGCCGCTCCCCGAAGTGGGCGGCTAGTTCGCTAATGAGCTCGTCGAAGCCTGTGATTTCGACTGAAAAGGCGCGCCCGGGCGGGGCCTGCTCCAAGAACGCCCGCACGTGGGGGGAGAGCACACTGCCTCTCAAGTGGCACCAGTAAACGCCCTTCGATAGGACGTTGTTGTCCCTTTCTGTCCACAGGGGGGCAAAAGCTCTGCGCATTAGGTTGACATCCCAACCACCGTACCCGATCACAATTAGCCCGTAGAATGCGAACAACTTGCGTGCCGCGGCGAACCTCTCCTCTGGCGTTGCCTCGAGCTCGCGCTCGGTGTTGAGGAGGTCGCCGTGGTCGAAGTCACCGTGGAGCCGCAGGAGCCGCACTTCTTCAGGATGAGGCCCCAACTGGCGAAACTGGTCCGATGTGTTGAGTGTGGTGATGGGTGGGCCAAGGACCTGCGCGCAGCCCAGCCGCACCAGATCGTCGAAGTTGGTGGTGACAACAGTGTCGAAGAGGCCTTTGTTGAGAAGGAGGCCCAGAAGGGAGTAGCCTTTGCTCGGCTTGGCATGGCGCATCAGCCGACTCAGACGCTTGTTGCGTATGCCTGGGGGGCTCAGAACGATCTCCATGGCGAGGGCGTATTCGGACTTGCTCTCGCGGGCGGCGAACCAAGGCAGATTGTCCTGGGCCCAACGCCGCACATCCTCTCTGGAGACCGGATTGGGGGTTCCCGCAAGCAGCTTGGTCCGCGTCGCGTGACACTCCCGAAGCAGGTCGGTGACGATGTCGTCGGCGCAGGGAATACCGGAAGTCGCCGATGCCCCGGCCCCCAGCCATAGAACGTAGTCTGCCGTGCGCCCGTTGAATTGGCGCAAGCACGTCAGAAGATCATCGACCGTCGCTGTGGGCATCCGTGTCCCGTGGTGGTACTCTCCGCGCGCCCCAGCCGGCGTCCTAGGCCACGTCGTCGCCCAGCGACCGCTCCACCTGCTGCCTCAATCCCGTCAGCGAAAAAGGCTTTTCAAGAACGCACACGACGGTAAATGCTCCAAGCCGCTCCTGGAGTTCACGCCCCACATCGGCAGACACCATCACGATGATCAGCGGCTTCCCGAACTTGTTCCGCAACTCCTGAAGCGCGCTCAGGATCTTGAAGCCCTCGTCGAAGGTTGGTATCCGCCCCTCTCGTTCCGGCAGCCCAAGATCCACGATGGCGAGAGCGAACTCCGGAGCCCGCCCGGGCGGCAGGTGTGCCAGGGCAGTCTCACCATCAACCGCGAGTACGGTTTCATAGGCTCCCCTGAATTCGCTATCGAGCAGGAACCTATGAGCCGCTTTGTCTTCGACAATCAGGATTCTCTTTGTGGCAATGACTTCCGATACGGCCGACATCTTAAGCCTCCGAATCTATTGGGCTTATCGGCAGCGTAAACCAGAAACTTGAGCCGCGGCCGCCGGCGCCCTGGCTGAAATCCAGTTTACCACCGTGGCGCTCCACAATGGTGCGGGCGATGGGCAAGCCTAAACCGCTACCGGTTGATTCCCCTCCCGGGGGGATGCTACTGGCAAAAGGCTCCAGCAGCAAATGCCGTTGGTCGGCGGAAAAGCCCGGCCCCTGGTCGGTTACGCTGATCTTGAACAAATCGGGCGTAGTGCCAAGCTCAATCTGCACGGCTGCTTGAGCAGGCGAGAACTTCAGGGCGTTGTCGATCAGGTTTGTAAGCGCTTCCTTGATGGCCGCATGGTCGGCGCGAACCGGGCAAGGGATCTCAGGGAGCGTTACTTCAAGCTCCACACCCTCCTGTCGGGCTTGCGATTCAAACCCCTCCACAGCGGCCTTCACCAGTGTCCTGAGATCGACCTCGGCAAGGGTCAGAGGTTCCCTCCATAACCTGGTGTACCGCGCGGCGCGTACTATCAGCCGGTCCAGGTCCTTCGTTTCCTCTTGCAGATGGCGAAAGGACTCGGCCCGCTGCTCCTCAGTAGCCCTGCCGCCTGGCATGACCTTCTTGACACAACCGAGAATTGACTGCAGCGGGCTCTTCACGCGGTGTACGGCGAGTTCCAGGAATCTGCGCTGTTGCCTCTCGGACTCCTCCATCGCAGTGGCTACCGCGGCCATCACTGCCAGAGGTTTCAACTCCTCCAGGTGGAACCGGGTTGGGACT
>JBBTDS010000126.1:0-13618 GCA_038060875.1 Acidobacteriota bacterium | reverse complement strand
TGCAAACGCTCAAGTCCCCGCCAATAGCGCGTTTCTACGAATTCTCGCTCAGAGCAGAGAAAGCCAGGCTCTATAAGAATATTTTCTTATAGACGCATATTTTCTCATATGAGAAAATAGGCGAGGTGGAGAGATTACAGTGACCCAGCAGGAAATCATCGACGCCCTCAGGGCCAACGTCCCGTTCAGTGGACTGGAGGGCGTTTGCGTTGACCAGATCGAGCCCCTATCGGCGGGTCCCCTCGACGTAACGCTGAAGCTCGAATACGGCGGCGGTAGAGTGACCGTATACGGCAAGATTAAGAACGCCTGCACCCCGAAGCTCGTGCAGGAGATCGCGCCCTGGCTGTTCGGCATGAAGATGGCGCAGCAGGACGCCGCATTCGCCCTGATCTGCCCCGCTATCTCGGCGCAAGCCCAGTCCGTTTGCGCGCAAAACAAGGTGGATTTCATCGGCTTGGATGGCAACGTTTCCATCAACGTCGCGGGGAAGTTCTTCTTGCAGAGAGTGGGCCTGAAGAACAAGCCGGCTCCGGGGCCGGCACTGTACGGAGATCCTTTCTCGCCGAAGGGTTCGCGCGTGCTTCGAGTGCTCTTGCAGCGTCCAGGGGACTGGACATTGAAGGCGATCGCGCAGGAACTGGAGCGGGAAACCGAGCGAAACACGCTGGGGCGTTGGGATTTCAGGATCAGCTTGGCCGCCGCTTCGAAGACCGTCAGCAGCCTGGAGCAGGAGCTGCTCGTGCGCCGGCGAGGTGTAGGGATGCTTCTCCCCGAACCGGGCCGGCTCTTGCTCCGCTGGGCGGAAAAGTACAAGGAACGCTACCGTTGGTACCTCCGGCGGTCTTTCAAGGCCATGAATCCCTTTGGCGAGGATCTTCGCGGCGTTGCCGAGGGGCTCAGGGAATTGACCGGCTCTGCTGGTTTCGCGTTCACGGGGGCGGCAGCAGCAGCGGTCAGCGCGCCATTCGTCGATCTGGAAACCATTGACGTGTTCGTTGAAGAGCGGGCGGCAGGCGAGAAACTCCGGACTTCCGCCCCGAGACCTGGGGCTGCTCCGGGGCTCCGGGTGATTTACCCTTACGACATCGGGGTTTTTATGTACGGCGCGGCGCGAGGCGGTATACCCTGCGTCTCCGATGTCCAAGCCTTCCTGGACCTGTACGCTCGCGGCGGGCGCGACATGAAACAGGCCGACTACCTGCTCGCCAACGTGATCGAGCCCCGGTGGGGTGCGAAATGATCCCCGAGCCGCAGCGGGCCTATGTCTTGGAGCTCCTGCTGGCCCTTGGGCCGGCCACCGGAGGTTTCGTCCTTGCCGGCGCGCAGGCGATGAAGTTCTGGCTTCCGAGGGCACGGGCAACTCGTGACTTTGATTTCATTCTCGATGTGATGTCGTTGCGTCCCCTCGATGTTTCGATTTCCCAGGTGCTGGCTTCGCTGGGCTATACACCGGTGCCGGAGGCGCGGCTCTTTCAGTTCGACAAGCCCATTCCCGACTCGGTCGAGGTTATGCGCATTGAGTTCATGGCGCCCGAAGAATACCAGCGGGGCGTGCGGGACTTTCGCGTGGACATCCAGGAAGGCGTGCACGCGCGAGGATGTGCCGCGGCCTCGATCGCTCTCCGCGAATCCGATGTGCGCCAACTCAACGGCTTCCTTCCCTCGGGAGCGCCTGCAAGCACCACTGTGCGCGTAATCCGTCCAACAGCTCTCGTGCTGATGAAGTGCCTCGCCATGGATGATCGCTATAGAAACTTGCGGGGGCCACTACATGCGGAACACGATCGGAATGAAGCCAGAGTGCACGCCACGGACATCGTGGCCGTGCTGAGCGCGCAGGCTAACCTCGGTGAGTTCCGGACAAGCTTCTTGGCGCAGTGCCCGGCCGGTCCCCTGAGAGACCGGGTGCTGCGGATCCTGACGGAGTACTTTGGCGACGAGAACAAACCGGGTTCACTACTGTATGAGGAATTCCTGCGTCTGGAATCCGGGCCCGAGGAGGATGATAGCCGCCACGAGTTGCTGCACGCGCGAAGGATCCTGTCAGCCTTCTTGGGCGCCACGCCGTGCTAAGGTATCCCTATGCGCGTGCTTCTGTTGTGTCTGGTGGCGGTGCTGCCGGCGTTCGGGGCCGGTGAGCTGTCGGGGCGGCGGGCGCCGGGGTTCTCGCTGCCCGATCTCAACCTGAAGCAGTACGACGTGGCTGATTACCGCGGCAAGGTCGTGCTCATCGACATCATGCAGACCAACTGCCCGCACTGCCAGACGTTCTCGCGGACGCTGGAGAAGGTGAAACAGCGGTACGGGGACAAGGTCATGATCCTCTCGGTGGTGAACCCGCCGGACACCCAGGCGACCGTGCGCTCTTACATCCTCAGCCACGGCGTGACCGTGCCGGTGCTGTTCGACTGCGGCCAGATGGCGGCCTCCTACCTGAAGATCACGCCGCAAAGGCCCAGCATCTCGGTGCCGCACCTGTTCATCATCGACGCCAACGGCTGGATCCGCAACGACTACCCTTACGGCGACGCCCACAAGGCGATCTTCGAAGGCGCTGGGCTGTTCGCCGAGCTGGACCGCCTGCTCGGCGCCGCGCCCGCCAAGCCGCAGTGACTGAACATCTGGTAATCTGACGGTATGGCTGTCAGATCTACGCGCCCCACCATCGGCCGCTTGGGCCAACGCCGCCAGGTAGTCATTCCGAAGCGCATCTGTGAGCGGCTGGGCTTGCAAGAGGGAGATTTCGTCGAGGTCCGGAGCACCAGGAACACGGTGGTGATCAAGCCGAAGAAAGTCGTGGACCCGGACGACGTCCTCACGCCGGAAGAAGAGGCTATTGTGCTGAAGGGAATGGAACAGATCCGCAGAGGGGAGTACGTCACTCTGGAAGAACTGCGACGTGCCCTGGGTCGAAAACCTCCGGGGTCTCCAGCGAAAGCGGGCCGGGCCGGATCGCGGGAGTAGCGCTACCACGCCGGCGCGGCGCTGCCGTCGGCCGCTTGCCGGTAGGGCGCCCAGGCGAGCGCGACCAGGCGCACCGAGATGTTGGCCTTCTTCAGCCGGACCTCCACCGTTTCCAGCGCCTCGCTGAGCGGATCGGAAGCGGCCTCGGCGGCGGCGACCTCGGACTGGAACTCAGCTTCGAGTTCGGCCAGGCGCTGCTGGAGGGCCGCGACGGTCTCGGAGGCGCGCTCGATGTCCTGCTGCTCCCGGCGCAGGCGCCCGGCGGAACGGGCGGCCGAAGCGGCCCGGCCCACCGTCGAGGCGGAGACGGCCTTGCGGCCGAGGAACGCCCCCAGCAGCGTGGCGCCCACCGAGAGGGCCGTGCTCAGCTTCTGCTCGCCGGCCTGCTCGGTCTCGCGCTCGACCGCCTGCTCCGCCCGCCGTATCCTGTCCTGGAGCACGGCGGTCTTCGGCGCGTACTTTCGCCGGAGCTGCCCCACTGCCTCATCGCGTTGCTCGCGCGCGACCTGCCGCAGCCGGATGCGGAAATCGCGCTCCGCTTCGCCCGGCGCCGAGGTCATGCCGGTGGCGGGGCTCTTCAGCAGCCGCAGCTTGTGGCTCTGGTAGAGCCAGGCGGCGAAGTCGCGGCTCCAGGCGGCGTAGCTGCGAGCGCGGGCGGCAGCGGGCGGCAGATCGGCATAACGAGCCTCGGGCGCGGGCTCGGTCTCGAGGTCCGAGACGGCAAGGCCGGCGCGGGTCGAGTCGCCCCAGTTCACCGGGACGGCCTCCGCGGTAACCGGCGTGAGAAACAGCAGCTCATCGGTGTAATTCGCTTCGGGGAAATTTACCTGGGCGGCGCCGAGCAGCATCGGCCGGTAGAGCAGCGCCGCGCCGGCGCTCGCACTGCGCAGGGGCAGGTAGTGCTGGGGCACGTCGGGCGGCAGCGCGGGCGGGCCGGCGGCGGCCTGGGTCGGCACGGCCGCGGGAGGGGGCGGCGCCGGAGCGGCGGGTGTGGTGGCGAGCCGCCGGATCTCGTCGCGGGTCAGCGGGCCGCGGAGGTAGGAGAGAGTCCAGCGAGTCTGGAAGACCGCCGGCGCATCCTCGTGGACGTTGTGCAGCAGGAAGACGCGGCTGCCGAGGGCGGAGAGGATGCGGTCCATGCGCTGGCGGTCGAAGTGCGTCGAGGCAACGCCTTCCAGGCCGTCGAGCACGCGCGCCTTGTCGCGCTCGGTTTGCAGCCGGCCGATGAACCAGGTGCCGGCGTTGGCCAGCCCCTTGTAGTCGAGGTCCACCGGGTTCTGCGTCGCCAGCACCACGCCGAGTCCGAAGGCGCGCGCCTGCTTCAAGAGCGTGAGCAGCGGCTGCTTGGAAGGCGGGTTGGCCACCGGCGGGAAGTAACCGAAGATCTCGTCCATGTAGACGAGCGCGCGCAGGCTGGTGGTGCCGGATTGCGCGCGCATCCAGGCGAGCGTCTGGCTGAGCAGCAGCGAGACGAAGAACATGCGCTCGTTGTCGGCCAGGTGCGCGATGGAGAAGACGGCCACGCGCGGCTTGCCGGCGGCGGTATAAAGGATGCGGCCGATATCGAGCGGTTCGCCTTCCATCCACGATTCGAAGCCGGGCGCGGCCAGCACGTTGTTCAGCGCCATGACGAGCGCGAAGCGTTCCTGCGGCGGGTAGAACGCATCGAGGTCGAGCGCGCCGATGCGGTTCACCGGCGGGTTCTGCACCGCCTGGATGATCCCGGCCAGGTCGAGACCGCGGCCCGCGCGCCAGGCGTGGTCGAGTACGGTGGCCAGCAGGATGTGCTCGCGGCTGCGGATGGGGTCGGCTTCGATGCCGGCCAGGCCGAGCAGGCTGGTGGCGGCGGCGTTGACGCGCTCGCGCAGCAGCTCGCGGTCGGCGGCGATCCCGGGCGGCGGGGCGGCAAAGGAGCTGAGGATGGAGACGGGCAGGCCGGCGCTCGAGCCGGGCGTGTAGATGGCGAACTCGGCGGCGTCCTTCATGCGCCGGACGCGCGCGCCGTCCTGGCCCCACTCGGCCAGGCCGCGCCTCCAGGTTTCGGCCTGGCGGGCGGCGTCCTCCTCCGGGCCGATCCACGGACGGAAGTCCTCGGCCCGCAACTCGGGGAACGTGAGCAGCAGGTTGCCGAGGTCCCCCTTGGGGTCGATGACGATGGCGGGGATGCCGTCGATGGCGGCCTCTTCCAGCAGCGCGATGCAGAGGCCGGTCTTGCCGCTGCCGGTCATGCCGATGCAGACGGCGTGAGTGACCAGGTCGCGCGAGTCGTAGAGCAGCAGCTCATCTTTCGCCTTGCGCTGCTCGATGTCGTAAAGGCGCCCGAGGTAAAAGACGCCCAGCTTTTCGAAGTCGGGCATGCGTCTATTTTGCCGCCGCCGCGCCCGCCAGCCCTGAAACCGCCGCCGCGCCTGCCGTCCTGTGGTAATTCGGGTAGGCCGGGCGCGTGTGCTTGGGCGGCGGATTCTTCGTCAGGCTCTCCAGCACCACCTCGACCGCCTTCTCAAGCTGTGGGTCGCGCCCCTGCCGCCAGAGGTACGGATCGAACTCCACCTCGATGTCCGGGGCGACGCCGCGATTCTCCACGTCCCAGGTCCCGTCGGGGTTCCAGAAGGCCAGGTTGGGCGAGGCGACGAACCCGCCGTCGATCAGCGGCGGGCGGCCCCCGGCGTGTCCCACCAGCCCGCCCCAGGTTCGCTTGCCGACCAGCGGACCTATGCCGGCCTTGCGGAACATCCAGGGCATCAGGTCGCCGCCCGAGCCGGCGTTTTCGTTGATGATCATCACCTTGGGGCCGAAAATGGAGCCGACCGGGGTGGTGAAGTCCTCGCCGTAGCGGGTGTGGAAGTAGTTCATCAAGGGACGGCGCAGGTAGTCGATGATGTAGTCGGCCGCGCTGCCGCCGCCGTTGAAACGCTCGTCGATCACCGCGCCCTGCTTGTCCAGTTGGGCGAAGTAGTAGCGGTTGAAGTTGATGTAGCCGCCGCCGGCCGTGTTGGGCAGATAGACGTAAGCCAGGCGGCCGCCGCTCAGTTGATCCACCTTGCGCCGGTTGTCCTCGATCCAGGCAAGGTTGCGCAATCCGAATTCGTTCGCGACCGGCACGACGGTCACCTCGCGCGATCCCGAGCCGTCCGGGTTGGGACCGACCCGCAGGACGACCGACTTGTCCGCGGTGCCCTCGAAGAAGCTGTAGATGTTGTCGGCGGCGCGCAGGTCGCGGCCGTTCACCGCCAGCAGGTACTCGCCGGCGGCGACGTTGACGCCGGGCTGGGTGAGCGGCGCCCGCAATCGCGGGTTCCAGTTCTCCCCGTCGAAGACGCGGGCGAAGCGATAGCGCCCGTTCTCGATGCGGTAGTCGGCGCCGAGCAGCCCGCCCGGCACCCGCTTGACCTCCGGCAGCGCGCCGCCGCCGGCCCCCATGTGGCCCACCGACATCTCGCCCAGCATTTCCTGGAAAAGGTAGTTGAGGTCGCCGCGGCTGGCGACGGCCTCCAGGTACGGCTCGTACTTCTTCTCCGCCGCTCTCAGATCGAGGCCGTGGGCGCCGGGGTCATAGAAGAAGTCGCGCTGGATGCGCCATACCTCGCGGTACATCTGGTTCCATTCGGCGCGGGGATCGACGCGGACCTCCATGGCGTCGAGCTTGAGCAGGCCCTCGCCAGGCTTGGCAGGCTGCGTGGCCGAGGAGATGGTCCACTGCTCGCCCTTGCGCCCGAGCATCTTCTCGCCGTTGTGGGAAAGCTCGAAGGCCTGGATGCCATCGTCTACCTTGTCCGTCTTGCGCGTCTTGAGCTCGAACTTGTGGAGGACCATGGTCGGCGGTCCCGGCAGGGCGGCCGCACCGGCGGCGACGGGCGTTCGCGGGGTCTCCAGCAGAAAGAGCACGCCGGTCCTGCCGGCGACCAGGCGCGAGTAGTTGCGCGCCGGGATGGGCAGGGCGAGGATGCGCTGGCCGATGCCGTCGAAGTCGATGCGCACCGGCTCGGGCTCCTTGGGCTTGGCTTTCTCCTTCTCCTGCTCCTTTTGCCTTTCGGCGGCGGCGGCCTCGGGGCCTTTTTCTTCGTCGCTCTCGGGAGCGAGCGGCGAGGGCAAGTCCTTGCGCAGCACGACGACGTAGACGCTGCGGCTTACAGGCCGGTCGTAACTGGACATGTCCAGCCAGCCGCTGGCCGTGCCGGCGTCGGTGCTGGCGGTGAAATAGAGATGCTTGCCGTCGTGGTCGAAGGCCGCGAAGGCCGCATCGCTCATCGCGTCGGTCAACTGGTGGGACTGGCCGGTTTCCGGCGAGTAGACGCACACTGCGCGCAGATGGTTGCGGAGTTGCCGGGTGTAGGCCAGCCAGCGGCTGTCGGGCGACCAGGCGGGATCGAAGCGGCGGCCGAAATCGTGAAAGGCCTGGGTGGCAACTTGCACGGGCGTTTTCTTGCTGAGATCGACGTACCACAGGCGCAGGGCGTGGTCGGTGTAAGCGATCTTCTTGCTGTCGGGCGACCAGACCGGCGAGTAGGGGAACGACGGCGCGCCGAGTGGGATCTTCTCGGCCTCGCCGGCGCCGCTCTGATCGCGGATGTGGAGGGCGTACTCGCCGGATTCATCGGAGAACCAGGCGAGCCGCTTGCCGTCCGGCGCCCAGGCGGGGTAGCGCTCGGCCGTACCCGGGGTATTGGTGAGGTTGCGAATGTCGCCTTTCTCGGCGGGCACGGTGAGGATCTCGCCGCGGGCCTCAAAAACAGCCCGCGCCCCGGTCGGTGAAAGCCCGCCGGCTAAGAAACGCCTGGCGACTTTCTCGAAGGTCGGCCTCACGGCGGGGAGATCGCCGGCGAGCTGGATCGCCAGCGCGCGGGTCTTCCCCGTTTTCAGGTCGTAGAGATGGAGCGAGCCGAACTGCTCGTAGACGATCGCATCCGGTCCCGCCGAAGCCGATTTGATGTCGAGGCCGTCATTGCGGACGGCCTGGGTGACTCTCTTGGCGGCGAGGTCGTAGGAGAACAGGGTCACCGGGCCGCTTCGGTCGGAGAGAAAGAAGACGCGGTTGTCCACCCACATGGGGTTGTAGTCGTTGGAATTGTCGCGCGGGACCTTCTCGATGCGGGAGTCGGCGAGGCCGGCGATCCAGACGGGCGTGGTCCGCCCGCCGCGATAGCGTTTCCAGGCGGTGAAGGCGCGTCCCAGAGGCACGTAGGCCAGCCGCGAGCCGTCGGGCGAGTAGGAGCCTTCAAAGCCCGTCGGCAGCGGCAGCTTCTCGGGGAAGCCGCCGTCCAGACCGACGGTGAACAGCTCGCCGAAGAAGGTGTAGCTCTCGCGCGGCGAGGCAAAGAGGATCCGCTTGCCGTCCGGCGTCCAGCCGAGCGCTGTGTCGGGCGCCGGGTGCCACGTGAGGCGCTTGGGGACGCCGCCGGAGGCCGGGACCACGAAGACGTCGGTGTTGCCGTCGTACTCGCCGGTGAACGCGATCTGGGTCCCGTCTGGAGAGAAGAGCGGCTCGCTTTCCGAGCCGGCCCCGGTGGTAAGCCGCCGCGCCTCGCCGCCCGCGCGCGGGGCGATCCAGAGGTCTCCGGCGTAAGCGAAGACGATCTGGGTGCGGCTGATCGTCGGCTGCCGGAACAAGGTAGCCTTGGCCGGCTGGGCCAGGCAAGCGCCAGCGCTGGCCACGAGCAGCAGCGCGGCGGCAATGTGTCGTGTCATCGATGTGTTCCCTTCTGGACCAGCATTAGCACATCCGCAGCGGGTCGCGCTAAGATAGCGCGCATGCGCGTCTTTGATCACGTTGGTGTACCCACCGAAGAGAAGCAGCCGGAGGAGATGTACGTGCCCCAGACCAAGGTCTGGGTGACGGACCCGGCCAAGAACCCGCACCGGATTGAGTACCTGCGCTTCGAGCCCGACAGCCCGGTGAGCGGGCCGGTGCGCGAGTTGCCGCACTTCGCCTTTCAGGTGGAGAACCTGGAGGCGGCGATCGAGGACGCGGAGATCGTGCTGGGGCCGTTCCAGGCGACCGACAACCTGCGGGTGGTCTTCGTGCTGGAAGACGGCGCGGTGTTCGAGTTCATGGAGTCGTCGGGGCCGGGGCACTGGTTCCGGGTGTAGGGCGGCGGCGCGTTCCCGTGCGGGACTTCCGCCCCGCCTCGAACTTCGCATTGGAAATGCAGAAGGCGGCGACTGAGGCGGAATGATCGTTTACACCGACCTGGCAGGCAGGGACGAGCACGCGGCCAGGGAGGCGCTGCTGGACGGGGTGCGCCGCGAGCGCGCCAAGCCCACGGCGCCGCAAGGATGATCCGGACCGGCGTGTCACGGTCGAGGCGGTGCGCCAGTGGTTAGGGCGCAACGGGGGCTGGCTGCTGATTCTCGATAACGCACGCGACGCAGCCACCTGCCGCCCTTATCTGCCGCCGGGCAACATGGGCCACGTTTTGGTGACCTCCCGGGACCCCAACTGGCGCGGCGTGGCGGGAATTGCTCGCGAGGCGGTCGCCTGCCGCGGACTATCCCGAGTCCGTCGCGGCGACCTGGCAGATGTCCTTCGACCGACTCCGGGCAGAGATCCCCGCCGCGCTCGACCTGCTCAGCCTGCTGGCGTTCTTCGCCCCGGACGACATCGAGCGGGAAATGATCGTCTCCGGTAGAGAGAAACTCCCTGCCGCGCTGGCTCAAGCGGTTTCGAGCCCGGTCAGCCTGGACGACGCGGTGGCTGCCCTGCGGCGTTACTCCTTGATTGACGTGCGCGAAAACACCTTCGCGGTCCATCGCCTGGTGCAGGCGGTGACGCGGGACCGGCTGGCGGAGGGGGAGGCGGATAAACAGTGGGCGGAGGCGGCACTTCGCGTGGTCAACGGTGCGTTCCCGTTCCGACTGAACGAGGTTGAAACCTGGGGTCGGTCTTCCCGGCTGCTTCCGCACGCGCTCGCGGCGGCAGGCGCTGAAGATCGATGAGAAGGTCTATGGCCCCGAGCATCCTGAGGTGGCCATAGACGCCAACAACATCGGGACAATCCTCAAAGCCAAAGGGGACCTGGAGGGGGCGCTCGGCTACACCGAGCGGGCGCTACGGATTTTCGAAAGCGTCTACGGTGCTGACCACCCCTCGACCAGGATCGTTGCGGAAAACCTGAGGTCCTTGCGCGGCGCAACGACGGGTGCCTGAACGCTCGGCTCCGCGCCGGGGGAATTTCGAGGTTGTGTAGCCTGTCACCGAAATTACAGCTCCTTGCGCGCGGCGTCGAGGACACCGTTGATGAAGGGAACGGAGTCGTCGCCCGAGAAGCGGCGGGCGAGCTCGAGCGCCTCGTCGATGACCACCGCGGGGGCGCCTTTGAGTACGGTCAGCTCGTAGAGGGCCTGGCGCAGGAGGTTGCGGTCCACCACCGGCATGCGTTCGAGGCGCCAGTGCTTGGAATGCTTGCGGATGAGCGCGTCGAGCGCGTCCCTGTTGACTGTGACGCCGCGCACCAGCTCTTCGGTGAAGGGATCCGGCGCGGCGTCGGAGAGCGAGGCGTAATAGACGGCGATGGCGTCATCGACCGGCTGCGGACTGGCGTCCAACTGGAAGAGGATTTGCAGGGCCTGTTCGCGCGACTTGCGGCGTGAGGGCATGCGCTGCCTACGCGCCGCGGAGACGGCGCATGAGGTTGCCCATCTCGACCGCGGTCATGGCGGCGTCGAAGCCCTTGTTGCCGGACTTGGCGCCGGCGCGGTCGATGGCCTGCTCCAGGGTGTCGCAGGTGAGCACGCCGAAGGAGACGGGCACGCCGGTTTCCAGCGCCGTTTGAGCCAGGCCCTTGGCGGCCTCCGAGGCGATGAACTCGTAGTGGGGCGTGTCGCCGCGAATGATGGCGCTGAGGCAGATGATGGCGTCGTGGCGCTTCTGGCGGGCCAGCTCGCGGGCCACCAGCGGCAGTTCCCAGGAGCCGGGCACGCGGACGAGATCGATCGCGTCGGTATCGCCGCCGGTGCGGGCCAGGGCGTCGAGCGCGCCGGCGAGCAGCCGGTCGGTGATGAGGCTGTTGAAGCGGCTCAGGATGATCGCGAATTTGAGGCCGGCGGCATTGAGATGGCCTTCGATGACTTGGTTCGCCATGTTCAGTTCCCCGTAAATTCAGGTTTGCGTTTTTCCAGGAAAGCGCGCAGGCCCTCGCGGCGGTCCTCGGTGGCCGCGGTGAGCGCGAACGCGGTGGCCTCGAAGCGCAGGCCTTCGTCGAGGCCGCTCGCGAGGCCCGTTTCGACGGCGTCGAGGATGAGCCGGGCGGCCAGCGGCGCGTTGCCGAGAATCTTGCGGAGCAGGGCGCGCGAGAACTCCAGCAGCTCGGCCTGGGGGACCACGTGATTGACCAGTCCGATGCGGTGGGCCTCGGCGGCGTCGATGGGCTCGCCGGTGAGCATCATCTCCAGCGCGCGGGCGCGGCCCACCAGGCGCGGCAGGCGCTGGGTGCCGCCGTAGCCGGGCAGGATGCCGAGCTTGACCTCGGGCAGCCCCAGCTTCGCGTTGGGAGAGGCCACCCGCAGGGTGCAGGCGAGCGCCAGCTCGAGGCCGCCGCCGAGCGCGTAGCCATTGATGGCGGCGAGCGACGGCTTCGGCAGCGTCTCCAGCCGGCGCAGAATGCGCTGGCCTCGGAGCGACATCTCGCGGGCTTCGATCGGCGTCTGGCCGGTCAGTTCCCCGATGTCGGCGCCGGCGACGAAGGCCTTTTCGCCCGCGCCGGTGAGCAGCAGAGCGCGCAGCGAGGCGTCGGTTTCCAGGCGCGCCACCGCGTCGTCCAGCTCGCGCGTGATCTCGGCGTTGAGCGCGTTCAGCTTCTCGGGACGGTTGATGGTCACCTGGGCAATGCCGTCCGCGCCGGCCTCAAACACGATATGCTGGAAAGACATAGCCGGCAATCCGGTTACAGAGCATCATCATACCGCATGGACCCCCTGCACATCCGGAATTTCTCCATCATCGCGCACATCGACCACGGCAAATCGACGCTGGCCGACCGGCTGCTGGAGCTGACCGGGGCGCTGACGGAGCGGGAGATGATGGAGCAGGTTCTGGACTCGATGGACCTGGAGCGGGAGCGGGGCATCACCATCAAGGCCCACGCCGTGCGGCTGATGTACGCGGCCGACGACGGCGAGCTGTACCAGCTCAACCTGATCGACACGCCGGGACACGTGGATTTCACCTACGAGGTGTCTCGGAGCCTCCAGGCGTGCGAGGGCGCGCTGCTGGTGGTGGACGCGTCGCAGGGAGTGGAGGCGCAGACGCTGGCCAACACTTACCTGGCGCTGGGGCACAACCTGGAGATCATCCTGGTGATCAACAAGATCGACCTGCCGGTGGCCGAGCCGGCGCGGGTGCGGGAGCAGATCGAGCACGTCATCGGCCTCGATGCCAGCCGCGCGCTGGAGGTGAGCGCCAAAAGCGGTCAGGCGGTTCACGAGGTGCTGGAGGCGGTGGTGCGGCAAATGCCGCCGCCGCGGGGCAATCCCGAGGCGCCGCTGCGGGCGCTGATCTTCGACTCATGGTTCGACCCGTACCGCGGGGTGATCACGCTGCTGCGGGTGGTGGACGGACGGCTGCGGGTGGGGCAGAAGATCCGGCTGTGGTCGAGCGGGAAGGCGCTGGAGGTCGAAGGGCTGGGCTACCAGTCGCCCAAGCCGGTGGCGTGCGAGGAGCTTTCGGCGGGCGAGGTCGGGTTCATGTTCGCCAACATCAAGACGGTGTCGGACGCGCGGATCGGCGATACGGTGACCGGCGCCGACGAGCCGGACGTTGAGCCGCTGCCGGGGTTCCGCGAGGCCAAGCCGATGGTGTTCGCCGGGCTGTACCCGGTGGAGTCGCACGAGCACGGGGTGCTGAGGGACGCGCTGGAGAAGCTGCGGCTGAACGACAGCGCGCTGAGCTTCGAGCCGGAGAACTCGGCGGCGCTGGGGTTCGGGTTCCGCTGCGGGTTTCTCGGTCTGCTGCATATGGACATCGTGCAGGAGCGGCTGGAGCGGGAGTTTAACATCGACCTGGTTACGACCGCGCCCGGGGTGCGCTACCGGGTGGCGACGCGGGGCGGCGAGGTCATCGAGGTGGACAACCCGGCGCGGTTCCCGCCGCCGGCCGAGATCGAGCTGGTGGAGGAGCCGATCTTCGAGTGCACCATCATCACCCGCGACGAGCACCTGGGCGAGATCCTGAAGCTGCTGGAGGAGAAGCGGGGCGTACAGAAGAAGTTCGAGTACATCGGCAGCGCGCGGGTGATGCTGGTGTACGAGATGCCGCTGAACGAGATCGTGCTGGACTTTTACGACCGGCTGAAATCGGTCTCGCGGGGTTATGCGTCGCTGGATTACCACCTGGCGGGCTACCGGGCGTCGCCGATGGTGAAGCTGGACGTGCTGGTGGCCGGCGAGCCGGTGGACGCGCTCTCGACCATCGTGCACACCGAGCACGCCTACGAACGGGGCAAGGCGCTGATCGCGCGGCTGCGCAAGCTGATCCCGCGGCAGATGTTCGAGGTGGCGCTCCAGGCGGCGGTGGGCAGCAAGGTGATCGCGCGGGAGAACATCCCGGCGCTGCGCAAGAACGTGCTGGCCAAATGCTACGGCGGCGACATCACGCGGAAGCGGAAGCTGCTGGAGAAGCAGAAGGCGGGCAAGCGGCGGATGAAACGTGTGGGGCGGG
>JBBTDS010000125.1:0-4501 GCA_038060875.1 Acidobacteriota bacterium | reverse complement strand
ATCATATACTTTAAGATTCGGGCCACAAAAAAAGGAAATCCGCTTTCCGTCACTTCTGCGTCGCGCACCCGACGCCAGGGTTGACCTTGACCGGGTCGCCGTCCTCGCGTAGAATCGGCTGATCGCTATGTCGGTTGCTTCTGTTGAAACGTCCCGCCCGTCCGGGCAGGCTTTGTCCCCCGCGGTGGCCGATGGCCGCTACCTCTCGCTGGACGCCTACCGCGGCCTCATTATGATCCTGCTCGTCGCCGAGGGCTTCGGCTTCGGGCCCCTCAAGAACCACCCAGTTTTCGGCCTGATCGCCAACCAGGTCGATCACGTGGCCTGGCAAGGAGCCGTCTTCTGGGACCTGATCCAGCCGGCCTTCATGTTCATGGTCGGCGTGGCCATGCCCTTCGCCTTCGCCCGCCGGATAGAGCGCGACGCCGGCTTCGGACAAAACCTCGCCCACGTCCTCGGCCGGTCGCTGAAGCTGATCGCGCTCAGCCAGCTCTTCACCATCGTTCACAGCGGCCGGGTTCAGTTCGGCCTCATCAACGTGCTGAGCCAGATCGCCTTCACCTATTTCCTGTGCTTCCTGATCATGCAGTTGCGGTTCCGCTGGCAGGTGGCGGCCGCCGTGCTCATCCTGGCCGGTCATGGGGGCCTCTTCCTGGCCTTTCCCGGGCCGGAGGGGCCGTTCTCCAAGTCCGGCAACGTCGGCGCGGTGATTGACTCGGCCATCCTGGGCAGAAACTACCCGGGCCTCTACGTCACCATCAACTTCATCAGCAGCACTGCGACCACGCTGTTCGGCGTCTGGACCGGCTGCCTGATGCGGAGCCCGCGAGGCGTGATGGAGAAACTCAGAATCCTGATCGTCGCCGCCCTCGCCGGCCTCGCCGGCGGGCTGGTCCTCACGCTTGTCAACCCCATGGTGAAGCGGATCTGGACCGCCTCGTTCACGCTCTACAGCGCCGGCTGGGTGCTCTTGATACTGGCCGCTTTTGTGTGGCTGATCGATGTCAAGGGATACAGGAAGTTCACCTTCCCGATGGTCGTCGTCGGGATGAATTCGATCTTCGCCTACGTCGTCTCCCAGTTGTTCCACGGCGGCATCTACCGGACCATCGGCGCGCTCACCGGGCGGTTCGCCTTCATCGGCACGCTGGCGCCGGTGGCCCAGGCCTCGGCCACCCTGCTGGTGATCTGGTACTTCTGCTACTGGCTCTACCGGCGGAAGATCTACATCAAAGTCTGACCGCGGCGCGCGGGCCGGGGGGACAAGCCAGGAGGCTTATCCCCCTTGACAAGCCTATGACGGCCGTAGTAGGATTAACCTCAAGCGTAGTAGAGAACCATGGCCCGCAAGACGGAGATCAAGCTCACCCGGTTCGAGCTCGAAATCATGGAGGCGCTCTGGAAACTCTCTCGCGCCTCGGTGCGTGAGATACGCGAATCGCTCCCCGAGCGGCGGCGGCCCGCTTACACCACCGTGCAGACGATGGTCTACCGGCTGGAGGAGAAGGGCGCCGTGCGGCGCGTCAAGAAGATCGGCAACGCGCACATCTTCGAGCCGGCGCTGACCCGGAAGGCCGCGCACCGCCAGGTGGTGGACCACATGCTCGAATGGTTCGGCGGCTCGGCCCGCCCGCTGGTTGCCCACCTGGTGGAGTTCGGCAAGCTCACGCTGGAAGACGTCCGCGAGATGGAGAAGCTGCTCGCCGGAGGCCGGCGATGAGCCCGCACGCGTGGTGGGCGGAGTCGTCGGCGGCTCTCTGGCCGGCGCTGGTGAACCATCTGTGGCAGGCGAGCCTGTTTGCCTTGCTGGTGTTCGCAGCCGCCCTGTTGCTGCGGCGCGCTCCCGCCTCGACCCGGCACGTGCTTTGGCTGGTTGCGCTGGCGAAGTTCGCCGTGCCGCCGGCGGCCGTCATGCTGCTGGTCCCGGCTCTGCCGCCCTCGCGCAGCGCCGAAGCGCAACCGGGGCCGGCCTTTCCGCCGGTGTTGGCGCGCATCGCCGAACCGGTGGCGCCGGTCCCCGGCTTCCGGCCCGGCCACAACGAAGGCTACTGCGCGCTGAGCGCCATCTGGCTGGCCGGCACGCTCTCCGCGCTGGCCCTTTGGTGGCGGCGTCGCCGGAGGTTTATCCTGGCGGCGGGGCCGCTCACCAGAGTCGCCCACGGGCGAGAGTGGGAGGTCCTTGAACGAATGCGCTTGCGGCTGGGCCTGCGCCGCCCCGTCCGGCTGCTGGCAGCCGCCGGCGCTTGCGAGCCCGCCGCTTGGGGCGTCTGGCGTCCCGCGATTCTCATCCCGGCGGGGCTTGCGGATCGCCTGGGGGAGCGCGAGCTGGAGGCCGTCCTGCTGCACGAACTGCTGCACGTGAAGCGCGGCGACAACCTGGCAGCCAGCCTGCAAGCGCTCGTCTGCGCGGTGTTCTGGTTCCACCCCCTGGTGTGGTGGATCGACCGGCGGATTCTGGCCGAGCGCGAGCGCGCCTGCGACGAACAGGTCGTTGGCCTGCTGGGAGAAGCCGGCGACTACGCTGCCAGCATTCTGAAAACCTGCGAGTTCGGCCTGGCCTCGCCGGCGGCCGGCATCTCGGCGGCCGGGTCGGACCTGAAGAGGAGAGTGGAGCGCATCATGACACAGCAACGATTCCTCGCAGTCGCCCCGCGGCGCGCGGCGGTGGCCGCCGTTGCCTCGGCGGCAGTGGCGATCTCAGTCCTCGCCGGCTGGCTGGCCGGCCCGGCGCGCGCGCAGGCGCAAGCCGCGCCTTACGTGAAGTGGCTGGAGGAGGATGTCGCCTACCTCATCACCGAAGGCGAGAAGGCGGCCTTCCTCAAGCTGTCCTCCGATGAGGAGCGAGAGCAGTTCATCGAGCAGTTCTGGCTCCGCCGCGACGCCAGTCCCGGCACGCCCGCCCACGAGGTCAAAGAAGAGCACTACCGGCGCATCGGCTACGCCAACGCGCGCTTCGGCGCTTCCGGCGAGGCCGGCTGGAGGACTCCACGGGGCCGCATCTACATCATCTTCGGCCCGCCGGACGAGATCGAGTCCCACCCTTCGCGGAACATGGAACGATGGCGCTACCGCGAAGGCACGCTGGCCGGCATGGTGCTGGAGTTCTCGACCCAGTAGCGCGAACGCCGGCGCCTTTGTAGTAAACTGTCGCCACACTATGGCGACACGTCGTGAGTTCTTCAAGGGCGCGGCGGCCGGGGTTGCGGCCGCTCCCCGCTCCAAGGCCAACAGCGTCAAGCTGCGCACGCACGAATGGTTCGGCGACCGGGTGGAGGACTTCCCCTTCCCGGCCGGCTGGCACATCTCGGTGCAGCACATGAAAGGTCACCTGGCGCCGCCGCTCGCGCCGGCCCAGATAGCGGCGGCCGTCCGCAACCCGGTGGGCACGCCGCCGCTGCGGGAGATCGCCGCCGGGAAGACGACGGTGGCCATCGCCTTTGACGACCTGACCCGCCCCACGCCCACTTACGAGATCGTGCCGCACGTCGTCGCCGAGCTGCGCGCCGCCGGCATCCGCGACGAGAACATCCTGTTCGTCACCGCCTATGGCTGCCACTACCAGATGAACGGCATGGAGGTGGCCAAGAAGCTGGGCGAGGAGACGGTGCGGCGGCACCCCTGGATCAACCACAACATCTGGGAGAACCTGGCGGACCTGGGAACCACCAAGGCCGGCAACCAGATCCTGGTGAACACCTACTATCACAAGGCCGACGTGAAGATCACGTTGAGCGGCCTCAAAGCGCACGGCACGCCCGGCTACGGCGGCGGCCCGAAGCTGATCCTGCCCGGCATCTGCGGCATCAAGACGATCCGCTACATGCACCAGCAGATCAAGCGCGAGCGGCGCCCCATGCGGACGCCGGACGGCATCCCGATCTTCCGCGTCTGGGAGAACGAGCAGCGGCAGGACATGATCGAGGCCGCCCGCAAAGTGGGCGTGGATTTCAGCGTGCAGACCGTGTATAACCAGGACCGCCGCCCGGTGCACGTGGTGGCCGGCGACATCGTGCGCGCCCACCACCGGGCCGCGCGCTACACCGTCAACCACCTGGCCACCGAATACGCCAAGAACGCCGACATCGTGGTGGTCAACGCCTACCCGAAGGGCTCGCAGCTTCATGAGCACTTCCACTGGGGCGTTCGCGGCCTGAAGGACGGGGGCAGCATCGTGGTGATCAACCAGAACCCGATGGGCGAGTTCGTGTGGCATTACCTGGACGAGGCGGGCTTCAACCGCGGCGGCTCCTACTTCGCCCAGCGGGATGCTCGCAAGCGGCGCTTCCCGCAGGCCCGCAAGGTGCTGCTCTACTCGCAGTACTTGCAGCAGCGCGAGCTGGACAACCCCTACTTCCCGCCCGAAACGACAGGCCTGCGCTCCTGGAGCGACGTGGTGGACCGCCTCCAGCGCGAGCACAAGGGCGACGTCGAGGTCGCCATCTACCCCTACGCCGGCATCCAGCACGGCCCGGCGGTGCTGGACCTGCCGGAGGACGCGTGA
>JBBTDS010000124.1:0-3456 GCA_038060875.1 Acidobacteriota bacterium | reverse complement strand
CGTCGTAGATCCTTACCGTGAGCGCAGCCTCCCGGCTCACCTGGGCGGAGTGGATAATCGCCAGCAGAAACAGGCCCGCCAGCCCAAGCCGCAGCGCGCGATTCACAAAGGGCGCGTGGTGTCCAGTCATCGGGGAACGGTCCCTTCGTACAAACGCGAGTATACATGGGCGCGTCGGCCCTCGGCGGCGTGAGGGCGGCCGGGCGAGGCGCCTCAAACGTTTGAGAGCCAGGCTACGGGAGTGGGCCCGGGGTGCCGCCCAACACCTTGACAATGAAGTCCAGCAGCGTGCCTCCAGCGGCCAGGTAGGTTGTGGCGATAATCAAAAGCAATTCTGCGCCCGAAGCTCCCAAACAAACTGCTAGACGGCGAACGACGTTGTACCACGCCTGTAGCGCTAAGGCGAGATCATGGGGCTTTAGGTGCCCGGAACGGCACGCTTTGAGTGTGGTGAGCGTCGCGTTATCGAATTCCTTAAACAATTTCGCGCAATGATCCCTGCCGCGAAGCCCTGCCTTCAGTCTGTTAGCTTCTGCTTCGACTTTCAGAATTACGGTTACGAAAGTTTTGTAGAGGGCGATATTGAACTTTCGATAGAGCGGCAGAAGCACAACGGCTACGATGATGTTCCACGCTACTCCGATCGCAATCAATTCGGCGATGGTCAATCCCATCACGATAAGCACACCGACATTAGCTTGGACGGGAGGTCCCCCTTGCGTGGGATAGCCGTGACTCGTCAGAGCAGTCTCCAGCGCGCTAATCCCCTGGCGCAGTTGTGAAGGGAAGCTGGGGTCGAGCCGTGCGAAAGCGGGGTTGTTGGCGAGACTTCGTGAGATAGCCAACAGCTCCAGGGTTTTCGCCAACTGTTGGGGGTTCAGTTGCTGAGCCGCCCCAGCGGGCTTGGCTGGGGGCGTAGGCGCGATAGACGGAGAAGCCGGCCGTCGCTCCGAAGTGCCAGCACGGTCGTAGTTGTTCAGCAAGGCCAAGGTCTGGCCCCCCGGATCCACACGTCCATCCGCCATGCGCGGGATATGTCTCAACTGGAACCGCATGATGGCGTTGATCGTCTCAGAACCGCAAGTTCCGAGGTTGGAGAGCGGCGAGGTTGGTCCGCCTTCATTAACCGAAACCTGGTTCAGCAATTGTTGGATCGCCGCTACATCATCGTGCTGGTTTACGCTTCCCTTTCCGACGGGGTATCGAATCGCTCGCATCGGTCAACTCCTGGCTGCCAGATCTTTTGGCTTGCTTGTCGTGAAGCGGCTCGGGCTTTCGGTTGCAGTGCTGACGCCTGTGCCCCCGAGCCATCTCTTCTGGTTCGGGCTCAGCGTCACGGTGCTCGGCCCGGCTAGGGTAGTTGGCAGGCAGTCGAAGCACAGGCCTGCCGGCGGCTGGACGATCGACGCCTGCACGGTGCAGGTCCCTCCCGAGCTACCGGGGCCGGGGACATGGACCAGGTTCACGCGGACGGTATCGCCGAGAGTGACGTCGATCAGCCCGAACTTGCGCAGACACGTACTGCGCGGGGCGGGCATAATCCCCGCCGTAACCGCCGCTGGAGCCGCGAGCTTGACACCGCTCGACCAAATCGTGCGCGTAAACATAGCCATCCCCCTGGTGCGGCGCGAAGTTACCCAGTCCTATAGGATCAAATATACGCCGCCGACCGGGTGAGTGTCAAGGCAGATGAGCCCGTCGACGAGGTAATCAACCGCGTGAGAGTTCAGTAATTCTTAGGAAACTCTTTCCAGTCTGGGTGCAGAGGCATCGTCCGGTCCGTGGAGCAGGGCGCGTAGTTGAGAGACCAGCTCGAGGCGATCCTGAGGCGTCATCGACCGGTATTTGGCCCGGTCAGCTTCGTCGGCCTCGTCGAAACTGGCGTGGATCGTGGCTGTGACCGTTCTCACATCCTCAGTGTAACGTCTCTTGTTCAGGCACAGCGGCCAAGTTGCGCCCACGCCGTGCGAGGCGCCCGGAGCGTGGGCGCGCCGCGGGCGCGCTGGGGCTCAGGATCGGGTCGGTTTGAAGGCCGGCGCGGAGCTCCGGATTCAGGTGACCGCCGAGTCTGTGGTGCTGACGCCGGTCGCCGGACGCCCCTCGCTTGTGCGGGCCGGCCCCTTCCTGGTCCACACCGGAAGACCGCCGCGGAGGATCGCTGGCCCGCGCGGAAGGCCATCTGCCTGCCGCCGGGATGCACGCGCAGGTTGCGCTCGTCGGGCAGGCCAAGGCCGGCGGCCTTTCGCGGAGCGCCGCCTTCAACGGCGATTGTCCAAAGTTCGCAGTTCTTGCGCGCTTCGTCACGGCCGCGAACGAACAGAATCTCGTTACCGTCGGGCGTGAAGGCGAACGGGTACTGGTACGGCATCAGATCCGGGCGTTCCAGCGTGAGCAGGCGGCGCACGGGCCCGCCGGCAAAGGGCATGACGGCCAGGGTCATCGCAAGCGTCTTGTCGTTGCCGATGCGGAACGCGATCCACTGACCGTCGGGTGACAGCGCGTGGCTGTGCCAGCCGAGATGCTCACCCGCGTCCGGCTTGAACAGGACCTCCAGGCGCTTGGTCGCCAGGTCCATTCGATACATGCCGGCGGTCGGGTCGCCGAAGCGGTTGTAGAGCGTCCGTCCGTCAGGCGAGAGACTGGCGTGGAAACCGCTCTACATTCCCTCGTTAGTGGCGATCAGCTTCGCCTCGCCTGACTGGACGTCCACTTGAAAGCGGCCTTCTGTGCCGGCCCCATCGGTGCCGATGACCAGAAATGAGCGGCCGTCGGGGTGCCAGGGGCCGTTGCGTGAAACCGACTGGAGCTGGGGCACAACCTCCCGGACTCGCCCCGTTTCCAGGGATTGAATGACGAGCACTTGGGCGCCGGGGCCGCGATCGGAAACATACGCCAGATAGCGGCCGTCCCGCGAATAGCCGGGAAACCTGCACTTCGATGGTGTCACCCCGCGCCAGCGCCGAGAAGGGAATGATCCTGGCGTCGCGCTCGAAGGTCGTGTCGGCGTCGAACAGGTACACGAAGACATGGTGGTCAGCCGCCCGCACGCTCAACTGGCCCGTTCCGGCGGTGCCCTCCCACTCCAGCAGCGTGCCGCGGATCACCGTCTCCGGCAATTGCGCCAGAGTCGCCAACAGCACTGCCACCCAGACGGTCATCCACGCCTTTCGCCAAAAGTGTAGCCCCGGCAGCATCAGGCTGCGATATGATCTATGCCATCCCGCCCAACCAGGACCGCCGGCGCTTCTTGAAGCGCTCTCTCCTGCTCTCGGCCGGGCTGGCCGCCGCCGTGACCTTCGAGCACCGCCCGCTCATCGCAAATTCGAAGTCCGACGCCACCGGCGCGAGACCGGAGGCGGCTCTGGCCCTGGGGCCAGGATCCCCGGCACACCTGGTCGCCCCGACAGAATCAGCGCCGGAGGAATATTTCACGGCTCCTGAAGTGTGCGCCACCCA
>JBBTDS010000123.1:0-10372 GCA_038060875.1 Acidobacteriota bacterium | reverse complement strand
AGGGGTCGGGCATGCCCGACCCTGCCGCGGCGACTCTCACCGAAATTCCTCGTCAAGCGGGACAGGTACGGGGCTTGACAACGCCAGCGGAAGGGCATATAAATGAGAGCGGTGTCAATGAGTTTCGGGGTGAAAGAGATGCGACACCAAAAAGGGGGTAGCAGTGTGAACACTGCCAAGGTTTTCGCTCTAGCACTGGTTTTGTTCGTGGTGGGCTGGCTGGCGCAGCCGGCTGCCGCGCAGGTTTTATACGGCTCGGTCGTGGGGACGGTGACGGACCCCACCGGCGCCGTGGTCCCGAACGTGTCCGTCAGCATCACCAACAAGGCTACCGGCCTGACACGCGACACCACCGCGGACGACGCCGGGCGGTATACGCTCGTGAACGTTCTGGCCGGCTCGTACGACGTGAAGGTGACCGCCCAGGGCTTCCGGGTGGCCACCCGGACCGACGTCACCGTCACCATCAACACGGTCAGCCGCGTGGACGTGCGCCTGGAGGTGGGCGCGGTGACCGAACAGGTGACGGTGGCGGCGTCGGCGGCCGTGCTTCAGACCGACAAGAGCGACGTGCGCCACGAGATCACCTCGCAGGCGTTGGTCAACTTGCCCTTGCCCAACTACCGGAACTACCAGAGCCTGATGGACCTGATTCCGGGCACCACGCCGTCGGAGTTTCAAAACGCCATCGTGGACACGCCGGCGCGCTCGCTGACCACGCGCGTTAACGGCACGCCGCGGAACATGAACAACACGCTGACCGATGGCGCGGTGAACATCTTCATCTGGCTGCCACACCACGCGGCCTATGTCCAGCCGGTCGAGAGCATCGACACCGTTAACATCACCACCAACGCTTTCGACGCCGAGCAGGGCATGGCGGGCGGCGCCGCCATCACCGTCGCCACCAAGTCCGGCACCAACGAGGTGCATGGCTCGGGCTTCTGGTTTCACAACAACCAGCGCTGGCGGTCGACGCCTTATTACCGAGCCGTGGGCTTCCAGAAGCCCAAGGACATCTTCAACCAGTTCGGCGGCACGGTGGGCGGTCCGATCGTCAAGGACAAGCTGTTCTACTTCTTCAGCGTCGAGAGAACCCTGTTCCGGCAGGGGGGCTCCGGCAACTGGTCCACCGCGCCGGCCGAGTTCCGCGTGGGCGATTTCAGCGCCTGGACCGGCTACTCGCTGGTTTACGACCCGGCGACCATGGTGGGGACCGATCCGAGGACCCGCAGGCCCTTCCCGAACAACCAGGTCCCGCGGAACCGCTTCCACCCGATTTTCGACTCGATGCAGAAGCTGATCCCCTTGCCCAATCAGAAATCCCCCACCGATCCCAACAACTTGCAGGGCACTTTTGGGGCGGCCGGCACCCTGAAGTACAATCGCACCAACTATGACATCAAGTCGAACTGGCACGCTTCTCCAAACATGGTGATCTGGGGCAAGCTCAGCCGCATGGCTGCGCCCGTCACCGGCAAGCACATCTTCGGGGAGATGGTGGGGCCGAACATCGGTACCGCGGGTGAGGGCGACGTGAAGCTCAGCATGCCCACCTTCGGTTTCACTCGCACGTTCTCGCCCACCTTCATGATGGATGCGGTGTTCGGCTACCAGCGGCACGACCAGGACATCGCGGGGACGGGCCAGGGCAAGAACTGGGGTCTGGACGTCTTCAAGATACCCGGCACCAATGGCGGCAAGCAGTACGCCAATGACATGCGCTACAGCGGCGTTCCCAGCATCGGCGGATTCGGTTTCACCGGCTGGGGTCTCGGCGAGGGCTGGCTGCCCCTGGAACGCCGGGAGCGGACCTACACGTTGCCGGTCAACTTCAGCCGGATTAGCGGCTCACACGAACTCCGCTGGGGCTTCGAGCCGCGGCGCCTGGAGATGACCCACTGGCAGCCGGAGGTGGCCAATCCGCGCGGCTCCATCAGCTTCGCCGGCGGGGCGACCAGCTTTCCTGGCGTGACCGGGCGCGAGCCCAACAGCTATGCCGCAGCCTTGCTGGGCCTGGTGGGCTCGTACTCGAAGTCCATCCAGTTCTTCCTGATGCGGACCCGCGAGTGGCAGTACGCCTGGTATTTCCGCGACCGCTGGCAGGTGAACCGCAAGCTCACCTTGAACCTCGGCCTGCGCTATGAATACTACCCCCTGATCAACCGCGGCGAGCGGGGCATCGAGCACTGGAATCCTTACACCAACGTCGTTCGCCTGGGCGGCCTGGGCGGCGTCCCACGCAACGCGGGCATTACGGTCAGCAAGAAGCTGTTTGCTCCGCGCATCGGCTTCGCCTACCGCGTCGGGGAGAACAACGTCATCCGCGCCGGCTACGGCATCACCTTCGATCCGCTGCCCTTTGGGCGCCCGCTGCGTGGCCAGTATCCGTCGAGCCTGGCCGGCGGGTGGGGCGCGGGCACCGCGGGGGCTGAGTTCCGGGAGTCCTCCTATGGCTGGTACAACACCCTGGACAAGGGCATACCCGAAGTTCCGACGCCGGACGTGAGCAAAGGCGTGCTGGAACTGCCGCTGGACCTCAACATGGGGCGATTCAGCCCCTGGGGCGGTTTTCTGCGCCGCGGCTACATCCAGAGTTGGAACTTCACCGTTGAGCGCAAGCTGCCGCTGGACACGCTGATTTCGGCCGGCTACGTCGCTACCCGCACCATCAGCCAGATGCTGTACCGCGACATCAATACCGCCGGACCCGGCACACTCAGCTCGAGGGATCTGCCTCTGGCCAAGCTTTACGGCCGGACCAATGATGCCTTGATGTGGGACGGCTTCGGCTATGGCAGTTACAACTCCTTGCAAGTGGCCGTCAACAAGTCGCTCAGCAAGGGGCTGTTCCTGAAAGGCGGCTACACCTGGGGCCGGTACATGAACATGGCCGAGGACGACGGCTGGGCCGGACCGGCGATGTGGAATTGGGAACCGATGATCGCGCGCAACTACGCTCCGTCCAGTTACGACCGCAGGCACTCGTTCGTGATGGGCTTTCTCTACGAGTTGCCCTTCGGCTACGGCAAGACTTACAGCCTGAGCGGCGTCACCGACAAGGTTCTGGGCGGCTGGAAGGTCAACGGCGCTTTCACCATGTACAGCGGCACGCCGTTTACGGTCTCGGCCAGCAGCACCTCGCTGCGGATGTACGGCGGCTCCCAGACCGCCGACCAGATCGCGCCGGTGAAGAAGATCGACCAGGGGCGTGGGCCGAACATGCCGTACTACGACCCGAATTCCTTCATGGATCCGCTGATCGAGTTCAACAAGACGGGCGTCTACCGGCCCGGTGCCATGGGCCGTAACGTGTTGTACGGACCGGGCTTCTGGAGGCTCGACCCGGCCATCTACAAGGAGTTCCAGGTGACCGAGCGGGTCAAGACGGAGTTCCGGGCGGAGGCCACCAATGGCACCAACACGCCGCGCTGGAGCAACCCGAGCTCGAACGCGAGTGGTCCAAGACGTGACCCGACGACCGGAGCGATTCAGGCGCTGAACAACTTCATGTCCATCACCGGCGCCAGTGCGAACCGGCAGTTCCGCCTCGGGCTGCGGTTCCAATTCTGATGTTGGCGCATGTAGGGGCCAGGCATGCCTGGCCCCTACACGTGGTTCTGCTACTAGCCCAGGCCGACGAGCTGGCCCTCAAATCCCGCCGCGCCACAGAACTGATGGCAGCCGGCCGGTACGGTGAAGCTATCCCCCTTTACACCGAGTTGATCCGGGCAGTCCCCAACAACCCGGGGTTGATCCTGAACCTCGGCTTAGCCCAGCAGATGGCGGGCCGGCCACGCGAGTCCATCCCGCAGTTCGAAGCAGCCGTGAAGCTCCAGCCCGATCTCTACCCGGCGTGGTTCTCGCTGGGCACGGCGTACCTGGACCTCGGAGAGCCTGCCAGGGCCTCCGCGCCGCTGGAGAAAGCCGCCGCCCTTGAGCCGCGCGACCCCCGCGCGATCCTCGCGCTGGGGCGCTGCTACGAAGCGCTGGCCCAGCGCGCCTTCGAGCGGCTGGACAAGCTCGGGCAAGGCTCGGCCTGGTGGCTGGCGCTGGCGGCGGAGACCAGGCTAAGCCAGCAGCAGTACGCCTCCGCGTTCGGGCTGTACCGCGAGGCGCTGGCTAAGATGCCCGCTCTGCCCGGAGCACACGCCGCACTGGCCGAGATTTACCGGAAAACCGGCCACCCGGATTGGGCCGCCATCGAGGAGAAGAAGGAGCCGGGCCGAAAGGCGGCGCGCGCTGGCCAGCCCCCCACGCCAGAGAGCTACTACTGGCAGTCGCGAGCTTACAGTGCCCTTGCGGCTCAGACGTTCGCCCGCCTGGCGCAGTTGCCGCCCTCGGTCGAGCTGCACCAGTTCAGGGCCCAGCTCGCCCGCAGCCGCCGCCGCTACCCCGAAGCGGCCGCCGAGCTGCGCGAGGCGCTCAAGCTCGCGCCGGGCGACCGGCAGCTTCGCACCGAGCTCGCCGCGGCGCTGCACCAAGCCCGCGACCACCAGGGCGCCCAGGCCATTCTGGCAGAGTTACTCAAAGCCGACCCCCAGGCCGCCCAGCTCAACTTTATGTACGGCGACACACTGCTGCGCCAGGAGCAGCCGGAGAAGGCGATTCCGTTTCTCGAAAAGGCCGTGCGGCTCACGGGTGCGCAAGCTTCGCTCGGCCTGGCCTATATGCGGACCGGACAGCCCGAGCGGGCCATCCCCCACTTGAAGGCGGCGCTCGAAACCGACACGGACGGCAGCTTGCACTACCAGCTTGCGCGCGCCTGTCAAATGACCGGCCAGCCCGAAGCGGCCGCGCCGTTGTTGAAGAAGTACCAGGAGATCCAGCGGCGCGCCGAGCCGGCGGAAGCGCAGATCACGCCACCGTAGGGGTCGGGCATGCCCGACCCCTACCGTTCCTCCACTTTGAGCACCTGGTCGGCCTTCACGTCTTTCAGCACCTGAACCGTGCCGCTCGGCCAGCGGATTTCGATCTTGTCAACCGCCTCCAGCTTGCCCAGCCCGAAATGCACGCCGTCGTGACTGGAGGAGGAGTAGCCGACCGCGGTGGTCATGTGGTTGGTCTGGCCGGCCAGACGGACCTCGGCGCCGATCCCGTCGCGGTTGCACTTGGCGCCCACCAGCTTGAGCACCAGCCAGTGGTTTCCGGCGGGGCTTGTGTTCTCCCACACCTCGGCAGGCTCGCCCAGGGCGGCGACGACGACATCCATCTTTCCGTCCCCGTTGAAATCGGCGAAGCCCGTCCCGCGGTGTGCTTTGGCCAGGCCCCGCAAATCCTGGGAGGCGTCCACGAACTTGCCGCCCGCATTGGCGAAGATCATGTTGGCCTCTTTGTAGGGGCTAGCCTCGAAGCGCTCGATCATGTCGTTGACGTGGGAGCCGGAGACAAACAGGTCCTTGAAGCCGTCGTTGTTGAAGTCGAAGATGCCCTGGCTCCACCCGCTGCGGCGCACGCACAACGGTCCCAGGCCGCTCGCGTAAGTGGCGTCGCGGAACATCCCTTTGCCCAGGTTGCGGAACAGGGGAAAGGTCTCGCCGGCCAGGGCCACCACGAAGACGTCGGGCCGGCCGTCGTTGTCGTAGTCGCGAAAATCGGCGCCCATGCTGGAGATGGGCTGGCCGTGGTCGGCCAGCGCGACGCCGGCCATCAGGGCGGTTTCCTCGAAGGCGCCGTTGCCCCGGTTGCGGAACAGGAAGTTGGGCGCCTTGTCGTTGGTGACGAACACGTCGAGGCGCCCGTCCTGGTCGTAGTCGGCAAAGGCCAGGCTCATGGCTTTCCCGATGTGCCGGGCAATACCGGATTTCTCCGAGACGTCCTCGAACGAGCCGTCCCCGCGGTTGCGATAGAGGGCGTTGGGCAAGCCCTCAAAGTACTTGGGGTGGCAATAAACCCGCAGGTTCAGGGCGCGGTCGCCGCAAAAGCGGTTGTTCTGGGGCGACCACTGAAGGTAGTTGGCGACGAACAGGTCCAGCCGGCCGTCGTTATCGTAGTCGAACCAGCCCGCGGCCACGGCCCAGACGCCGCCCTTGATGCCAGCCTTCGCGGTGACATCCTCGAACTTCCCGTTGCCGAGATTGCGATAGAGGACGTTGCGGTTGACTCCGGCGACGAACAGATCGACGTGACCGTCGCTATCATAGTCGCCGGCGGCGGCGCCCATCGAGTATCCCGTGCCGCGGACGCCCGCCTCGGCGGTGACGTCGGTGAACTTCATCCCCCCGTCGTTGCGGAACAGGCGGTTGAAATACCTGGGGGCGTTCTTCTCCAGCGCCGGAATGGTCGCTCCATTGGTGAAGAAGATGTCGGGCCGTCCGTCTCCGTTGTAGTCGAAGACGGCCAGGCCGCCGGCCATGGTCTCGATGAGATGCTTCTCCACAGTGGGAGTGTTTTCCAGCACGAAGTCCACCCCGGCCGACTCGGCGACATTGCGGAACCTGACCGGGGCAAGGGCGACGGCAGCAACCGGCAGCAGCAACCAAGCCTGCAAGATGCCTCCATTGTAACCGGGCGGGACGGCGGCCGCGCCAAGGCCTGTGAGCGATCGGCGTCTTGGAGACATCGGTGGTGGCGCACGCTTCAACGTGCCGCCGTGGGCTTTCCGGCTGCGGACCCGTTCCCCGGGCAGCCCACGGTCACGGCGAGCTCAAGCTCCGACCCAGAGGGTACCCCGGCGCCCTGAAGGGTGCGCCACGGGAAGTTGGCCGGGACAGGACACTAGAAACTCAGCCGCAAGCCGAAGCGGAACTGGCGCTCCGACGGGGTGGCCAGGTTCGGCAGCGTGCTGATGATGGAGGAGAAGTTGTTGAGCGTTCGGATTGTGCCGTCGGCATTCAGCACCATCGATGCCACGCCGGAGCCGGGGTTGGAGAACTTCGGCGTGTTGGTGATGTTGAAGCACTCGACCTTGAATTCCGCCTTCACTCGCTCGGTCACCTTGAAGGTGCGGAAGAGGCTCAGGTCGAGATCCCATAGACCTGGGCCGAACATCGTGTTGCGCCCCGTCGTGCCAAATCGCACGCCCGTCGGCTGCCGGAAGGCCAGCGGGTCGAACCACGACTTGTTCGCACCGATCTCACCGATGATCTTCACCTTTCCCGACGTGACAAGGTCAGCGGTCTGAGCATTGCCGGGGGCGTTCAGCTCGGTGCCCGATGCGGAAACCGTGAACGGCGTGCCGGTGTACGCGGCGAAGATGCCGTTGGTCTGCCAGCCGCGGAGAAGCCAGGAAGCGGGTCCGGTGATCGCCATGGACTTGCCGGGGCCGAACGGCATTTCGTACACGAAGCCCATGGTCCACATTTGGGCACGGTTATAACCGGCCGGCGCGCGGTTGCGGCGCATGACCGGCTGCCAGTTCCAGCTAGGCGCGCCCGTCCACCCGTCGTCATCGGTCCAATTGATGGCCTTAGACCAGGTGTAGGCGCCTTTCAAAAACAGGCCGCGGCTGAATTGCCGGTTGATGGCCACCTGAAGGCTGTTGTAGTTGCCGTTGGCCAAGCCGTCCCACATCAGCATGGCGATCCGGCGGTTCTGGGTCGCCGCCAGCGGCCGCCCCGCGGGGCCCCCACCTGGCGGTGCGGCGTTGATGTCGCGGTCGATCATCTGGTGCACGGTCTGGGTGCCCACATAGCCGATGCTGGCCACGATTTCACCCGGCAGTTTCCGTTCGACGCTGAAGTTCCAGGACTGGATATAACCACGATGCAAGGCGCCGCCCCATGCGCTTCGCGGACCCATATCGATGGTCGGCGGCAGCTCGATCACGCCCTTGCTCGTGTCGGGCAGCGGTATCGCGGGGATGCCCTTATCGAGCGTGTCGATCCAGACGTACGGGCTTGCGGACACGAAGGTGGAGCCGATCGTCGCCGGGTACATGCCCCGCAGCGGCCGCGAGAAAGGGAGCGGGTCGTAAGTGATGCCGTAGCCGCTGCGGAGAACCGTGTTTTCCGTCACACGGTACGCAAACCCCAGGCGCGGGGCGAACAGCTTCTTGCTGGTGGTGATGCCGACGTTCTTCGGATTGTTGGCGACGCCGCCCATGTAAACGAGGTTCGTGCCCGGATCCCACCGCTCGATGCCGCGGTCTTTCCGCGCGATCAGCGGGAAATACTCATAGCGGAGACCGGCGTTGAGCGTCAGCCTGCGCGACACCTGCCAACGGTCGCGCACGAACCAGCCGAACTGCCACTCGCGGTTCGTATACTGGAACAACTGCACGGCCTTTTGCATGGATGTGGTCAGTCCCAGCAGAAAGGTCGCGTAGGAATTCAGGTAGGTCGAGGTATAGCCTCTGGCGCCCGTCACGTCGCCGCTGAAGCTGATACTTCCGCGCGGCCCTCCGCTGACTTCCGGCTGCCACTGGTCCATCTGGTAGCGGACCATATCGAAACCCCAGCGGATTTCGTGCGACCCGCTCATCTTCGTCGCGTTCGTCGTATATGTGAATGTGCGCTCGTTGTAGAAGTGCGGCTGCCAGCCGGCAGTGTTGCCCCACGTAGTAAACCCGTGGCTGATGGACGGCATACCGCTGTAGCAGGCGCCATTCGCCAGACCGGGGCAGGCCTGCTTTACGCGCTCGGCGCCCGGTCCGGTCACTATGGGGTCGTTGGTGTTCGGAATGCCCCAGACCTCGGACCCGATATTCTTGCCGTAACCCGGATAGATCCCGGACATGTCCATGCGGTTGATCGCAATCGTTCCGTCCAGCAGGAAGGTCGGCGAGAAGGTCTTGGTGTAGCCGAAGGTGGGGATGTTGACGTGAGTGGGGGTTACCTCCGGCGCTCCCGCGCGGGCCAGGCCAGGTCCGCCGAGTTCCCCAAAAGCGAACTTGGAAGCGACGGAGGCATCCATTCGGCTGTACTTACCCCAAACGGCCAAGTTGCTCTGCGGGTTCCAGTTCACCTTGAAATCGTAGTTGTATCGGTTGAGTTTCTCCGTGCCTGAGCTGAAGAAGTTGTTGAGCGTTCCCTGCGATGTCCCCGCCAGGTTGGGCAGCGGCGCCAGTTCCTGGATCCTTTTGCTGATGGGGTGGATGCGATCCGCGGGGATGAGGTTGCCGGGAAAGGGCTGGCGGCCGCTTCCGTCCGGGTTGCCCGTCCGCGGGTCGTGGATGGTAACCGGCAGACCACTGAGGTTGCCGGCGCGGATGCTTGCGGTCGGCACGGAGTCGTTCGACCGGGTGATGCCGGCGCGCTCCAACGTCGATTCAAAGCTGCCGAAGAAAAAGAGCTTGTCCTCGATCACAGGCCCGCCCAGGGTGCCGCCGAAGATGTTGAAGATCGACTTGGCTTTGCCGCTGCTCGCAGGAAGGAAGAAGTTGCGCGTCTTCAGGCGGTGGTTGTCATGGTATTGGAAAGCCGAGCCGTGGAACTCATTGGTGCCGGACCTTGTGGCCACCGTCACCGCCGCGCCCCCGGCCATACCCTGCTCGGCGTCAAAAGAACCCGTGGTGATGTTCACGGTGTCGATGGACTCCACCGGGGGCACGTAGACCATGTGGTGCGGCAGCCAGATGTAGACGTTGGTCGCGCCATCCACCCTGGCGTTGTTGTTGTTACGCGCCGTGCCGTTGATGTTGGTGGTCAGCGCGCGGGCGGGCGTGGATCCCACACTGTTCTGGAAGTTGGCGGGAGTGGCGCCGGGAACGAGGTTGACCAGGTTCTGAAAATTGCGGTAGGCGGACAGAGGGAGGTTGGCCACCGCATGGCTGGTGATCTCGGCGCGGACGTCGGACTTGTCGGTCTGGAGCATGGCCACTGAGGCCGCCACCGTGACCTGTTCGGTGACTGAGCCCACTTCCAGCCCGATGTCCACGCGAGACACCGTATTGATGGTGACCGTCACGTCGGTCCGGGTAGCCACCCGGAAACCCTGGGCCGTCACTTTCAGGTCATAGCTGCCGGCCAGCACGTTGACCAGCGAATACCGCCCGGCGTCATCCACGACGGTTTCGCGGGTCAGGCCGGTGGCCTTGTTGGTGATGCTGATGGTTGCCTTAGGGACGACGGCGCCAGTCTGGTCCTCCACCGTCCCGACAATGGAGCCGTACAGCACCTGCGCCCGGGCCGGCGCGGCGGCCACCAAAAGCCCCAGCACCAGGCTGACAGCTACGAGTACACACCCACCTCTGGCAGAATTGCTCATTCTCTTAACCCCCTGTCTGAAGACTACCATGGGTAGCCCTCGGCCCTTGTATACCGCTCCTGGCTGGAGGTGTCAAGCTACTTCACGAAGCCCAGCCGCCGCAGGGTGGCCTCCGGCTCCTGCGGGTCGAAATGGGTGAACGCCACCCGCTGGCGGCCGTTCTCCAGCGCTACCGCGTAAGGGGCATCGACGAAGGAGAACACCTGCCGCAGCTTCTCGACCTCGG
>JBBTDS010000122.1:0-3493 GCA_038060875.1 Acidobacteriota bacterium | reverse complement strand
TCCAGATCGCCGCCGCTCTGGAGGCCGCCCACGCAAAGGGCATCGTCCACCGCGACATCAAGCCGGGCAATATCCTGGTCACGCCGCGCGGGCAGGCAATGATCCTGGACTTCGGATTGGCCAAGCTGCTCTCGGAGCCTTTCAGTGGTGGGGACGGAGCGTCCGGGACGGCCCCGCCGGCGGCGCCGGCTGAGACGACCATCAGCCTGCCGGGGCGGACGATGGGCACGATGGCCTACATGTCGCCGGAGCAGGCGCGCGGGGAAGAAGTGGATGCGCGCAGCGACCTGTTCTCCCTCGGCGTGACGCTTTACCAGATGACGACCGGGATGTTACCGTTCCAGGGCGCATCGCCGGAGCTCACGCTGGAGGCGATCCTCACCCGCCAACCGCTTCGACCTCGGGAGCGCAACCCTGCGGTCCCGCCGGAGTTGGAGCAGATCATCCTGAAGGCGCTGGAGAAAGACCGGGCCGCGCGCTACCAGACCGCGGTGGAGTTGGGCGCCGACCTGGAGCGGCTTCAGCGCCCGTCACGTGCCGCCCGCTGGCCGCTTGCCGCGCTCGCGGCGGCGCTGCTGATGGCGGCCATCATCGGCCTCCGTTTTGGCTGGTTCAGACCGCAGCCGAACGGGTCCGCGGTGGAATTGACGCCCCGGCAGGTGACCGCCAATCCCAGGGAAGACCCGGTCGTCCGGGCGGCGCTTTCACCGGACGGGAATTACCTTGCTTACCCGGACCTGACCGCCATCCACGTGCGCCGGATCGATACCGGAGAAACCCGCTCCATCCCCCCGCCGCCCGGGTGTTGTTTCCGGTGAGCGCAGGTAACGTGGTTCCAGGA
This sequence comes from Acidobacteriota bacterium, assembly GCA_038060875.1. Classification (GTDB taxonomy): domain Bacteria; phylum Acidobacteriota; class Terriglobia; order Bryobacterales; family Bryobacteraceae; genus JBBTDS01. The sequence goes on along the minus strand of JBBTDS010000122.1, from coordinate 2,652 downwards.
TGGAACCAGGCTGCTGGTTAGCGGGGCGGCTGGCCCTGCGGAAGCCACCGGCATCTGGGTTGTTCCGGCCGCCGGCGGGCAGCTCCGCAAGATGCGCGACCATGCGGATGGAGCCGTGGCCTCCCCCGATGGTTCGCGGATTGCCTTCCTGTTGCCCGGCTACCGGGAGATTTGGGTGATCGGCCCGGGGGGAGGGCAGGCGCGCAGGCTGGCGCTCGCCGAACCGGGATACTCGTTCGGGAGACTGGCCTGGTCGCCCGACGGCCGGCGAATCACCTGCGTCCGGCGGAGCCACGACGACACGGAGTATGTTATCGAAGCGATCGAGGTCGCCAGCGGCTTGCGCACCGTGATTCTCTCGGACCCGCGGTTGAGGGCCTTCTGCTGGGCCCGCGACGGCCGGATCATTTACGCGCGGCTGGAAGCCCCTCCGGGCGAGACCAGTTCCAATCTCTGGGAGATCCGCACCGATCCCCGCACCGCCCGAGCCCGCGGCCAGCCCCGGCGCATCACGAACTGGGGTGGCTTTCTCTTCAGCTATCTCGACATCAGTGCGGACGGCCGGCGAGTGGCCTTTGTTCGCTTCCGCTGGCAGAGCGATATCTTCCTCGGGGAGTTGGAACGGAACCGTACCCGAATCGGCCGGCCCCGCCGCCTGACCTTCGACGAGCGCATCGACTGGCCCGGCGGCTGGACACGCGACAGCCGGGCGCTGCTCTTTTACTCCGACCGGAACGGCGATCTGGACATCTTCCGCCAGCAGGTCAGCGGGCGCGACGCCCAAACTCTGGCTCCCAGCCCGGAGGAGAAACGGGACCCAAGGCTCAGTCCGGATGGCGCCTGGATCCTCTACCTGGCCTGGCCCAACGCCGGGGAGCGGAGCGGGCAAGGGCGTCTGATGCGCCTTCCGGTCTCCGGCGGGCCGCCTCAGACCGTGTTCCCGGTCAGAGGCTATCCAGGCTCGGCCCGGCTGGCGCCGGATTCGTGGGGAACGCTCCACGCCACCGGCCACCCTCGTTTCCGCTGCGCGTCGGTTCCCGGCGCCCCGTGTGTGTTGGCTGAGCAAGACCGAGACCAGCTCGTCTTCACCGCCTTTGATCCAATAGAAGGCAGAAAGGGTGAAATCACCAGGATCGAGAGCCATCCATCCCAAGTCACCTTCTGGGATCTGTCGCCTGACGGCCGCTGGATCGCCTTGGGCATGCGCGAGGAGCAGTCGGCCAGCCTGCGCATTCTGTCTTTGGAAGGCCGTGCGGCGCGCGAGATCCGCGTGAAAGGATGGACTCGTCTGGAGTCCGTAGCTTGGTCGGCGGATGGTAAGGCCCTGTTTCTGACCGGCCAGGCGTCGAATGGTTCCCCGCTGTTGCGCGCCGGCCTGGACGGCCAGACGCATCTCCTGTACAGAGCGCTTTTCCAGATCGAGAATCCGAGCCCCTCTCCCGACGGCCGGTATCTGGCGTTCGGCGAAGTGGCTCCAGACAGCAACGCCTGGGTCATTGAGAACTTCCGATGACGGTTGGGGACACAACACCGGGTCACCGCACCGGAAACTTCACCCCCGGCCCACCCCATGATCCCGGTTTCCCGGGCCTGAATCAGCGATAGATCTCTTTGCGGTGGCCCACTGCCAGGACGAACAGAGTCTCACCCTCAAGGTCAAAGACGACCGGTAGTCCCCAACTCGAAAACGGTACTGGCCGATACTTTGGTCTGTGAGCTTGACGGCGTACGCCAGGGGGTCCTGGCTGTAGCGAAGAAGCTTTTCTTTCAGGCGACGTTGGACGGCCATGGGCAGCCTGCGCCAGTCCCTCCACGCCCCGTACTGAAGGCAATCTCCATCTGCTACCGGAACGGGTAGACTGCCTTGCCGGCAGCGATGTCCCGGCGCGCCTTGCGAATGCGGCGGACGTAACGGCTGGATGGGAGTGCTTCCTGGTCTTCCAAGAGATCTTCGACTTTCCGCCACAGCGACAGGGGGACGAGCACCAGCGGCTCCTTGCCAATCCTGACGGTTTGGGACTTGGCCAGCATTGTGACATTCCCCATGGCGCCTCAATCATAACACTGCACGCACGGGCCCCGGAACGTACCCGATTCCGGACGCGCTCGCCCGCACGCCGAGTGCGTTGATCGTCACCGCACCGGCATCTTGACCTCCGGCCCGTTGATCCAGGCCACGCCCAGGCCAAGAGTGGTCATGCCCGCCGCCTTCCTGGTTTTGCCGGGGCGAGGTTGGGCTTGACCGGGCCGAGGCCGCTCACACTCATCACCGGCCGGTCGCCGGGCCGGTGGGCAGTGTTTGCGCTTCCAGCCGCGCGTGGCCCCCTCTGATTGTATGATGGGGTTTGGAACACGGCCGGATCCCAGTCGAGCCTCTGGCTTTCATCCGGGGCTGCGTCATGGGGGTTTCCGAATCAGGAGGCGAAAAACATGATCTGCCGCACCTGTGGTGGGGCGTTGCGCAGCCGTGTGACAGACCTGCCGTTCAAGGTTGCTGACACATCGATCGTGATCCTGAAGGGCTTACCTGTGCTCCAATGCAGCCAATGCCAGGAGACTGAATTGGATCATCCCGTGATGGTCGAAGTGGAAAGGATTCTGGCATCCGTCGATCAGACCACCGAACTGGAGATCATCCGCTACGCCGCCTAG
>JBBTDS010000121.1:0-11708 GCA_038060875.1 Acidobacteriota bacterium | reverse complement strand
CCGGACGGGACTTGCACCCGCAAGAACAACGCGTCTTTCAGGACGCACCATGTCTATTATCATAAGGCGATGATACTCTCGCGCCGGGAATGTCTGCTCGCCGCCGGGGCCCTCGCGGCCCGGTCCCCCGTCATCGACACGCACATGCACCTCTGGTCGCTGGATGCCAGCCGCTACCCTGTAAATCCGCCCGAGCCGAACGTCCGCCCGCAGACGGAGGACGGCAGCGCCGAGCGGTACATCGAGGAGATGAAGCGGGATGGCGTGGACCTGGCGGTGCTGGTCCAAATCCGCCAGTACGGGTGGGACAACCGCTACATCTCGGATTGCGTACGCCGGTTCCCGCGCCTGTTCGTCGGTCACGGCCTGGTCGATCCGCACGATCCGAACAACGCCGCCGTGCTCGAGCGCGAGGTGCGCGAGAGCGGCCTGGCCGGGATGCGCCTCAGCCCGATCTACCAACCCAAGGAGCAGTGGCTGAACTCGCCCGGCAACTATCCGTTGTGGAAGAAAGCCGAGGATCTCGGCGTGGTCTTCAATGTGTTCCTCGCCCCGGCGCAGAACGCACAGCTCGAGGACATGGTCCGCCGTTTCCCGCGGGTGAAGGTGGTGGTCGATCACCTCGGCCGCCCCGATATCATCAACCGGGCGCCGTGGGTCGAAAACGACTCGTTGTTGCGCCTGGCGCGCTACTCCAACGTGTGGGTTAAGTTCACCGAGCTGTACACCGCATCGAAGACGAAGGCGTACCCGTACCGCGACGTCCATCCGTTCGGGCGCAGGGTCTATGAGGCCTTCGGTCCGAGGCGTCTTCTGTTCGGCACCGGAATGGTCGGCTCGACGCGGCGCATCCCGCTGGCGGACGAGCTGCGCCTCATCCGCGAGGACATCCCGTTCTTCGCCGACCGCGACAAGGAATGGATTCTCGGCCGCAACGCGCTGGGCATCTGGAAGTGGAAGGGGGGATGAGGGGGGCCGCGTCGCCGTAGAAGCCCCAGGGGCGCCCTTGCGGGTTGCAAATTTGCAGCCCGGCGGGTGTACAGACCGTCGATGCGGCGGCGGGTGGGCCAAAGCCACTGAGATTGTGCACTCCAGAGGGGCCAAACTTCATCTAATGATCTATGAGGATGAGTCTGCGTATGGCAAAAAGGCCAGTATTCCTCCGGCTGCCAGTCCTCGTTTTCACTCTTTTCGCTTTTGGAGGCAATGTGATGCCCGCCGACAAGGGAGCATTCCCCGATCCCGCTGTTGACCTCAAGCCCGCTTCGGGCAAACAGACCGCCGTCCTCGCCGGCGGCTGCTTCTGGTGCACCGAAGCCGTATTCGAAGTCATGGAAGGCGTCGACGACGTTATCTCCGGCTATTGCGGCGGCACCAAGGAGACGGCCAAGTACGACATCGTTTCCACCGGACGCACCGGCCACGCCGAAGCCATTCTCGTCACCTACGATCCCGCTAAGACCTCCTACGGCCAGCTCCTCAAGATTTTCTTCAGCGTTGCCCACGACCCCACCACGCTCAACCGCCAAGGCCCCGACACCGGCCCCCAATACCGCAGTGCCGTTTTCTACGTCAATGAAGAGCAGAAGCGTGTCGCCGAGGCCTATATCCAGCAGATCAACGATGCTCATGTCCTCCGCAGCCCGATCGTGACCCAGGTCGTCCCCCTCGACAAGTTCTACACGGCCGAGGCCTACCACCAGAACTACGCCGTCCAGAACCGCTCCAACCCCTACATCGTGAACGTCTCTGACCCGAAGGTCGAGAAGCTCAAGAAGATGTACCCCGGCTGCGTCCGCAAGAGAAAATGACCTGTGGGTAGTCAGCAGCGGATCCGCCGCAAGGTGCAACGTCACGTAACGGTGAACTGACGCAGGCGCGCCGGCGGCCCAACGGGAAAGATCGCGGTCCGTTACAATTGACGATACCTCCGGGCAGGTCGCACGCTTGAGGTAGTTCCATGACAGAAGTCTTTCGCTGGTGGTGGCGCACAATCCAGCGCCAGAGTCTCCTCTCCGGACTGGCCATCGGAACCCTCGCCGTCGGCATCGCGTTCGCCCTCGCCGTCTTCAGCATCGTCGATCAGGTCCTCCTCCGCCCCCTCCCGTTCCCCGAACCGGACCGTCTCGCTATCGCCTGGAGCGAGACCGGTGGCAGCCAGCAAGCCATGATCTCCGTTCCCGACTATCTCGACCTGCGCGCCCGCCTCCGCAGCTTCGACCACTTCGCCATCAACTGGGCCAACGGCATGGAGGTCCAAGGGAAGTGTGTCATCGGCGAGCACGCCGCTGCCTTCGGGGTTCAGTGTGCCGGCGTCTCCTTCAACTTCTTCTCCGCTCTCGGCGTCAAGCCGTTCCTCGGTCGCGACTTCACCCAGGCGCACGAGATCCCCGCCAACGCCAAAGTCGTCATCCTCAGTTACCGCTTCTGGCAGCGCCAGTTCCAGGGCGATCCGGGAATCATCGGCCGCCCCATCAAGGTGGACGGCGCCACGTACACCGTCATCGGAGTGATGCCACCGGCGGTTGACCTCCCAGAGCACAGCGCGCTTTGGACACCCACCTCGTTCGACGATTTCTTCCGCAGCGAGAAGGCCCGCGGTCTGCGCTACGTCCACCCCTTCGGACGCCTCAAAGCGGGCGTGTCCTTCCAGACAGCCGAGAACGAACTCCGAGCCCTGATGAGCACGCTCCCGCGCCCGCCGGCGGGCGAACGGCTCCCCTGGACATCCACCCTGCTCCCACTACACGACGCCCTGGTCCGTGACACCCGCGCCGGCTTGCGTGTTCTCCTGGCCGCTTCCCTCGTGCTTTTGCTCATTCTCACTTCCAATCTTGTCAACCTGATCCTCACCACCACGCTCCACCGCCGCCGCGAGTTCGCCGTTCGCGCCGCCTGCGGCGCCACCCCGGCCCACATCCGCCGCCAGTTACTCGCCGAGTGCCTCCTGGTCGCCTTGGTCAGCGGCGCCCTGGGCGCCGCCCTCGCCTATGCCGTTCTCCCGCTCCTCATCCGGTCCGCGCCGGTGGATCTATTCCGCCTCGGCCAAGTCTCCATTGGATTGCCCGCTCTCCTCTACGCCCTTCTCATCTCGCTCTCAATTGGTCTGCTGTCCGGGATCGCACCCATTCTCACCACCCATCGCACCCGGCTCGCCGACACCCTCAAAGAAGGCGGCCGCTCCGGCCGTCATGGGAGCCGGCGTACGGCTGCCGCTCTCGTCGTCTTTCAGGTGGCGCTGGCCTGTCTCCTCCTCCCCGCCGCTTCGTCGATGCTGCTCGATTTCCGCCGGTTCCAGCAGGCCGATCCAGGCTTCAACCCCCGCAACGTCGTCACCATGGCCCTAGGGGGCGACCTCGAAAACAGGCCGAACATCCATCAGCTTATCGAACGCATCTTGGACCGCATCCGCCAGATCCCCTCCGTCGAGGCCGCCTCCGCCTCAATCGGCGCTCTCCCTCTTCGGGGCTGGCGCTCCGATCTCCGCTTCCGGCCAGAGCGAGATGCCTCGTCTGATCCCTCGACCTTCTACACCGCTCACCACCACTTGGTGAGCCGTGAGTATTTCGCCGCCCTGGGAATCCCCTTGCTGGCTGGCCGCACCTTCCGCCCCGAGGAGGTGCAGCGCTTCGCCCTGGTCGTGATCGTTAACCAGGCGCTGGCCAACCGCTTCTTTCACGGCCGCGATGCCATCGGGCAGCGGATCCAGCCTGAGAATCGCCGCCCCCTCGAGATCGTCGGTATCGCGCAGAATGTGCTGTCGAGAAGCCTCGATCAGCCTCCATACCCCGCCATCTACAGCCCCTCTCTCCCTCCGTACGACCTGATCGTGCGCTCTGCAACCAACCCCTCGGCGCTGGTCCCATCCATTCGCTCCGCCGTCGAATCGGTCGCGCCCGACTTCATCATCTTCGATGTCGCCACCATGGAGGAAGTCGTCCGCTCCTCTCTCACGCGCCTGCGCGTTTGGACCATCGCGCTCACCACGTTCTCGGTTCTCTCACTTCTGTTCGCCATGGCCGGCGTGTATGGCATGGTGTCCTACTCGGTTCGTCAACGCCTGCCGGAGTTCGGCCTGCGCGCCGCCCTCGGCGCCCGTCCCCGCGACCAGTTCCTCGCCGTTGCGGGCCAGACCCTCGTACTCACCACTGCAGGCGCCACCATCGGCCTGGCCGCCTACGCCGTCTTCGCCCCCAAACCCGATCCCTGGCTCCTGCCCGGTGCGGCCGTTCTCATCCTCGCAAGCGGCCTCCTGGCTGCCGTCAACCCCGCCCGCTGGGCCATGCAAGCCGACCCAGCCACCCTCCTCCGAGTCGACTGAGCCCGACACCTTCACACTGCGACCGCCTCGCCGAGGAGGCGGCGACGCCAGTATCGTTGTGGGTAGCCAGAACCGGATCCGCCGCAAGGTGCAACCTTACGTCGCGGTGAACTGCCGCGGAATCCCCACTCGCCGATGGCCCAGGCGGAGACGGCCCACGCCAGCTACGCTGCTTCGCGCCGGGAATCACGAGAGAAATTCCTGCATCCCGTTCACCCCGGAGCGCATCCATAAATACCGTAGTCAGTATCAGAGGGAAGGGGGATTTCAATGAAGACCAGAGTTTGCATGAGAGTAGGTCTTATCACGCTGCTGGCCGTGACGCTTGGGTACGGGCAGGCGATGGTCCGGGCGGACGTCCCGTTCCAGTTCACCGTCCGGGGAAAGGTGTTCCCAGCCGGGCAGTACCAGTTCATGAAGGAACCCGGCAAGGAGATGATAAGGGTCTCCGGCACCGCCAAGGGTTCCGCGGTCATTGTGCCCATCTTGACGCAGCTCTCCAAGGCGGTTCACACCCTCAAGAACACACACCTCGTGTTCGACAAGGTAGGGGCAACTCATTTCCTCTCGGAAATCTGGTTTCCAGGCCAGGATGGCTTCCTGGTGCAAAGCACCAAGGGGCAGCACGAGCACGCAGTCGTGGATGTGCCGCAGTAGCCGCGGGGCGCACGGTTCACCTACTGCTTGCGAAATACCGCTCCGGCAACAGCCGGTAGATAAGCGCTCGAAACGAGTCGAAACCCCGGCGCACTGGGCCAGCAGAGCAGACAAAGTTCCCGCAACGGGCACTGCAACCTGCACGACCTGAGGCAGATCGAGCCTTTGGGTATTTCTTTACCGGGTAGGGCCACTGCATAGCCGTTGCCTGGCATTACGAACCAACGGGTAGACGTAGATGTGTTTGATGGCTCGACCGTCAGCCTTGTGCTCCCGGTCCATGCGGCCGCGACCGGTGGTCTGTCCAACGTAGATCCAATTGGCCGCTCGGTAGCAGGTTCCGCGAAAACGATCCGCGTCCACCAACGTTTCCAGCAGCAAGGGACGGTGACCGTAGTGGCTTTGCCAATCCTGCGGCAGTTGGCGGGCGCTGCGCGCCAGGATCTTGCTCGCCAAGCCCTTGACTCGCACCGAGGGCAGAATCAGGAATCTTCCGTTGTTCACGATCAGCTGCAGGTTGGCTTGGCGTTGCTCATCGTTCCATCCGATCCAAACGTCCCGCGGCTTCATCTTCCAGGCCGGCGAGGTCCACAGCAGACAGGCGAGTTCCCGCTGGCGATTCCGCACCCAATAGCGCAAGTTCGCGCCGAACGGCACGCGGCAGCCCAAGTAGTGATAGCGTTCCACCTGCTCGCGCCACAACCGGCTTTCGGCCGGGCCTTCCACCAGGGCCAGCTCCAGCGGCTCACACTCGCTGGCCGCGCACTCGATGGGTTCGGGCTCGAAACGCGCCTGCGATAGATCCACTCGCCGCGGCCCTCTCCCGCCCAACTTCCGCAGGGCCGGAAGCCGCAGCATTCCTTCTGCTTCCAGACGCTCCAACAGTTGCCGGCACTCGTGATTCTTCAACCCGCCGTTTGGCCGCTTCCATTCCAGCAGTTCGCATACCGTCCGAGCGATTTCGGTCACCCCCAGACCGGCATAGTCGTGCGCCACCACGCGCATCAGTTCCACTTCCTGCGCGGTGAACGTGCGCCCGCAAAATGTCACTGGGACCATGGTGCTCCGGAGACCTCACGCGGAACTGAAGAAGGATTCCGTTCCCGCCGAAGGCAGCCAGTCCGGCAAAACCGGGACATCGGCCAAATCAGGCCACGGCATTTCTGCCACGGGATCCCGTCCCGGTTGGGTTGCTTCCACTGCCCGCCCGCCAGCCGCGGTGCAAGATTCGCTTACGATCGCGACCGTCGGAAGGATGTCCAGCAGTTTCGGCTGTGGGGATCGTAGCAAATCGGTCAGCAACTCAAAGACGTCCTTGTCCTGCTGCCGCGCCGTGCACAAGACACTGGTGAGCACGGCCTGGGCCCGAGCCCCGTTCTCGGTCCGATTGCCACCCCAGTTCTTGCGGATGACCACCAAGAGGCGCATTACGCGCTCCGCCAGATTGTTGGTGGCATCCACCAGCCCTGGACAGTAGAGGAAGGTGAACAGGTAGGGCCGCTCGTGCCGCAGATGTTTGGCCAAGCGCCGATTGGCCGGATCCCGATAGTTGCGGGCCAGCAAGCGGTCCAGCTTCGCTTCCAGCCGTCCGGTCGCCGTCCACAAGCCGTGGAGCGAGATCTTCTGCTCCAGATAGCGATCTCGCAACGCCAGCCCCTCCTCCAGCAGTTGCTTCACCGCCAGCGGAAAACGGGCCGCTGCAGCCGGGGCTACGGCGGCCAGTTCCCGGCAGCGCCGGATCAAGTGCGCCGCGCAACTTTGATGGGCCGCCTTCAAAAACTTGTAGTAGATCTGCAAGCCATCATGGATCAACCAGCCGGCGTACTCGGCTCCCAAAATCGACGCCGCCTCGGCAAATCCCCGCCCCGGTAGAATCTCGCAGAAAGTGACCTGTTCGGTGACTACCGCCCACAGCCAGCGCAACTGCGCTTCCACCTTCCAACCGGTCTCGTCCATGTGCGCCAGCACACTGCGCCGCGCCGCATCCCGCAGCGCATGCCAGGTCGCTTCCGCTTTGCGCGCCACCCGCTGGATCGCCCGGCAAATCCCGCCCCGGCTCATCGTCAATCCAAAACCGTGTTTGAGAATGGCGGCCGCATCGGCATGCGGCAATCCCAGGGATTTGTTCATCAGCACGCCCAGGGTCACGGCCTCCGGACCCACCTGCACGGCGGCCGCTCCCAGGGCATCGGATGTTTGCAGCGGGTGTCGGCCCTGTACGCGCTTGTCGCACCGCTCACAGCGGCAGATCGGAAGGTGGAAGCGCCGCACCCACGTGCGGCGCACAATCTCTTCCTGGTATTGCGATTCCACCCGCTCCACGGTGAGCGGTCCGCCGCACTCCGGGCACTGCTCGGGAGCGGCTACCTGGATCTCTTCGTCTACGTGATCGGGGATTGGCCGCTGGGAGTATCGGCCATACGCCGGCCCGGACTTGCGGCCCGGAGGTTGGGGATCACTCTTAAGCTGGCCGCGCGAGAACGGAGCGGCCTGGCGCTTGGCGGCTCGTTGCGCGGCTTCCAGTTCCTTGCGCAGCCGCTGGTTCTCTTCGTTGAGCCGCTCTAGTTCCTTATTGTAGGTGCTCGGCTTGTTTCCGAGCTTGGTCGCGCTCCCGCCGCGTACGACCCAGTTCCTCGGTGAGTTCGCGAATCCGCCGGACCGGATTGAGATTCTTGAGAAACAAATCATATTGTGAACGAAACCTCCGCGTTTGTCCAGCTTTTTTTCTGGACCTCGTCCGAAAGCCCGTCTTTATTAGGGTTCAACCCGGTAAACAAATACGCCTTTGGACACTACGGGCGCGAGATACTTACCACGTCAAGCGCAAGGTCAACTGCAACACACGCGCGCCGGTGCCGGAACTCCGCGTGGCCAGCATGCCGGTGCTTCCCACGCTGTTGGGATTTCCCGGATGGTTCAGCACGTTGAAGAAGTCGACGTTGAGGCGCGCATGGAAGCGCTCGTTGATCGGGATGGTCTTGAACAGCGACGCATCCAGGCCCCATTGCCGGACGCTCGGCACGTACTGGTTCCGCAGCGGAGCAAGGCCGGTCCAGGTGGTGCGTTGCACGGTGCCGTTGGCGAGGGTCACCCACTGCGTGTTGCCGCCATAGAAGCCGTACAACGGGTCGGTCGCGGCGCTGCGGCTCAGGTAATCGGCCGGGTAGGGCAAGAGCGGCGCCACGGCGGGCTTGTAATCGGAGGGGATGCCCAGGTAGCCGTTCGGCCTGCCGGTCCTCGGATCGGTGCTGTTGATCCTGTACGCCGGAATGTAGCCGTTGTACCAGAGGTAGCCCGGGTAGCAGGTGCCGCTGGTACAGTCCTGAATGGGGTGCTTGTAGCCGTAGACTTCGAGCTTGTTGCCGGTGGGGAAAAAGCTGGAAGGCAGCGTGAGGTATGTGCTCGCCAGCGAGCCCATGCCCGCCACCTGCCAACCACCCACCAGCCGGTTGAGCCAGCTTCCGGCGTTACCCAAGACCGGCTTGCCTTTGCCGAACGGCAGGTCCACCAGGAAGTTCCACCGTACCCGGTGATGCGGAGTGCCGATGTCGCGCTGGTAGTTGAACAACTTGTTGCGCGCGTCGAGGTCGGTGGGCACCTCGCCGGGCATGAACAGGTTCACTTCCGGAATTGGCGACGTGCCGGAATATCCCCCGCCGCCGGCCATCAGGTTGTTGTCCATCACGTAGAACAACTGGTAGGCGAAGCCCTTGGAGTAGCGGCGCTCCAGTTCGAGCATGAACCCGTTGGAGTTGCCCCAGCCGGTGTTCTGCCAGCGCTCGATGGTTCCGTAAGAGGTCTGGTCGAAGAAATTCCGCGCCACGTTGGCATACTCACCCGTCGGCAGCGGCAGCCCCTTGGTCTTGTACCAGACGTACTCGGGCGTGGCGGCATTGTACTGGTAGAGCTGTTCCAGCCGGGTGCTGTGGTTACCGAAGTAGCCGGCGCGCGCCACCGTGTTGGACATAATTTCCTTCTCGATGGTGAGGTTCCAGTCCTGGACGCGCGGGTCGGGCATGTCCTTATTGAAGTAGGACACCCCGCAGCAACCGCGGGCCAGGCTTCTCGCGTTGCTGGGCTGCACCAGGTCCTTGGTGTTCTGTCCCGAGATGTAGACGGGCACCGAGCGGAGCAGATAATTGCCGATGCCGTCCGGCGAATAGGCCGCCTGTTCCGGGTCGCCGTCGCCATAGAAGCGCGCGGTCATGGGGGCGTTCATGCGCATGCGCGCGGCCCAACCGCCCATCACGAAGTGGAAGTACGAGATGCGGTAGCCGCCGCGGAGCACGAACGATTTGGCCCCGTCTCCCGCGCGGTACGCAAAGCCCAGCCGCGGCCCAAAGCCGTCCTTCGAAGTGTTGATCATGCGCTTGGGCAGACCCGCCTGATCGTAGGTCTTGAACTTCATCCCCATTTCGGTCAAGCGGTTCACGATGGACTGGAACGTGTAACCCAGCCTGATCAGTTCGCTGATGGGCGCGCCCAGAACCACCGATTTATCCGTGGGATCGAAACTGGACACCACATTGTTCTTCTCGTAATACGGCGGGAACAGGTCGTAGCGGAGGCCCAGATTGAGGGTCAGGCGCGGCGTCACGCGCCAGTTGTCCTGGAAGTACGCCGCGTACTCCTTGGACCGCGCATAGAACAGGCCGCGGTTCAACTGGTTGTTGTACCTGCCGATCCCCAGGTAGAAATTGGCGAACTGGTCGCCCGTGAAGGGAACCGCCAGGGGATTGGTGCGTGAGCTGGTGGGGTCGTAGAGCGCCGTGCCGGTCGAGGCCCAACTGTCGCTCCCGGCGCCCTGCTGCTGCTGCGGCAGCAGGTTCATCTGGTCGGTGCGGAAGTGGAAGCCGAACTGGAGTTCGTGCCTTCCTTTGATCTTGGTCGCGTTGTCGTCCAGAATGCCGTAGAAGGCGTAGAAGCCGTTGCCGTTCTGCGTTTCAAACAAGTAGCTGCCGCCGAATCCCAGGTTGTACAGCCCCGGCCACTGGTTCACGTTGAACGGGTTGGGAAGCCCGAGCACGCAGTTATAGCACTTCGTGGGATCGCCGGTGGCGACGTCAAAGCGCGTGCGCGTGCCGGCCACCAGCAACTCGTTGAAGAAGGTCGGCGAGAAGGTGTGCACGTGAGAGAGCGCGATACTCTTGTTCGGGCTGAGGGTGCCTTGGGTGTTGCCGGGCACCTTGACCCAGTCCATTGACGGTATGCCGTAGAACTGCCCCCTGGTCCTGTAGCTGCCCTGCGAGTAGCGGCCGTAAAACGAATCATTCTCGCTAAACCGATGGTCGATGCGGTTGGCGGTCGTCCCTTGGAAGTTGAACGGGGACCACGTGCCGATGTAGTTCGGGGCGGCCATGGGGTTCACGTTCGGCAGGGTGGGCAACTGCGTGACCGCGATCAGGTACTTGTAGAGCGGGCTCTGCCTGCTCTGCGGCAACTGGTTATTCGGGAAAGGTTGGCGGCTCCAGGTGTTGGTATCGGTGGTCCAGGGGTCGTAAAGGGTAATGGCGTTCCCGGCGGCGTTCTGGAAACCGGCCATGTTGCCGTTCCGCATCTCCTGCGTCGGCAACCGGCCTTGGAGGGTGAGACTGGAGATTTGACGGTACCACTCCCAGGAGGTAAACCAGAAGGTCTTGTTCTTTCCGTTGTAGAGCTTGGGGATGTAAACCGGCCCGCCCACGCTGGCGCCGAACTCGTTGCGGTTCAGGAACGGGGCCTTTTTGAACGAGTCCTGCCGCGCGCGCGCCACGCCGATGGCACTGTTCCGGTTGGTTTCGAAAACGGTGCCATGAATCGTGTTCGTGCCGCCCCGGGTGGTCACGATGATAGAGGTGGGGCGGGCAAACTTGGCCGAAGAGTTGCTGTTCTCGACTTTAAACTCCTGGATCGAATCGAGCCCGGGCTGCCGGGGCGTGATCGTGCTCCAGGAGTAGCGGTCGGCCAGGGCCGCGCCGTCCAGGACCATCTCGAAAGAGAAATCGCGCAGCCCAAACGCGCGCGTGCCTTCCTGGCCCGGCACGGTCTGCAACAGCGCCGTCAGGGCGCGTCCGTTGATAGGCAACTGCTCAATGCGCGTCCGTTCCAGCACGTGACCGAGCGTCGGACTGTCGGCCGTCACCATCGCAGTCACGTCTTCGACGACCACTTCCGTGGCGGTCTGCCCAACCTTCATGCTGACGTCGACCACCGCGCTTTGCTGCACTTGCACGGTCAGCGAAGCCTCGAACTTCTGCATTCCGGACGCCTCGACCGCCACCGTGTACGGGCCGGGAATCGTGCCAGGAAAGAGGAAGAGACCAACCTCGTTCGATGTGGTCCGTGAAACCGTGTTCGTGTTCTTGTTGGTGAGCGTCACCGAAGCGCCGGGAATGACCGCGCCCGTCTGGTCCCGCACGCTTCCGCTCACTGTTGCAGTGCTGGTCTGGGGCCAGGCACAAGGCGTGACCAATACCATGACCAGCAGGCAAAATACGAACCTATGCACTCGCAACGTACGCATACGACCCTCCTCTAGCAAACTGCCCCGCAAGACCGGGGCCGATACTCCGCTTCCCAATTCTCCGCCACTCTCGCGGCGCTGTCAAGCGGTACGAAACCCTCGCTCCGGGGCCTTCCACTCCAGCGCGTTGCCGGCCTCCCCGGCAACGCACACGTGCGTTTCCGAGGCCTATTGCACAGCGCGGCCTGGCCGCAAACTGTCGCAGATAAGGCAATGGCGTTCTCCGGT
>JBBTDS010000120.1:3843-8088 GCA_038060875.1 Acidobacteriota bacterium | reverse complement strand
CCGGCACCGCCTGGCTGGAGGAGGCCAAGCCGTTCATGGCCAAAGGCCCCTCGGGCGTGGGCCTGCGTACGATGGTGAACCTGGCGCTGAGCTGGACAGCCTAGTACCCCCAGCACTGCCGTACCTAAGGCGTGCAGCGTGATAGTTGAAAGTTTCTATTGCGATTGGCGCTGCCGATGGTATACTGGCCAATGTTATCTATAGTTGGGTATCGTAATATCTCAATGTCTGGAGCCACCTACCATGCCGCGCGCTGTTCCGCTCCGCTCGCTCTATCTCTGCGTTGCCGGCCTTGCTGTTCAGGTCCAAGCGCAAGCCCCTGTTCCCGGTCCCAACGTCAACATCGTCTCCGGCACCACGTGGCCGGGTGGTGACCCGTTCCTGCAACGGCAGAATGAGCCGTCCATAGCGGTCTCCACCCGCAACCCGCAGCACGTGCTGGCGGGCGCCAACGACTACCGTTCGGTGGACATACCGTTTCCGGAAGACTCAGGCAGGGTGATCGGCGACGCCTGGGTGGGCGTGTTTAAGTCCCTCGATGGCGGGCAGACCTGGCGCAGCGCGCTGCTGCCAGGCTTTCCGCAGGACAACACCTCGGCCGAGAGCCAGTCCTCGCCGCTGCGCAACTTCAAGGTGGCTACCGATCCGACGGTGCGCGCCGGCACGAACGGCCTCTTCTACTATAGCGGCCTGGTCTTCGGCCGCGGCAACAACGCGCCCAGCGGGGTTTTCGTCGCCCGGTACCAGGACCTCAACGACAGGGAGTACAACGACCCGATCAAGTATCTGGGCGCAGCGGTAGTGGACAACGGCACTTCGGGGGTATTCCTGGACAAGCCCTGGCTGGCGGTGGACATCCCGCGCGGAGGCGCCATCTGTGGCAACGTCTACCTGACGTACAGCGTCTTCACCGGCACCGACCCCGGCGAGCATGAGAACAACCCCCGATCCAAGATCATGTTCCTGCGATCGACCAACTGCGGCGTATCGTGGCAACAGCCGTTGAAGCTGAGCGAGACCTTCTCGCTCAACCAGGGAACCACGCTGGCGATCGATCCGCGCAACGGCGCGGTCTACGTGGCCTGGCGGCAGATGGAATCCAAGAGCCAGAGCGACGGGCTGGTGGTGGTCAAGTCGGTCGATGGGGGCTTGACCTTCGGCAAGGCGGTTCAGGCGTTTACGTTCTCCCACGACGTGCTGTTCGATCAGCGGATCAACCCGACCACTTCCTTCCGCACCCTGGCTCTTCCCTCGCTGGCGGCGGATGCCGGCGGGCGCGTGTACATGGTCTGGCCGCAGCGGGTAGGGGGGCCGACGGGCCCCGCTCGCATCATGATGGCGACGTCGCCTGACGGGACCAACTGGACGACGACGCCGCAGGTGGCGGAGACGGGCGCCTTTCCGGGCCACCAGTTCATGCCTAGCCTGACCTTTGCCGCCGGCAAGCTGACGCTAGCCTTCTACGATTCGCGCGACGATCACAAACGGTTAGTGCGGTACCCTGGGCAGCCCGAAACCATGGAATGGATGGGCCCCGATTCGGAAACCGCGGTTTTCAATTCCTACATCTCTGATGCGGGGCTGAAGACACGCCACACCATCGACGTGCGGCTGGCGCAGGCCAGTCCGGGTGCCAACCCGAACTTCGGCTCCTCCGTGCGCGTCTCGCAATACAAGTTCGGGAGCCGGCCCCTCTTGCCCGGCCAGCCCCCCTCGTCGCGACCGATCGAGCAGCTCCAGTTCAATCCTCCCAACCTGCCCATGTTCGTTCAAGGGACCCGGCCGTTCATCGGCGACTACATCGACATCGCCGCGCTGGCGTTTGTGGTAGGCACTGACGGCAAGTGGGCTTACAACACCAGCTCGTCCGGCCCGTCGGCGCTGCACGTAGTGTGGACCGACAACCGTGACGTGAGGACGCCGCCGATCGATCCCGCGACCGGTAAGCCCGATTGGAGACTCTATACTCCGCCCAATGCTCCCCCCGGTACTCCGGCCGGCACGTACGACCCCAACAATCCCCGGCCAGCGTGCGTGGCCGCCCAGACCGGGTCAAGGAACCAGAACATCTACACGTCCCGCATCACCCCCGGCCTGTACGTGGCATTGGGCGGGAACTCCAAGCAACTGAGCAGCTCCCTGAAGCGCGGGTTTCCGGTGATCGTGCGGAATAACACCGCGCTGACGAAGAGCTATCGACTGAGCATCGCCAACCAGCCTGCCGGCGGCACGGCCTCGTTCTCGCAGACCCTGCCGCTGCTGGCCCAGGTCGATGTGACCATCCCGCCACGCTCCAGCATCTCCCGCACGGTCTGGGTCACTTCCTCGGAACGCCGCGCCAGGGTAACGGTGGACGTGAAGGAGATTGAGGCGCCCGGCGCCGCTTCTCCTTTGCCGAACGGCCTCCAAGGCTCCGTGGTGGCGAATCCGGATATCAGCAATCCGGATATCAGCAACCCGGACATCAGCAACCCGGACATCAGCAATCCCGATATCAGCAACCCCGACATCAGCAACCCCGACATCACTGGGGCGGAGGTCTACAATCCGACTGTCAGCAACCCGGACATCTCCAACCCCGACATCAGCAATCCCGATATCAGCAATCCCGACATCAGTAATCCTGACATCAGCAACCCGGACATCGCCAACCCGGACATCAGCACGATGGTGGTCGCCAACCCGGACATCAGTAATCCCGACATCAGCAACCCGGACATCGCCAACCCGGATATCGCCAACCCGGATATTAGCAACCCCGACATCGCCGCCCTGACCAGCGGCGGCGCCACCGACCTCACCTGGAAGCTGACCAACACCGGCAACACGTCGGCGTCGTACAGCGCCAAGCTGTTTCTGAAGAAAGCCTCGTTCTGCTGCCCGCAGCCCTGCCCGAGCACGGGTTGCCCCGCGGGCTGCTTTAAGTGCCAGCTCATCCTGCGCCGGGTCTACCCGACGCCGATCGCCAGCGGGTGCGAGCTCAAGGTGGAGACGCAGAACGTGGCCGTCGCCAACATCCTCAATCCGGCATTTGCGACTCCGCTCAACGTAAGCAACCCCGATATCTCCAATCCCGACATCACCAATGCCACCGTTTCGCTGTCGCCGGGCGAGGGCACCAGGGTCACGCTGCGCGTCTTCGGCACCACGCTGCCACCCCGAAGCGCTTCGCCGCCGGGAGCGAAACCGGTAGGCCTGTCCAACGGGGCCAACACGGGGGAGAGCCAACCGGCGGGCTCGCTTACCATCATCAGCGTGGCGCTTCCCGTCGCCGTGGCCGGCAAGCCATATGAGGTGGACCTCCGGTCTATCGGCGGCAAAGGCTTAACCCGCACCTGGACGCGTCTGAGCGGGAGTTTGCCGCCCGGGTCGCCGGGGCTGACCTTGGACTCCGCAACCGGCCGGATCTGGGGCACGCCCACCGAGCCCGGCCCGTACGACTTCAAGGTCCAGGTCCAGGACTCGCCCACGCCTCCGACACTGCCGCAGATCGACAAGCAGGATCTCACCATCGAGGTCAACCGGCTGAGCATTACGAGCGTGAGCGCTTTCCAGTCCGGCATCCCGGGCGACACGATCCTCAAGGAAGGGGAGTCCGTTACCGTCAACGTGACCGTCGAAAACGCCGGTCCGGCCACCGCCACCGAGGTTACGCCGGCTCTGACGGTAATCAGCACAGGGGTGTCCGGTTGCACAGGGACGTCGCTGGCCGCCGCCACCATAGCGGGGGGTAACAGCCAGGTGTTCACTTACACTTGCGGGCCTGTGAGCGGCGAGGGGACGCTGACCTTCACGGCGACCGCCAGCGGTAAGTATGTCAACAGTGCGGCCACGGTTACAGAGACAGCAGGCCCGGTTCTCTCCAACCCCGTTGTGGTGGACAAGACACCGCCGGTACTTTCGGTGACTGCCAACGTCGGCGGCAACCCATACACCGCCGGCGCCTGGACGAACAAAGATGTGGCGGTGACGTTTACCTGCACGGACAACCCCGGTTCCGGTGTGGCGCCGGGCAATCCCACCGGCAGCACGACGCTGACGGAGGAAACCTCAGCAGCCGGTGTCAGCGTCACCGGGAACTGCGTGGACAACGCTGGCAACAGCGCGACGCCTCGGACCTTCGGTCCGGTGAAGGTTGACAAGACCCCGCCGGTGATCAGCGGGTCGCGCACGCCGGGGCCTAACGCAGCCGGCTGGAACAACACCGACGTCACCGTCACCTTCAGTTGCACCGACGCGCTGTCC
>JBBTDS010000120.1:0-3743 GCA_038060875.1 Acidobacteriota bacterium | reverse complement strand
CGCCCACCATCGCGATCACTGTGCCGGCCAACGGCGCGAGTTACCTGCTCAACGCGACCGTCACCTCCGCCTACAGTTGCGCCGACGCACTCTCCGGCGTCAACAGTTGCGCCGGGCCGGCGCCGAGCGGCGCCAACATCGACACCAGCACGCCAGGTCTGAGAACCTTCACCGTCGGGGCTGCCGACCTGGCAGGGAACAGCACCGTCGGAGCCCAGAGCTACTTAGTGACGTACCAGTTCACCGGCTTCCTGTCGCCGCTGGCTACGGCCGGCCCTCCAGATAACCCCTCGGACTCCGGCACGGCCAATTTCGGCAATGCCGTGCCCCTCAAATGGCAACTGCGGGACGGCGCCGGGGCGTTCATCAGGAACAACCTGGCGACGCTTTACACGCTGTACGCGATCCGCAACACGGACTGCGCCGACGGCGCCGAGGGGCCGTCATTCCTGCTTTACAACCCCACAGTCGGGGCGACCGGCGGCAGCGTCTTCCGCTACGACGCCGGCAACAACCAGTACATATTCAACTGGGACACGAACTTCGTGGAGGAGAAGGGCTGCTACAACGTGGTGGCCACCCTGAACGACACCATGGTATACGCAACCAAGATCCAGTTGCGGTAAGGGCTGCAACCGCTCCCTTTGGTCGCGGCTCGGCAAGGGTCGCCGCTGGGTCGCGGGTCGGTAAGGGGTGCTACCGCCCGCCCAGCCGCTTGCGCGCATCGGCCAGCAGCGGGTCGGCCCCGCCTTTCTCGCGCAACGCCAGGAAGGCGCGGTAGGCGTCGGCCGCGCCGGGACTGTTAAGGCCCTCGCGGGCCCGCCCCAGGTAGTAGTGCACCGGCGGGAAGTAGTGGTAAGTCTGTAACTCGTCGAAGAACACGTCGCTGGCTTCGCCGCGGCGCTTCAGGCACTTGTCGAACTCCGAATCCGCCTGAGGGAACGCGCCGGCCTCCAGGTAGGCGCGGCCGAGATCGAACCGCCCGAGCCAGGTATCGGACAGCTTCTGCGCTTCCTGGAACAGTTGAATGGCTTCCCTGGCGCGGCCGCGCTTCAATTGCAGCTCGCCTTCCATCAGCCTGGCAAAGGCCTGGGGAACCGGCTCCAGGCGCCGGCCAAGCTCGGCGGCAATGGCGGCGGCTTTGGCCTCCTGCCCCGCTTCCAGGTAGACGCGAGCGGCCACGAACACCGCGCTCAATTCGCTGCCGGACTTGGCGGCCCGCTCGGACGCGGCCAGCGCCGCCACCCTGTTGCCCAGCGCGAGCTGCGCCTCGGCCAGCATCGCTGACTTCTTCCCAGCGCCGGTGGCGTTATTGTTCGCCAGATCTGCGGCGATGGCTTTCTCGAGAATGGCTTGAGCATCCGCGCCCCGGCCCTCGAACAGAGCAAGGTCCGCCAGGCCGGTGGCGGCGAAAGAGGCGCCCAACGTGCTGACAGCCTCCAGCTTCCGGTAGGTCTCGGCGGCCTTGGCTGGCTGGCTCTGCGCCAACTCCGACAACGCCAGGGTGACATACCCCTTCAGGTATGAAGGATTCAGATCCAGCGCCGCGCGCGCTTCCTTGGCCGCGGTCTCGAATTCGCCGCCATAGAGGGCATAGAGAGCCACGTTGTTCCGGTACGGCACGTTCTTCGGGTAGATCTCCAGCGCCCGGCGGCCCTCGGCCAGCGCCTGGGCCATGTCCCGCCGCAAGTAGTAGGCGAAGGCCAGGTTGCTCAGCCCGGTGGCGTCGGCGGGAAAGCGCTTCACCAGCTCGGTGAATTCATCGATCGCCTTCTGGTGGTCCATGCTGGCCAGGTAGTAGCCGCCGCGGGTGCGGTACTTCTCGCGGTCGGTCATGCGCTCGATCCGCCCCATGGCCATCTGGTAATACTTGGTGGACTCCTCCCGCCGGCCCAGGTTCGCGTACATGGCGGCCAGGCTGCCGTAAGCGCTGCCGAAGTTGGAGTCGAGCTGGATGGCCCGCAGATACTCCTTGATGGCCTCTTCGTTTTTCCCCGCAAAGCGGAGTTGCTGAGCGGCCGCGTAGCTGTGGGCCGCCTCCAGCGAGGCCGCGGTGTAGGTTTCGGCGGCGGCGAGCTGCACCGACTCCGGCGTGGCGTCGCCGAGCGCCTTGCGGATCGGGGCGGCCAGTTTCCCCACCGTGGCCAGCACCTTCTCTTTGCTGGAGGCCTCCAGCTCCCGGCTGGCGATCTCGTTGCCGGTCACCCCGTCCAGCGCGCGCACCGAAACCTTGTAGCCACCGCCTTCCCGCTGGACCGAGCCGGCCACGATGGCGCTGATGCCCTCGCGCACGGCGACCAGGCGCGCCACCGCTTCATCCAGGCGGGTGGCGCCGGGCTGCAACTGGGCCGCGATGCGCAGCGCCTGATCGCGGCGAACCGAGTTGATGAACGAAGCCCCCTCCATGGCCAGCGTGAACATCGGTTCGAGCGTGCCGTCGAAGACCGGGTCCCCGGTGGCGTTGCTGAAGTCGGCCACGATGAGCGTAACCGCCTTGCGGGGTGTTGCTGGTTGGGACAGGAAGCGGTCCCGCAAAAGGACGGCGGCGATCACCATGACGAGCACCAGCGCGCCCAGCCCCACCGCGACCCATCGCCAGGTCTTGCTGGCGGGCGGCGCCGCTACCAGCCCCGGCATCGAGACCATCAGAGAAGCGCCCGGGGTATCCCCGGCCAGCGTGTCCAGGTCCCGCACCACCTCGGTCGTGCTCTGGTAACGCTGGTCCGGGTCAATGGCCAGGCACTTGACCACCACTGCGTTGAGCGCCTCAGGCACGGATGGATCCACCTGCCGGGGCGGCGGGGCCGGCTCCTGGGTGCGCTTCAACAGGCTGGCCAGCACGGTGTCGGCCTGGAAGGGTACCTGGCCGGTGAGCATCTCGTAGAAAATGATGCCCAGGGAAAACAGGTCGGACCGGGCATCGACCCGCCGGCCCTGGGCCTGCTCCGGCGACATGTAAGTAGGCGTGCCCATCAGCATGCCGGTCTGCGTCATGCCGTGCATTTCCACCGACCGCGCCAGCCCGAAGTCCATCACCGAGACCCTGCCGCGGCCGTCTATCATGATGTTCTGCGGCTTGAGGTCGCGGTGAACGACGCCCTCGGCATGGGCCGCTTCCAGGGCGCGGGCCACCTGCCGCACTATACGGAGGCTTTCATCGTGGGTGGGCCTTCGCTCCTGGAGCAGGGAAGCGAGGTCCCGCCCCTCGATGAACTCCATGGTGATGAACTTGAGGCCCTCGGCCACGCCCAGGTCATAAATGCGGATGACGTTCTTGTGGGTGACCTGGCGGGCCAGGATCAGCTCCTGCTTGAAGCGCGCGAGGATCTTGGGATTGCCGGCCAGTTCGGGGCGGATGACCTTCACCGCCAGCAGGCGGTCCAGCTCGCGGTCCCTGGCCTTGTAGACCGTCCCCATGCCGCCTTCCCCGAGCATCTGGAGAATCTCATAACGGTTGGCCAGCAGGCTGCCCGGCACAAGCGCCGCCGGTCCCATCGGAACCACGCCGGGGCCGACCATCGACCAGCCCGGCGCGGCTTCCGGAATGGTCGTGTCAGCATCGGAAGACAGCGGGGTGTTGCACTTGGCGCAGTGGAGGCTTCCTGACGGATTGCTGTGGCGACAGCGGGGACAGTCCGTAATCTGCGCCGGCGAACCCAACCCTGGGGCCTCCTGGATAATCTTCAACTTTAGGAGTATTGACTCCGGAATGCAAGCGAGCGGTCGAAAGCGGAACAGCGCGA
>JBBTDS010000119.1:0-9253 GCA_038060875.1 Acidobacteriota bacterium | reverse complement strand
CCTGGTGGAAGATCTGGCGCTTGCCGCCCGCTAAGAGCCGCTGGACAAGGCCGTCCACCTCGGCCCGAAGCGGCTCGAGCGGCTTGGGCAACCCCGTGAAATAGCGCCGCTTGAACTCCCGGCCGCCGATGCTGACGATGACTTCGGTAGAGAGGGCGTCCGCGCGGCCCGGGTCCTTTTCCTCCGGGAACCGTTGCCGAAAAACGCCGGTGTCGATGATGAGTTGCGCGAGCCTGCGGACCGCAGACGGTTGGGCGGCGAGCTGGAATTTCTCGACGAGTCCCTCGAGCTTTTTCTTTGGATCATGGTAGGGGCGGGCGAACTCGAGGATATCGCTGTTCTCAACGGTGAGGAGGCGGAATTGGTCGGATCGATAAAAGGGAGGAGGGGGGCCGCCACCCACCCAGTACTCGATGGTCACGCCATTCAGGTGTCCCCGCTCGGCCAATCGAGCGATTTCCGGCTCCGGAGGCGGTCCAACCGGGGCCGCGTCCTCCCCAGATTCATCCGGGGCGGGTGGAGAAGCGTTCCACGCCATCGCGATCAGCAGGACGGCGGCAATGGGTGCGATGTAGCTTATCAGCAATGGACAGCTCAGCTTCCTTCTTATAGACTCTATCTCGGACAGTCACCCCTCGCAACTCATCGACGAGGCCCTTAACTCCCTGCCCAAGTTCGGAAATCGCACGAGCCGAACAGAAGAGGCCGGCGCCCGCCACCGCGCCACCGAGGAGGAGTTGCACCGCATCATCCGCGCGGCCGGCTTCCTCCCCAAGCAGCGCGACACGCTGTAACGGACCTTGTTCTGAATTAGCCGGGAATTTCGAGGTTGTGTAGCCTGTCACCGAAATTGGCGCAGCCAGCGGGCCAGGCGCATACGGATGGAGGAGTAATTGGCGGCGCAGAGCATCAGCAGGATGCCGGTCGCGAGCAGGGCGATCGGCCACGAAGCCGCGTCCTTGAACAGGTTCTGTTCGAGGCGCACCAGCCCGATGGCCAGGAACAGCAGCCCGCTGGCGAAGAAATTCTTCATCTGTTTGGGAATGCTGGCGAAGACGAACACGCCGGCGGCCACCGGCAGGAGGATCTCAAAGACGCGGGCCTCGAAACGCAGCGCGCCGTCGGCCGGGGACTTCTCCCACCGCTCGGTAGCCGACAGCCCCAGCATCAGCAGCGAGGTCAATACGTGGCCGGGGATCACGAAGCGGAACGCCTTGGCCACCGCGCGCATCTGCGCCGAGGGGAAGCGGTCGCACAGGCTCTGGAGCGCGATGTAAATGCCGGCGTTGATCAGGAACGGATACTCGATCTGGCCGCGCGTCCACGGCGCCACCCGCTTCAGCCAGTCCGCGTAAGGCTCGTGAAAGGTGGCCACGCCGCTGAGGGACACCAGCGTGAACAGCACGGCTATCGGATAGAAGTAGCGCGAGTCGGCGGGGCGCCGCAGACGCTCGATCGCAAAGCCGGCCGCAAAGAACGCCAGCGCGAACGGGATCAGGCGAAAGTACACCAGGCCAGGATCGGTCTCGAGCCACTCGATCATGCCCATCCGCAGCAGCGTCGCCAGCGAGAGCAGCGCCGCCATCACCGCCAGCACCAGCGAGAAGACCGAAGCCCGCGTGAAACGGCGCAGCCAGTAGTAAGCCGGCAGCGACAACAGGATGGCCCACCAGAGCTGGGCATTGGTGGTGCGCTTGAAGGCGGGGAGCTTGGAGAACAGCTCCAGCGTCTCCCGGTTCTTGGTGGCGCCCGCCAGCAGCCCGTGCTCATTCATCGCCACCAACAGCGAGAGAGGCAGCAGCAGGCAGAACGCCAGCAGGTAGGCAATGGCGATGCGGAACCGGCCGCGTTGCCAGCAGCGGACGCCCAGCCAGGCCGTCGGGACGGCGGCCGCGGCCACCGTCAGCGCCGCCGGCGTTCCCGCCAGGGCGGCGTAGCGGAACAGCAGCACGAGCGCGGCGCCCACCGCCAGCAGCCAGGCGCCGAGGTAGAGGGTGACTTGAGGAAGCGAGAGACGGCGCGTCTCCATGATCCAGGCGTCTTCGCGCTCGATCAGGCGGTCGTAGAGCTTGCGGAAGGCGTCGTGCTCGGAGGCCGACAGGATGCGGTCGCGCAGCCAGCCGTTCAGCTCGCGCAGGTGCTGCTCGATCTTGCCGGCCATGATGCGCGAGTAGCTGGCCGGCGAGGCCATCACCGCCTCTCCGGCCAGAAACCTCTCCAGGTCGGCGGCCAGCTCGCGGGCCGAGGCGTAGCGGGCGGCGGGGTTTTTTTCGAGCGCTTTCAGGCAGATGTTCTGCAAGTCGCCCGGAACGGCGGGGTTGATACGCCGCGGCAGGACCGGGTCCTGGGCGCGGATGTTCTCCATCTGCTCGGAGCAGGTCTCACCGCGGAAGGGCAGCGTGCCGGTGAGCGCTTCGTAGAAGACCGCGCCGAGCGAGAAGATGTCGCTGCGGGCGTCCAGCGGCGCGCCGCGAGCCTGCTCGGGGGAGAAATACGCCGGGGTGCCGAGGAGCTCGCCGGGCCGCGTGATGCGGTCTCCGCCCTCGTCCATGTGCAGGGCGAGGCCGAAGTCGAGCACCTTCGGCTCCAGGTCGGGCCCCACCAGGATGTTGGCTGGCTTGAGGTCGCGGTGCACGATGCCGTGCCGGTGCTGGAAGTCCACCGCCAGCGCCACCTTGTGCATCAATTCGGCCTTCTGGCGCAGACTCAGCGGCTGCGCGGCCTCGGTCAGCGGCGCGCCTTCCAGGTACTCCATGACGAAGTGCGGTTCCTCGTCCGGGGGGCCGAGGCTGTAAATGCGGGCGATGTGAGGATGGCTCAGGCGGGCCATCGCCCGCGCTTCCTCCAGAAAGCGCGTGCGCAGGCGGACGTGGTCGCGCCAGCGGCGGCCGAGCGTCTTGATGGCCACCTTGCGGCCCAGGCGCTCGTCGAGCGCGAGGTACACGCGCCCCATGCCGCCCGAACCGATCTCGGCCAGGATCTTGCAGCCCGACAGCGTTTCAGGCATCTGCTCGGTGAGGCGGTCGTCGGGGCCGGCGAGTTCGGCCGGCTCCAGCAGGTCTCCGATCGAGTCGAGGGCGTCGATCTGGGCCCGCAACTCGGGCGCCAGCTCGGGATACTGGCGGCAGAACGCCTCGCGGTCCACCTCCTCCTGGACGGCGCGCAGGTCGTTGTATTCGGCCAGCGCCTGGGCCAGCAAGGCGTCGCGGTCGGGGGCGGCGTCGGTCATGGTTGTTGGGCTTCCGCTTCGAGGCTGCGAAACCGCTTGACGGCCCGGTGCAGCAACAGGGAAACAGACTCGCGCGAGCGGCCCATCCGTTGGGCCATCTCCTCAGTGGAGAGCCCTTCCACCTTGGCCAGCAGGATGGCCTCGCGGTAGTCCTCCGGCAGCGCGTCGAGCCTCCCCAGCAGGCTGCGAACGCCTTCCTGCTCGGCCAGCAGGCGACTGGGTGTGCGTGAATCGACCGGCTCGGGGCCGTCGGGGTTGCTGGCCGAGCGGAACCGCACCAGCTCCGGCGCGTGACGCCGTTCTCGGGCATGGAAGCGCGCCAGGTCCGCCAGCACGTGGGCGGCGATGGTGGAGAGCCAGTTCATGAAACTGCCGGGGGAGCGGTAGGTGAACTGCGACAGGTCGCGGAAGGCGCGGAGAAAGGTCTCTTGCAGGACGTCGTCCACCTCGACCAGGCCCCGCAGCTCCGGTCCCAGCCGGTAATGGACCAGCACGGCCAGGCGCGGGCGGTACTTCTCGAACAGCAACGAGAAGGCCTCGCGGTCACCGTTGCGAATCCGATCGATCAGCCCGAAGGTGGTGGTCCGGGTTGGCATGGACGGAAGCCGGCCCGCCGTCAGTATACACTCGGTGGGAGGCCGCCGGGGGGTGCAATTCTGGCCGGCGGATGTCGCTGTCCCGTAGCAGGAGGTTGTTCGATGCGTACTAACAAGATGCTCGTGGTGGCCGGAATCATGATGCTTCTGGCCGCGTGCAGCGTGCGGTCGCTGCACCCGCTTTACGAGGACAAGGACCTGGTCTTCGAGCCGGGGCTGCTCGGGACCTGGGCCGAGAAGGACAGCGAAACCTGGACGTTCGGGCGGAGCGGAGTCAACGCCTATGAACTTGTCTGCACCGAAGAGGGCAAGGTGACGGGCCGGTTGGACGCGCGCCTGGTGCGGCTCGGGAAGCACCTGTTCCTGGACCTTTATCCGAAAGACGTGGACGAATCGTTCACGGTCCCCGCGCACGTGTTCGTCAAAGTCCGGATCGAGGGGGACGTTCTCCATGTTGCCATTCTCGACCCCGGCTGGCTCCGGGACGCGCTCGCCCAAGGCAAGGTCCGCATTCCGCACGTTCGACTGAAACCGGATGATGTTCTCCTCACCGCCTCGACGGCGGAACTTCAGGGGTTTGTGCGGGAACACGCCGAGGATGAGAAGGCCTTCCCGCCGGCCAAGCTGCGGAGGAAGCGGTAGATGGGTATTCGCCGGGGCGCCGCGTGGGCGCCCCGGCGGTAAAGCGAATCCGGTTTCTGAGGCAGTTCGCTCACTAAGGAGCGGGCAGGAGGTCTGAGGCTACTGAGGGTGTTGTAGGCGGTGTCAGGCTGGCCCGGATTCCCTCCACGCTCCCAACATACGCGCGGGCGTCCGGAGCGCCGGGCAGTGGAATCCGCAGTCGAATGCAAACAAAGGAGAAAAAAAGTTGGCTGGCGCGTCACTCGCCGCCGGCCGCCTTGAACAGCCGGGCGCCGAGTTTGTGCGTCTTGACCCAGACGGTTTCGCTCGATAGGGTCCAGGGCGTGCGGATGCCGACGAACCAGTCAGGGCGGGCGTGCTGGCACAGAACGCCGGTGTAGAACACACGGTGCACCCTTGGGACAGGATACACCCCGCCGTGCGGCTATTGGCCGAAGTGGGCCGCGTTCTCCTGGGCGAAGTTGGCCCACTTTTCAGGCAGGTCGTCCAGCACGAAGATAGCCGAGACCGGACAAACGGGCACGCAGGCGCCGCAGTCGATGCACTCCACCGGGTGGATGTAGAGCATCTTCGCGTCAGCGAAGTCGGCCTCGTCCTTCCTGGGATGGATGCAGTCCACCGGACAGGCGTCCACGCAGGCGGTGTCCTTGACGCCGATGCAGGGTTCCGCTATGACGTAGGCCACGGTTGTCTCCCCCTCTGAGCTACCTGGTTTGATCGTAGTATAGCATAAGGCCATGATAGCGAAAGTGCGCAAGGCGGTGTTCCCGGCGGCCGGGCTGGGCACGCGTTTCCTGCCGGCCACCAAGGCCCAGCCCAAGGAGATGCTGCCGCTGGTGGACAAGCCTCTCATCCAGTACGGGGTGGAGGAAGCCATCCGCTCCGGTATCCGCGACATCCTGATCATCACCGGCCGCGGCAAGAGCGCCATCGAGGACCACTTCGACGTGAGCTTCGAGCTGGAGCAGTTGCTGGAGTCACGCAACAAGCGGGACCTGCTGGCGACGGTGCGCGAGATCTCCGACATGATCGAGGTGGCCTACGTGCGGCAGCGGGAAGCGCTGGGACTGGGACACGCGGTGCTGCGGGCGCGGGTGGTGGTCGGAGAGGAACCGTTCGCGGTGGTGCTCTCCGACGACGTGATCGACGCCGAGGTCCCCTGCTTGCGGCAACTGCTGGACGTCTACGAACGCCACGGCGCGCCGGTGCTGGCGCTGATGGAAGTGCCGCCGGATCAGGTCTCCAGTTACGGCATCGTGGACGCCGAGCCGGTGGAGCACGGTGGCGGCGATCGCCTTTACCGTATCCGCAACCTCGTCGAGAAGCCGCGGCCCGAGGAGGCGCCCTCTAACCTGGCCATCATCGGGCGGTACGTGCTGACGCCGGATATTTTCGCGTCCATTGAGGCGGCCGGTCCCGGCGCGCTGGGCGAGATCCAGCTCACCGACGGGCTGCGGCACCTGCTGGCCAGCCGCCCCATTTACGGGTACCGGTTCGAGGGGAAGCGCTACGACGCGGGGGACAAACTTGGGTTCTTAATAGCGACCGTCGAGTTCGCCCTGCGCCGCGAGGACCTGGGCGGGTTATTTCGTGATTACCTGAGGAGACTGGAGCTGTAGCGAACATGATCCCCCTGGAACTTCCGCTGAGAGCAGAAGAGGCGGCCGCGCTGGCGGAGCTGATCCTGGAGCACGCCGAGGGCCGCGAGCTGACCGATGAATTGCGAGGCCGGCTGGGCGGCCGGCTGGCGCGCTTTTCCAGCGTCGAGGCTTTCCCCGGGTCGTTGCAGCGGGATCCGATCCACGCCTCGGGCTACTACATCGCCGCCGACGGCCTGACGGGGCAGACGCCGCAGCCGTTGCTGCTGCGGGTGGCGCCGGCGGCTACGCCGTCGAGCGGGCTGTTCCCTCAATCCCAACTGATCGTCCGCGCGCGTACCAGCCGGCGCGCCGAGGTCATCGTCAATGCCGTGGCGTTCGCCTCGACCGACCACGACCACATTTGCACCTTCGCCGAACGGGTGGACCGCGACTTCCTGCCGCGCCCGCAGGGCGCGCAGCCGGCCATCGCGGCCGGCAACCGCCACCCGGAGATCAGCCTGCCGGCGGTGTTCGATGCCTATCGCACCGTCCTCAAGACGACCGGATTGAACCTGGCCTCGACGGCGCAGCTTTCGGCCACGCGGGAGATGACCACGGAGGCGGCGCTGGCTGCGCGCGACGGCGAGACGCCGACGGCGCCCGGCCACACCCGCGTGAGCATCCGGCACCTGTACCACGCCGGTTTGTGGGCGGCCATCCGCGCCGGCTGGCGTGACGGCTACTCGGCCGAGGCGGACCATCTCATCATCTCCGGTAACACCACCGCGGAGATCGGCCGCTCGGTCGAAGCGGCCAAGGAGGCGATCCGGCACGCCGCCGGCTACACGAAGTTCACCACCGATACTTCGCGGCTGTTCGATCTCCGGGCTGACGGGCGGCACCCCGAGGCGTGGAGCGACAGCGCCGTTTCCGAAGTTTTCGGGTCGCTGTTTCCAGGCCCGGAGGGCCGGTGGGTCCTGGCGGAGTTTGCGCGGACGTTCGCGGTCGGCGAGCGCACTTACAAGCTGGAGCGGCCCGAGATCATGCGGCTGGCGGTGAAGTTCGGCCCGAGCCTGAAGCTGAACGAAGAGCTGTACGATTTCATCCGCGAGGTCAAGGCGGGCGCCGGGCTGGGGCGGGCGTTCGATTTCGAGCCGTCGCTGGACGAGGCGGAGACGCTCACCACGCCCGAGGAGCTGCTGTTTTACATGCACTGGCTCAAGGCGCGCGGGCGCCCGGCGCAGCTTGTGCCGCCCAACCTCGGCTTCAAGAAGCGGCAGGCGTATCCGGCGGCGATCGAGACGTCGCCGGAGAGCGGGGTGGGTCTCGCCGATTACGCGCGCAAGAAGATGTGGCCGGAGCTGGTCCCGCGCGTCGAGCGGGACTTCGGGGGCCGGCCGCTGGAGGAGCTGGGCGCGCGCGTGGCCGAGCTGGCCGCGGTGGCGCGGCACTTCAATGCCACCTTGAGCATCCACTCCGGCAGCGGCAAGCAGGCGGAGGTGCTGGAGCAGATCGGCAAGGCGACGGCGGGCCGCGTGAACTACAAGATTTCGGGCGAGCTTCAGCTCCAGCTCCTCGACGTGCTCGCCGAGCAGCCGCCCGGATCGCACTGGCGCGCGCTGTTCGAACGGATGGCGGAGCGGTGCAACCGCTTCGCGGCCGCCGGCGCCTTCGGCGAGGAGAGCGGGCTGGCGGCGAAGTACCTGGAGATGGGGCGCGGCTTCTCGCTCGGCG
Organism: Acidobacteriota bacterium; assembly: GCA_038060875.1. Lineage (GTDB taxonomy): Bacteria > Acidobacteriota > Terriglobia > Bryobacterales > Bryobacteraceae > JBBTDS01. The sequence continues at coordinate 1,472 of JBBTDS010000119.1, read as the reverse complement.
ACCCGGCCCGCGGGCGGGTCGATGGCAACCTGTTCCTGGTTTTCTGGCTGGGCAACATGGTTGGCAGCCGCGACATCGATTCGCCCGACGATGACCGGCGGTTTTTCAAAGAGAAGCTCGACGAGCTGCCGGCCGGGCTGGCCGCGGAGGTGCGCCGCCGCAACGCCGCCTACATCGTTTGGCTGGCCCGCCATTTGCGCGGATAATTGGAGGATGCTGCGCCGAACCTTTCTGGCCGCCGCCGGCGCTGCCGTCGCGCGGCCGGCAATACCTCAGGGGAAGGAACCCGTGAAACTCGGAGTCGATCTATTCAGCCTGCGCTCGCAGGGCTGGACGCCGTTCCAGCATTTGGATTACTGCGCGAAGTGGAACGTGAAGGTGGTCCACTTCAGCGAGATTCGTTTCCTCGGCGGACTGGAAGAGGAGCACCTGAAGCGCGTGGGCGCGCACGCCCGCAAGCTGGACATCGAGACCGAGATCGGCATGCGCTCGATCTGCCCGACGTCCAAGATGTTCGACGCCTCCGAGGGGTCGGCCGAGGAGCAGCTCACGCGGATGATCGCGGCCGCGCGCACGCTGGGCTCGCCGATCGTGCGGGCGGTGCTGGGCTCGATGGCCGACCGCATGGGGCCGCTGCCGCTCGAGGCGCACATCGAGAACACGGTGAAGGTGCTGCGGGCGGTGCGCTCGCGCGTGCTCGACGCCGGCCTCAAGGTCGCCATCGAGAACCACGCCGGCGACATGCAGGCTCGCGAGCTGAAGACGCTGGTCGAGGAGGCCGGCGCCGATTTCGTCGGCGTGTGCCTGGATTCGGGCAACCCGCTGTGGGCGATCGAGGACCCGCACCTGACGCTTGAGACGCTGGCGCCGTACGCGCTCACCAGCCACGTGCGCGACACGGCCGTCTGGCGCGTCGAGCAGGGCGCGGCCGTGCAGTGGGTGCGGATGGGCGAGGGCAACGTCGGCATCGACTCCTGGGTGCGCAAGTACGCCGAGCGCTGCCCGGGAATGGCGCTGTCGCTCGAGGTTATCGTCATCGGGCCGCGCACGTTCGCCTACCACGACCCGAAGTTCTGGGACGCCTACCGCAAGACGCCGGCCTGGGAGTTCGCGCGCTTCCTCGCGCTGGTGAACAAGGGCGCGCCGCGGACGCCTTCGCCGCCGGTTCCGAAGGAGGCCGCTGCCGCCCGCGAGCGCGAGGATCTGGAGGCGAGCATGGCCTACACGCGGGAGTTGCTAAAGCTGTGAGCCTGCTGGACGGCAAGGTCGCGCTGGTCACCGGCGCCAGCCGCGGGATCGGCAAGGCGATCGCGGCCGCGTTCGCGCGCGAAGGCGCGGCGGTGGTGATTTGCGGGCGCAAGGCGGAGGCGCTCGAGGTGGCGGCCCGCGAGATCGGCGGCGCGGTGCTGCCGGTCGCCTGCCATGTCGGCCGGGCCGAAGAGCTGGCGCGGCTGGTGGAGACCGCGCTGGCG
>JBBTDS010000118.1:0-5375 GCA_038060875.1 Acidobacteriota bacterium | reverse complement strand
TGTTGGGCCTGGAAGCACCGTGGAGCAACAGAATCATCTACAGCGGTACAATACCCGTAGGCGAGCGAGACATTGAGCGGGTTTCTATGGCCAGTGATCTGATGCACGAGAAACAGCAACTCCACGAGTTAGTGGACCGGCTTGCGCCCAGCCAGGTGCATGCCGTACGCGGCCTGCTCCAGGCGATGTTGGATTCGGTCTCGCGCGCCATCGCGAACGCCCCGGTGGATGACGAGCCGGTGACCGCGGAAGAGGCACAAGCTCTCTACGAAGCCCGCGAGTGGCTCAAACACAACAAGCCGATTCCGCATGAGCAGGTACTGGCCGAACTCGGCATCACGCAGGAAGAAATCGAGAACTACAAGGAACCGGCGTGAAGCGGATCGCCTGGACTGAACAGGCCAGGGCCGACGTACGCAGTCTGGACAAGGGCACGGCCCTGCGCATTCTGCACGCGTTGCATCGATTCGCCGAATCGGGCGCGGGGCGGGTGGCTTGTGGCCCGTGGCTTGTGGCCCGTGGCCCGTCGCGAGCCCCCTACAAGCCACGAGCCACGGGCATATAATCATAGTCTTTGCCCATGAGCGTCCACGAGCCGTTTCATTTCCACTCCGTGGAGGAGGTCCGCCGGCGGATCGAGGAGCTGGCCCTGGATCTGGAGGTGACCGAGGATCTGAGCCCGCTGCTCGAACCGCTGATGCTCGGGGAGTTCCGGCTCGCCAACCGGCTGGTGGTGCAGCCGATGGAAGGCTGCGACGGCCGTGAGGACGGCGCGCCGGACGAGCTGACCCGCCGCCGCTACCGGCGGTTCGCGGGCGGCGGCGCCGGGTTGCTCTGGTTCGAGGCGACGGCGGTCACGCACGAGTCGCGCGCCAACCCGCGCCAGCTCTGGATCCACGAGGGCACGGTGCGCGAGTTCGCCGCGCTGGCGGCCGAAGCGCTCCAGACGGCGCGCGAAGCCTGCGGTCACCGCCCTTTCCTGGTTTTGCAGTTGACCCACTCGGGCCGCTACAGCAAGCCGGGGCCCAGGCCGGCGCCGATCATCGCCCACCGCTCGCCCTACCTGGACCCGATCCACAAGCTGCCGCCCGACTACCCTCTTATTTCCGACGACGAGCTGGAGCGGCTGGAGGACCGCTACGTCGAGGCGGCGCTCTGCGCGCGCCGGGCCGGCTTCGACGCGGTGGACGTGAAGGCCTGCCACCGCTACCTGATCTCGGAGCTGCACGCCTCGCACACGCGCGAGGGCCGCTACGGCGGCTCGTTCGATAACCGCACGCGCTTCATCCGCAACGTGGTGGGGAAGATACGCGACGCGGTGCCCGGCCTGCTGGTCACCTCGCGCATGAACGTCTACGACGCGATGGCGTACCCCTACGGCTTCGGCGTGGACCGCGAGGACGCGAACACGCCGGACCTCCGCGAGCCGATCGAGCTGGTGCGGCTCCTGCGCGAGGCCGGCGCGCCGCTGGTGAACATCACCGTCGGCAATCCTTACTACAACCCGCACGTGAACCGGCCGTTCGACCTGCCGGTGGTCGGCGGGGCGATGCCGCCGGAATCGCCGCTGGCCGGTGTGGCGCGGTTCGTGGGCATCGTGCGGCGCATCCAGGCGGAGTTCCCCGGCTTTCCGGTGATCGGCGGGGGCTATTCCTGGCTGCGGCAGTTCTTCCCGCACGTGGCCGCTGCCAGCGTGCGCAACGGCTGGGCGGCGCTGGTGGGCCTGGGGCGCATGGCCTTCGCCTATCCGAACTTTGCCCGCGACCTGGCCGAGCGCGGGCGGCTCGACCCCGAGCAGGTGTGCGTGGCCTGCTCGGCCTGCACCCAGATCATGCGCGACGGCGGCCGCACCGGCTGCGTGCCGCGCGACGCCGCCGTCTACGAGCCGATCTACAAGGCGGGCCGCGCCGAGGCGCTCGACACCATCATCGAGATGGCCAAGACCTGCCGGCAGTGCAGCGATCCCACGTGCGTTCCCCGCTGCCCGGCGCAGGTCAACATTCCCAAGTTCGTGGGCGAGATCGCGGCCGGGCGGTTTCGTGAAGCCTACGAGACGCTGCGCGAGGCCAACGTTCTGGCGGCGGTGTGCGGCTACGTCTGCCCATCCGAGACGCTCTGCGAATCCGGCTGTATCAACGAGCACTACTCGACCAGCGTGCCCATCCGCCACCTGCAACGCTGGGTGAGCCGCAAGGCGGTCGAGGAAGGCTGGGCGGCCGAGCCGCGCCCGCGCCCGTTCGCGGGCGGCAAGCGGGTGGCCGTGCTGGGCGCCGGGCCGGCGGGCATCGCGGCCGCGTCGAAGCTGGCCTCGCTCGGCCACGAGGTGACGCTGTTTGACCGCGGCGCCGCGCTGGGCGGGCTGGCCAAGGGCACAATCCCCGCCGAGCGGCTGCCGGACACGGTGCTGCATCGGGAGATTCACGACGTGCTGGCCTCCAGCGGCGTGGTCGAGCACCGGCAGTACGTGCGCCTGGGCGCGGCCTACAACCTGGATCACGTACTGGGCGAGGGTTTCGAGGCGGTGCTGGTGGTGCTGGGGCTGAGCGAGTCGGTTCCGCTGCCGGGCGCGGCCAGGCCGCAACAGGGAGTCGAAGGCGCACTCGAGTTCCTGGGCCGCATGAAGAACGGCGAGGCGGTCTCGGGTACGGTGCTGGTGCTTGGCGGCGGCAATACGGCGATCGACGCCGCGCTCTCGGCCAAGCGGGCCGGAGCCGCGGACGTAGCCATCGTTTACCGCCGGTCGTTTGTCGAGATGCCGGCCTGGCCGGCGGAGCGCGACCAGGCGGTGCGGGAGGGCGTCAACTTCCTGATCCTGACGCAGCCGCTGGACTACGTGGCGGACGCTGAGGGCAGGCTGGTGGGTCTCCGCGTCGCCCGCACCCGGCTGGGCGAGCCGGGGCCGGATGGCCGGCGCACGCCGCAGGTCATTCCCGGCTCCGAGCACGTGCTGCCAGCCGACCTGGTGGTCGAGGCGATCGGGCAGGCGGTGGGCGAGGACGTAAGGCGGGCGCTGCCCGGTGTGCGCATCGAGCGCGGTCTGATCCGGACCCGCGAGGGGTCGCTCGCGACCAGCCGCGCCGGTGTGTTCGCCGCCGGCGACATCGTCAACGGCGGCACGACCGTGGTGCAGGCGGTGGGCGAAGGCGCCCGAGCGGCCCGGGAGATAGACGTGTATTTGCGCGCCTGCTGAACGCACATTACCGAGCCGCGACCGCAGGGAGCGGTAACAGAAAGGAGTTACACCGTGTCGAGAATCGGATTCATTGGCCTGGGAATCATGGGCAAGCCCATGTCCCGCAACCTGCTGAAGGCGGGGCACGAATTGGTGGTCTATGACATTGTGGCGGCGCCGGTGGAAGAACTGGTCGCGGCCGGCGCGACCCGCGGCGCTTCCGCCAAGGACGTGGCAGGGCGCGTCGAGCTGGTCATCACCATGCTGCCGGACGGGCCCGAGGTCGAACAGGTCGTCCTGGGTTCAGGAGGGGTGCTGGAAGGCGCCCGGCCCGGGCTGATCGCGGTGGACATGAGCTCGATCAGCCCGGTGGTGGCCCAGAAGGTGGGCGCCGAATGCGCGCGGCGCGGGGTCGAGTTCCTGGACGCGCCGGTGTCGGGCGGCGAGCCGAAGGCGATCGACGCCACACTGGCCATCATGGTGGGCGGCGAGGCGGCGACGTTCGAGAAGGTCCTGCCGGTGCTGAAAGCGATGGGCGCCACGGTTACGCTCACTGGCCCGGTGGGCGCCGGCAACGTCACCAAGCTGGCCAACCAGATCATGGTGGCCTGTAATATCGCCGCCATGGGCGAGGCGCTGGTGCTGGCTTCCAAGGCGGGCGTGAATCCGGAGGTGGTCTTCAACGCGGTCAAGGGCGGGCTGGCCGGCAGCAACGTGCTCAACGCGAAAGCGCCGATGGTCATCGCCCGCAACTTCAAGCCGGGCTTCCGCATCCGGCTGCACCACAAGGACCTGCGCAACGCGCTGGCCGCCGCCGAGGCGCTGAAGGTCCCGCTGCCCTACACCAGCCTGGTGCAGCAGGCGCTGGTGGCGCTGATCAACCAGGGCGACGGGGACTCGGACCACTCCGCGATCGTGCGGTTCACGGAACGGCTGGCCCAGGCGGAGATAGCGGCGCAGGGCCGGTGAGGCGTACCATACTCCTGAGGGATAGGAGGACCATCTATGCGACCACAGATCACGTGGCTCGCCGTGGGATCGATCGGGACGCTCCTGGTGCTCAGCCCGGTCGCCCGCGGGCAGGAAGCGAAGGTATCGCTGGAGAAGGCGCCCAAGTCGGTCATCGAGGCCGTCAAGGTCCGCTTCAAGGACGCCGCGCTGACCGGCGCGTCCAGCGAGACGGAGGAGAGCAAAACCGTCTACGAGGTCACCATCAAGGACAAGGGCCAGAACATTGACGTGACCCTCACCCCGGAGGGAGAGATCCTGCTCATCGAGAGGGAGATCACCCGCAAGGACCTGCCCAAGGCCGTCGCCAAGGCCCTGGCGGACAAGTACCCCAAGGCGGTGTACAAGATCGTCGAGGAGATCATCAAGGTCGAGAAGAAGCGGGAGACGCTGGCCTACTACGAGGTGCTGCTGGTGACGGCCGGCAAACAGGCGCTGGAGGTGCAGGTCTCGGCCGAGGGCAAGATCCTCAACGAGGAGAAGAAGGGCTCCGGGCAGGAGGAAAAGTAGCGGCCCGGCGCATGCAAGGGGTGACCGCCCGGTGATGGGGGCCAAGGAGATTATCTGAGAGGAATCCCGCGCCCGTCCCACTATATAGACAAAGTGATATGTCCTCCAGGGGGCGCCTGTCGAAGGCGCCCTTTCTTTATCGGGCGTGCTGTCGGCCACCGCCGCCACCGTGCCTGCCATCGGTTCAGTTTGCATGAGGCAACTTCCTCCGGGTGGCGGCGCCGCTCGATCGCCGCCGGATGAGCAGCGTGTGTTTGTCTTCGACGATCCACTCCAGCGTCTCACCCTTTTCCAGTTCCAGCGCTTGGGCCAGCGAAGCGGGGCAGATCAGGTAGAACTGGCGATTCTTGCCTCCCCGTTGGATGACTTGCAGTTTGGAGAGATAGCCCATAGGGTACTCACAGCGCGGCTTCGCCGCAAAGTGAGTACGTGTAGAATGGGCGTTCTCCATTTGTACTATCGTGTCGTTGAAGCTTCAAATCATCGGCACGGAACAGCACAATACGGAGAACGCCATGCAAGATTTTATCAACAAATACCGGGACCAGATTAACGGGACGCTGAGCGGCTTCGACCGCCTGGTGTTTCGAGGTTCGCTGCGGCGGCTGAACTACGGCTACTGGGATCAGGAGTTTTTGTTTACCACGCTGGAAGCCCCGGAAATGCTGTAGCTGACCCAATCCGT
>JBBTDS010000117.1:0-20332 GCA_038060875.1 Acidobacteriota bacterium | reverse complement strand
AGCCCGCCAAGTGTTTACGGCCTTGTCGCCCGAGATCTATGAAACTCCCGCTAGGTATAGGGAAGGCACTGCTGTCTCCGTGCTGAGCCAAATCGCAAAACACGCATGACATGGCCACCATGACCACCTGGAGGGCAGGGAACAGCAGGCGGCACGAGGCCTGGCGACCAGAATCGGACGCCAAAACGCCACCAAACAAACTCCAAAGGAGGTTTTGAGGGACGGCGGGTTCTGTGAGTCTTTGAGTTCTTTGGTCGGGCCGCCGGGATTTGAACGCGGGACCTCTTGCACCCCAAGCAAAGAATATCTAGCACTTACGGACACTCCCCACGATGTTCACGACGGCCGCGCGCGTCGGCAAGCGGTCCCTCCCCTGGACCAAGCGCCACCGCTCCGTGCGCTCCCATGCCTTCCATGGCTCTTGCCTCCTCGTGGTCTACCTCATCGGCCACTCGGTTGTCGGGCCGTTCTTCCGCGCGCTGCCGGGTTCGCACCTGCGGTCGGTCTCCCAGAGCTGAACCGTCTGATGAGACCTCACCACTGACGTCGGACGGGCTTCAAAGTCGCCCCTGCGAGAGGCCGGCCGCGAATGCCGCGATGATCGCGCAACGGTCGGCCCCTTGCTCGTGGAACACCGGTCTCGCGGCCGCCCGCGCGAAGACCGTGGCCTCGGAAGTCGAGTCATCCTGGACCGCACGCACGAACCTGGCGACTAACTCCAGCTCCGTCCCGTTGCAGAGCGCGGCGAGATCTTGCCCCAACAGGAAGGCGCCTGCGCGCTGGTAATCGACTCCGGCATCGTAGAGTGCCGGGCCGAACCGGCGGCCTCCGCCGAGCTCGTACCGCTCGAGGATCGAGAAGATGTCCTGGGCGTCCTTCTCACGAGCGTGGGGCATGTCGAGGAACGCCGCGATTTTCAGCAGGGCGAGCACCGGGACGGGGATAACGCGAAGAACGGTTCCGGGCGGGACTACTCTGGTCACGGCTTATGCGAACACATGCTCGAACCCTATGAGATTCATCACCATCCCCGACTGCGGCCATTCGATGCGGCCCGCTGCCCTCAGCCTGCAACCCGCCGGCAGGAGGTCAACCCGGGCTCCCGCGGGCGTCTGCCAGCGGTGCTCTCTCCGCGGCTCCTGACGCCAGCCAAGTGCCGCGAGCGCCTCGACCAAATCCAGGAACTCCTCGATCTCGACCGCCACCGCAACGTCAACATCTTCCGTATACCTGCCGGGGTCGTTGAACCAGGCTCGGTAGGCAGTTGCGCCGATCATCACAACCTCCGCGCCCCATCGCCTGCAGGCCTCCTGTAGCTCCGCCAACGCCGCTAATTGCTCGGGAAGCAGCCAGGTCATGTCAGATGATTCCGGCGCAGTTCTTCGGCCGCCTCAATAGCGCGTGGTTCGCCGTTGTGCAACAACTCGGCATATATCAGCCAGGGGTGGGCCAGTGGCATCCCTTCCGGCCGTGACCAGACAACCAGGCTGCCGAAAGGCTTCAGCATGGTGATTGGGCCGGCTGAGTCCGGAATCAGCCGGAGTTCCTTGGCCGTGGCGGCATCCCATTGCCCAACGAAGCAGACGGTCTCCTCGCCGCGGTAGAAGTGGTCCAGCTCGAACGCGCCGGCGCCCCCGGTCAGCGCCCACAGGGAGGATCGCCGCTCGCGGCTCTGCGCAAGGGCTTGGAGGAAATCGCCGCTGTCCTTGTAGGGCCCGCGGAAACGCCCAAGAAGGAGATGAGGGCGCAGGACCTGGCTGTAGCCAAGAAGGAAGCGCTCTCGAATCGTCTTCTCGTCCGCGATGGGGGTGCCGCCGGAGGAGCTCGCTGCGATCAGTCCTTGTTGAACCAACTGCCTCCGGACTTCCGCCGCTGTAGACTTGCCCACACCGGCGCTCTCCGCCAACTGCCGCACCGGCGCCCGAATAAGCTCCGGTCTGGCCAGGGCGACGAACAGCATTTGGACAGCGCCGGGACTGAGCCTTCGCGTCCGCTCCGCGCGCCCCTGGTCGCGATTGCCGAGCACCAGTGCATGATAGCGTTCACCGAGGCGCAGGTTGATGTTGCCCGATCCGTCTGCGAAACAGAGCCCGGCTCTGACCAGCTCTTCTCCGGCGACGCGCGGAATGTAGCGCGCCAGCAGGAGCGGTGGGGGGCGTTTGTCCCGCTCCAGGCGCCTGGCCAGTGCCGCCAGCGACGCTATGGCCGCGCGGTCTAGGTAGCTCCTCTTGATTTCCACGGTGAATGAGGTTACGCCGGATGGACTCTTGATCTTTGCCAGGGCATCGGATCGCTTGTCCCGGCCCAGACTCAGACGGAGGTCCGATACGAATGGCAGTTCACGGATGACGGCGAGAACGGGATCGAGTTCGCGTCGCTCCATTGTGGTCCCTGTCCGAGATATTAGCATGTCCGCTACGACAGGACAAGCCTAAATCTCGGACAGCTTCTCGGTCACACCACAGCTCGCAGAATGTGATGCCTGTTTTCAGCCACTTGCCGCCAGCCCCGGTATCTGCGCCCACTGGCCCGGTGCACCATTGACTTGGGAGGTACTCCATGTCCGCTTGTCCGGCTCCGCCGGCGGCCGCTCGCTCCGGCGCCTTCAGCGTGCTCTCGCACGACCAGGCCGGCGCCGCCCTCACCCTGGCCCGAGGCGGCGCCGTTTCGGCTGTCGCCGAGCCCCCCGCATTCGACACAACTCGACACTTCTCGACGCTTTTCGAAGATTTCAGGCGTGAAGGCGGAGATTAATTAGGTGAAAGCGTAGCCTGTCACCGAAATTCGGTCCAGGGGTGCGAGGGCAGGTCGCGGAGGAAGGTCTGCCAGGAGAACTGCGGATACTTGTGCAGGTGGGCAGCGGCTTTGAAGTGGAGGCCACAGGAGTGGCCCATGGCGGCTATTACTGACATGCCGTCGGCCACTTTGGCCTGCACGGCGCCGGCGGGCGCCCAGGGCGGCTGCCACGGCTCGATGCCGCGCGGCGACAGGTCGATGTGCCCGCACAGCGTGCGCTCGTTCGGGTCCTCTTTCTTGGCGAACGTGTCGTAGTGGTCGGAGAGGAAGCGCTGGCCGGCGGCCACGTCTATGCGCCCCTTGTGCTCGGCCATCAACTGGTCCCAGCGGACGCGCCGCGCATTGGGACTCAGCGAGAGGTCACCGGTGTTGAAGCTGGTCTCCTCGCGCGTCAGCTTCTCATTGACCGGGAAGTTGGCGCCGCCGAAGTAGCCGTCCTTGGTGCGGCGGAGGGTGACGTTCTTCAGGCCCAGCTCGAGGCTGGCGACCTCGTTCGTCTTTCGGTCGGCCACCAGCCAGTTGTTGGCGTAGCCGCCGTTGTTGCCCTCCTTCATGATGCGGGCGAAATCGTCGATGGAGGAGGAATACTGCATCGCCTTGCGCGCGCGGGCGAATTCCGGAATGCCCTTCGGATTAAAGCCGTTGAACTGGCTGATGGTGGTTTCGGTGATGATGATGCCGGCGGCGTTGACGCCGAAATCGTCGCCGCTGTGGATCAGGCCCGGGTAGCCGTCCATCAGGATGCGGTGCCCCTTGGCGGGCCTCAGGTCGAAGATGATGTTCCAGCGCTGGCCCTCCATGTAGCCGGTCCAGGCGTTGTGCCCGATGACGACGCGGCCATCCCTGGTGTAGCTGCCGGTGGCCACAAAGGCGCTGCAACTCTCGTGGGCGGCGACTCGCGTGGCCGATGAGGCCTTCTGCTGCTTCTCCCACCACTTGAAGTAGTAGGGCGAGAACTCCAGCCAGGCGTTGAGCGCGGTGATGTCCCAGATGTCGAGCTTCGCGCCGAGGGCGTTCGCGCCCTCGACGATGCCCTCCAACTCTTCCTGGTACTCCCGTTCGACGCGCGGCCAGAAGACTGTCCTGGCCGCGTCGCGGAAGAAGCTCCAGTCCTTCTTCGTGTCGCGCTCGAGCACCAGCGCGATGACGTCGCGCGCGTCCTCGATTTCCCGCGCCAGCAGGTAGCCGTGCTGGAATCCGATCTGGGCCGGCGGCCCCTCCAGACGGACGTGGATCCAGCCGTTCTGCTCGCGGCGCGAGGCCTGCTTCAGGCGGGGATCGGTGCCGGCGGTCTGCGCAAGGAGCGCAATGGCGGCGAAGGGCAACCAGAGGGAAGTGCGGCGCATATCGTCACTATGATAACGGTTCGTACAATAGAGACATGGCCCGGCCCGGCGCCAGCGCGGTGCTCTCGGTGGAGCGGTTCTTCGAGTTGTCGCTGCTGGGCCTGGTCATGAGCGGCTACCTGGCGGTGGCTGGCTCGGGCTACCTGGACCTGCCCACCATCGTGCTGACGGGCGCCGGGCTGCTGCTGCGGGCGCTCATGGTGGTCGGCTGGGTGCGCCTGGCGCTGTCGCCGCGCTGGGTGGCGGCGCTGACGCTGGCCTACATCGGCTTCTACCCGCTCGACTACGCTTTCATTTCCGGCGAATTCCTGCCCGCCACCGTGCACCTGGTGTTCTTCCTGGCGGTGATGAAGGTGCTGACGGCGGTCTCCAACCGCGACCACGGCTTCGTGGCGGTGATCGCATTCCTGGAGCTGCTGGCGGCGGCGGTGCTCTCGGCCAATCTGAGCTTCTTCGCGTTCCTGGCGTTGTTCCTGCTGTTCGGCGTGGCTACGTTCGCCAGCGCGGAGATCCGGCGGTCGCTCCGGCGCTCGCCGGAAGTGGCGCGCGGCGGGCTGCGGCGGCTCCAGTGGCGGCTGGCGCTGCTGGCGCTCTCCGCCACGCTCGGCATCCTGCTGCTGACCGGCGGCCTGTTCTTCCTGCTGCCGCGGACGGCGCAGGCGGCCTTCCGTCACCTGGTGCCGCAGCGGTATCACCTCACCGGCTTCTCGCGGGAAGTGACGCTGGGCGAGATCGGCGAGATCCAGCAGCAGCGGATTGCGGTGATGCACGTGCGGTTCGCGCGCGGCCAGCAACCATTCCCGCTGAAGTGGAGCGGCGCGGCGCTCAGCCGGTTTGACGGCAGGCGGTGGTTCAACCCGCCGGCGGCCGGCGAATTCCTCCAGGTCAAGGACGGCCTGCTGCGGCTGGCCGACGACGACCAGCGGCGGCGGCCGGGGCAGCGCCTCACCTACGAGGTTCAGTTGAACGGGATCGCGGCCGACGCGCTTTTCTTCGCCGGCACGCCGGAATTCCTGTGGATCAACACGCCGCTGGTGGTCCGCACCGGCAACGGCGGCTACCGGCTCGGCGGCGGCGGCGCGGAAGGCGTGCGGTATGGCGCGCTGAGCTTCGTGGCCGAGGAGCCGCCGGCGGCGCCGCGCGCCCGGCCGGTGCCGGCGGCGGTGCTCGACTGCTGCCTGGAATTGCCGCCGCTGGATCCGCGAATCGGAGACCTGGCCCGCGAGCTGACCCGCGGCTTCACCTCGGCGGAACGCAGCACGCTGGCCATCGAGGCGCATCTCCGGCGGAACTACGGCTACACTACCGAGCTGCTTTCCCACGGGGTGGCTGACCCGGTGGCCCACTTCCTGTTCACGCGGCGCAAGGGCCACTGCGAGTACTTCGCATCGGCGATGGCCGTGCTGCTGCGGGCGATCGGCATTCCCTCGCGGCTGGTGACAGGCTTTCAAGGCGGCCTCTACAACCCGGTAAGCGGCTGGTACGTGATCCGCGCATCCGACGCGCACAGTTGGGTGGAAGCCTACCTGCCCGCGCGTGGCTGGACCGCTTTCGACCCGACGCCTCCCGATCTCAACCCGCCTCGCCTGTCGCTGTGGACGAGGCTCGGGTTCTATCTCGACGCCGCGGACACCTTCTGGCAGGAGTGGGTGCTCAGCTACGACCTCAGCCGGCAGTTGGTGCTCGCATCGCGGATGGAGGATTCCGGCCGCAGCGCCGGAACGCGCTGGCTGGACACGCTGCGCGCCGGGGCGGCGAGATGGAAGCGGGATGCACTGGCATGGGGGCGGCAGTACGGGCCGGCGGTGCTGGCAAGTGTGCTGCTGGCAGCGGCGGTGATGCTGGCGGCGCCCCGGCTGCGGGTGTGGTGGAAGAGGCGGGCGCAGCTTCGCAAGGCGCAGCGCGGCCAGGCGCAGGCAGCCGACGCCGCGCTCCTCTACCAGCGCATGCTCAGGCTGTTGAAGCGCCGCGGCTTCGAGAAACCCGGATGGCTCACGCCGGTAGAGTTCGCCCGCGCCCTGCCGGCCTCCGAGGCGGCCTCCCTGGTGGAGCGGTTCACCGTAGCTTACAACGAGCTGCGCTTCGGCGGGCGGCGCGAGGCTGCGCAGCGGATGCTCGCCTTGCTGGAGGAGCTGCGCCGGCGGCTAAAAGCTGAACCTCACGCCTAATTGAACCACTCTGCCTCCGTGCGAGCCGATGATCCTGCCGGCGTTAACGTTGGGCGCGGAGGCGGGACCGATGATCACGTCGGGCTCGTTCCAGTTGGCGTGGTTGAGGAAGTTCAGGCCGACGGCGCTGAACTCCAGCGTGCGGTCGGCGGCCAGCGCGAAGCGCTTGGTCAGCGAGAGGTCGTGGTTCTGGCTGGAGGGGCTGCTTAGGCTGGGGTGCGTGCGCGAGGCGTTGCCGAGCGTGAAATCGGGCGGCTGCGCGAAGGCGGCCGGGTTGAACCACAGCTCGGGACCCGGCTCGGGCACGCGCGGATCGACGCCGGGCACGACGTTCACGTTGAGCGCATCCACCACGCCGCCGGTGTTGTTGAACTGGGGGCGGGGCGCGATCGGGTCGCCGCTGGCAAAACCGGAGATCGCGCTAACCGACCAGCCGTCGGCCAGGTACCGCCGCCAGTCCGAGTAAGCCAGCAAGGGTTTGTTCGAGCCGAGCGGCAGCTCATAGACGCAAGTGAAGGAGAAGCGGTGCGGGTTGTTGCCGGCCGTGAGCGACCACTCGTTCCTGCGATTGAAGTGATCCTGGCGTCCGGCGGGTCCGGAGTAGTCGTCGAGCTGCTTGGAGACCTCGTAGTAGGCGCTGACGGTGAGCCCGCGCGAAGCGCGCTTCTCCAGCCGCAGGAAACCGGCGTCGCGGTGGTAGCGGCCGAGCGGATAGGAATAGTAGGTGTCGAAGCCCTTGTACTGCGGGTAGGGCCGCAGAGAGCGGTTGAACTGTTCGTCATTGAGCGCGTCGCGAAAGCGCAGGGCCGCCAGCGGGATGGCATTCAGGTTGGCGACGTAGTTGCTCACCAACAGGTCGCGGCCGCCGGAGTAAGCGGCGCCGATCGTCAGCACGACCGCGCCGGGCACTTCGCGCTCGAAGGTCAACGAAGCCGACTGATACAGAGGCTGGCGGCCGCTCTGGTCCATGAAGTCGGCAATGGTGTCGTTGGCCGCCTCGGGCCGCAAGTCCGGCAGCGGACGGGCCGGCGGCGGCAGGCCGTCAGCCAGCCTGACGGCCGGCTCAAGCTGGATGTTCGGCGAGATGAAAGTGGGCGTGCCGTTGAATCCCTGCGTTCCCCACTGCGTCGAATAGACCGGAATGGCCGCGTGGCCGCGTGAGAACGCGGCGCGCACGACGGTTTTCGAATCGCCCAGCGGGTTCCAGGAGAGGCTGGCGCTCGGCCCAGCCCTGACCTGGACGGGCTGGAAGGCGCGCCGGCGGCCGTTGCGTCCGGCGGCGACCAGCGCACCCTTTCGACCGTTGGCCGGATTTATCGCGTCCAGATCTACGGTGGACTGCCGGTCGTACTTCTCCGCCCGCGGCGTCCTGACCTCAAGGTTCACGCCCCAGTGAAAGGTGAACCCCTTGGTCGCCTCCCAGGAGTGACGCAGAAGGGCCAGCCCGGAACTGGCGCGGAAGTAGGAAGGGGATCCCACCACCGCCAGCTCGGAGAACTGCGCCAGCCCCAGCAAATAGCTGGCAAAGGCGTGCCCGGTGTTGACGATTCCCGGCAGGCTGGTGAGGCCGGCGCCGAAGCGGAAGCTGCCGGCCGGGTACTGCGGCAAGAAGGCGTTTACCTGATAGCGGACCCAGCGCCCGACCAGGCGCAGGTTGTGACTGCCCGCCTTGGTGGAGAAGGAGTCGGTGAATTCGAGCGTGTTTCTGGCGCTCCGGGAAATCGGGTTGGCTCGTCCCAGGGAAAGGTAGGAAGGGAAGAGCTGGAAGTAGGGAAAGCCTTCGCCGCCCACGCCGCGCAATGCCAGCTCGACCGCCCAATCGCGGCGGTCCTGAGAGCCGCTGGCTGAGCTGTCGGTGGCCGCTTCGATGGTGGCGGTGTTCACCGTGCGCGGCGAGACCGTGAACACGTGCTCCAGCGAACCCCGGCGGGCATGGAACTTGCGTTCCACCGGGCCGGGGTTGGCGGCGGTCGGGAACCAGTCCGCCGGGTCCTGGAGGCCGTTGGAGAAGGAAAGCCCGAGGCTGGTGCGGTGCCGCTCGAGCAGCGTGCGGTCCAGCTTGCCGATCATCCCGTTGGCCGTGTTCGCCTCCGGCGCGTGGATGAAGTAGTTGTTGCGGAAGAACGGCCCCACGGCGGCGTTGGGCGCCGGGTAGAAGGCCAGCGCCTTCTGGGCCACCGGGTCGAGGCGGCTGGCGGGGATGCGGCTGGCCGGGAACGGCTCGCGGTCGTATTCGAGGTTCTCCGGCGAGACGGGCTGCGCCGGGTTGTAGTTCGGGTTGCGGCGGGTGGTCAGCGGGTCGTAGATGGGCAACTGCTGGCCGGCGAGATCCACTACCGCCGCCCAGTCGCCGGTGCGCTCGGCCAGGGTGGGAATCGTGCGCAGGAAGGAGCGGGCGATCCGCTCGCGCATGCCCTCGTAGGTGAGCGAAAAGTAAGTGCTGCGCCCGCCATGATAGAGTCGCGGAATCACCAGCGGGCCGGCGAGGTTGAAGCCGAACTGGTGGCGGCGCAGCATGGACTTAGTGCCACCGCGCTGGCTCACTTCGTGGGGGACGGCGTCGAGAAAGTCGTTCCGCCAGTTCTCAAACAGGCGGCCGTGCCACTGAGCGCGGGCGCCGTTGGCGCCGTGGCGGCGCGCGCTCTCCTCCCGCAGGCCGAGCTCGCGCGTTTGCGCCTTGAACTCGTCAACGGCCTTCTGGATTTCGGTGCGAGGCGCCGCCGGCTGCGCCATAAGCCACGACGCGCCCAGCAGCAGAACAGCGAAAATGAGCACGATTCTCCCTTAGTGTAACCTGGAAGGCAGGAGCGGCGCGAAGGCCCCCGAACACCATGAAATTGCGACAGATTGCCGAGGTGCTGGGCTGCCAGTTGCTCGGCGACCCGGAGATCGAGATCACCGGCGTGGCCGGCCTGGAGCATGCCGGACCCACCGAATTGACGTTTCTCGCCAACCCGAAGTACGCCCACAAAGTCAAGCACAGCCGCGCCGGGGCGATCCTGGTGTCCGATCCGGTGCGCGATCACCCCATCGCCAGCCTGGTTTCGGCGAACCCCTATCTGGATTTCGCGCGCGCCCTGGAGCTGTTCTACCAACCGCCGCGCCCGGCGCCGGGGATTGATCCGCGCGCCCACGTGGCCGCCGGCGCCCGCATCGGCGAGGGCGCCTACATCGGGCCGTTCGCCTTCGTCGGCGCGAACGTCACCATCGGGCGCGGGGCGGTCCTGCACCCGCACGTGGTCATCTACGAGGGCGCTCAAATCGGCGACGATTTCCAGGCCCATTCGCACGCAGTGGTGCGGGAGCACTGCCGCATCGGCGACCGCGTCACGCTCGGCAACGGGGTGGTGGTGGGCGGCGACGGCTTCGGCTTCGCTCGCCGCGCCGACGGCACCCATTACAAGATCGTGCAATCCGGCCCGGCCGTCATCGAGGACGACGTCGAGATCCAGTCGCTGTGCTCCATCGACCGGGCGACGGTGGGCGAGACGCGAGTGAAACGGGGCGCCAAGATCGACAGCCTGGTACAGGTGGGCCACGCCTGCGTGGTGGGCGAGGACAATATCCTCTGCGCCCAGGCCGGGCTGGCCGGCAGCACGGTGCTCGAGAAGAACGTGCTGCTGGCGGGGCAGGCCGGCATCTCCGGCCACCTCACCATCCACGAGGGGGCGGTCGTCTACGCCCAGGCGGGCATCGGCGGTGACGTGGCCGCGGGCGCCGTCGTCGCCGGCTCGCCGGCTTTCGATGCCGCCACCTGGCGCCGCGCCGTCACCGCTTTCCCCAAGCTGCCGGAAATTTTGCGGACCGTGCGAGAATTAAAGAAGAGGGTCGAGCAACTCGAGAAGAACACTGGGACAGAGCCCGAAAGCAATGGCTGACTTACACCATACCTGCGAGCACGTAGTTGCTTATAAGAATGAGGAATTCCTGGACAGCGCCGATGCGCGGCCGCTGCGGATGTTATCCGAATACCTGGAGCCGCTGGCGCACTTCCGGCGGGAGCGGATCCGCGACACGGTGGTATTCTTCGGATCGGCGCGACTGAAAGAGGACGGGCCGCTGGGCCGTTACTACGGCGAAGCGCGCACGCTGGCCCGCATGATCACCGAGTGGTCGGAGTCGATCCAGAACTCCAGCCGCCGCTTCGTCATCTGCACCGGCGGCGGCCCGGGCATCATGGAGGCCGCCAACCGCGGCGCCCATGACGCCGGCGGCGAGACGGTAGGGCTGAACATCGGGCTGCCCTTCGAGCAGCTTCCAAACCGTTATATCTCGCCCGAACTCTGCTTCGAGTTCCACTACTTCTTCATGCGGAAGTTCTGGTTCGCCTACCTGGCCAAGGCGCTGGTGGTTTTCCCCGGCGGCTTCGGCACGCTGGACGAGCTGATGGAGCTGCTGACGCTGGTCCAGACCGAGAAGCTGGCCAAGAAGGTGGTCATCCTGCTTTACGGCTCGGCGTACTGGAACGAGATCATCAACTTCGAGGCGCTGGTGCGGCACGGCATGATCAGCGAGTCGGACCTGAAACTGTTCCAATGTGCCGACGATCCCCAGACGGCGTTTGAGATCCTCCGCGAGGGGCTGACCCGGCTCTATCTGAAGCCGGAGATCCCGCTGCCCGCGCAGGAGGAGGAGACGCCGGCCATCGCCAAGTCGCGCGTGCCGCCGGTGCCCCTGCCGCGCTGAGGTGGAACAGGCATTCCTGCCTGTCAAGCATTTCGGGGACTCAGGCGGAGGCCTTACGAGCCAGATACACCGTGCGGCAGCCAGGACGGATCAGCGGATTGTCCTTGAAGAAGGGAGTAGCATCCCACGCACGCAGCCGGTCAAAGCCTGCCTCGCGCAAGGTACGGCGGATCTCGTCAGAACTCCAGCAGACCTCGCCGACACGTTCGCGACGCCGCCTCCAGAGGTTCCCCTCCCGGATGAACCATTCGATATCGCTCCATGCCCTGCCCGCGCTACAGCCTTTGCCACCATTCGCAGGTCCGCCTTTCGCCCGACGTGATTCAGGGCATCGTATTCGCACGTGACCAGGTCCACCGATTCCGGTAGCCGGAACTTCCGCATGTCGGCGCAGAGGACCCGCAAGGGCAGGCGGGCGCGGCGGGCTTTCTCGCGGGCAAGGCGGCACATGACTGGGGAAAGATCCACAGCGAACATCTCGATCCCATCCCGCGCCAGTGGCAGAGCAGTCGTTCCCGTGCCACACGCCAGATCGCAGGCGGACGCCACGTGCGGCAGGATCCGGCCGAGCACGCACCGACGCGCCGCATCAATCGGCGATCGAAAAGACGAGAAGAGTTGGTCAGCGAAGTCCAGTACCTCCTTGGGCCGAAGAACCGGCTCTGCGCCGGCCGGGCCCGCCTTGCCGGCCGGTCGGGACCGGCCGGGGGCGGACCGGCTTCGTTCCCACCAGGAGAGACTCACCGAGATTCTAGAACTTGGCTTGCGTGAGTTGAACGCAGGCGGGCAGAGCGGTTTTGAGGGTGCTGCCGAGGTTTTGGAATTTCTGGCGGGGCTGCCCAGCCCCGAGGAAATACTGGCGCTCCGTCCTTCCGATCGCTTACGGGGGCGGGTCCAAGAGCTGCTGGAGAAGAATCGCCAGGCCAAGCTCACTCCCGAGGAGGAAGAGGAATGGGAGCGCTACGAGTACCTCGAGCATCTCGTCCGCATGGCCAAGGCCAGCGCGTGCCTGAAGCTGGGAATGGCGCCAGCCGATGCCTGAGCTGAGTGCGGGATTGCGTGCGCAGGTCCGGGAGCGCTCTCCCCACACACGGACCACATCGAGCGTCTCTTCAACCCGCGTCAGGAGTGCTGGTACGACCATTTTGAGCTGCGGGGCGCGGAGATCGTTCCGCGGACAGCCGTTGGCCGCGTCACCGTGCGCCTGCTGCGCCTAAACCGGCCAGAACGACTCAGAGAGCGACAACTACTGATCCAGGTGAGACTACTCCGCGTCTAACTGCCATCGAAAAAGTGATCTCATGCCGTCGGCGCCAGGGTCACGCCGGCGTAGGGGCACTCGCTATTCGGGCCCGGCAGCGCGCTGGAGCACGATGCCGTCCATCGGCTCGAGGGTCACCTCCGGTGCCGGCGAACCGTCGTGGTGGCGGGCGGCGGGGCGTACCCAGAGCGGATCGGCGATGGCCGGGCCGTCGCCTGCGTTGCGGATGCGCATGACCGGGTTGTCGGCCACCGAGAAGGCGCTGGTGCGGCATGGGATGATCAGCGTCTCCGACCTGAACCTGTTCCAATACGCCGACGATCGCCACACGCCCTTCGGGATTCTTCGCGAAGGGCCGACCCGCCTCTATCTCAAGCGGGAAATCCCGCTGCCCGAGCAGGAAGAAGAGACGCCGGCCATCGCCAAGTCGCGCGTGCCGCCGGTGCCCCTGCCGCGCTGAGGTGCCCCAACCCCTACCGCCCCAGCGCGCGCATCAGGTCGGCGCTCAACACCGTCGGGCACCAGTGCTTCTCGATGTGCTCGACGACCAGTTCCGTGCCGCGCTCGTGGCTCACGTGGGGCGGGTCCTGCGGGTCGTACATCGCGTCGGTGAGGTCACGCACGAGCACGCACGGCACGCCCCAGCGGGTCATCCGCTTGATCGCGAAGGTGCGGTTGAGCACGCACATGTTGGTGTGCACGCCCATGATGAACAGGTTGCGCACTCCGGCCTGCCGCATCAGGCTGTAAACCTCCAGGCCGTTGTCCGAGATGGCGTCGCGCTCGTCGATGCGAATGGCCGCGTGCTGGCGCGTCCAGGCCTTGTAGGATTTCTCCGGCGTATCGCAGCCACCGTCGGAGTCGTCGATCGGCAGGCGCGGATCGGGCAGCACCAGCAGCGCCGGAGGCTCGGCCTTGGCGATCGCCAGCACCCGCTCCCTGGCGGGGTGTTCCTTGTAGAACGCCATGGTGTCCGAGGGGGCATGAATGATGAGCAGCCCGCGCTTGCGGGCCCGCTCGATTAGCGGCGCCATTTTCCGCGCCAGCACCTCGACCCGCGCGCTCGCGCCCTGGCACCAGTGCTTGTCCCACATGTCGCAGATCAGGATGGCCGTCTCCTTCACCGGGAAGCTCTGCTCGAACCGCACTTCCCGCCAGACACCGCTCCCTTTGAACGGCTCGACGCGCGAGCGCAGCGGCAGGCGCAGGTCGGCCGCCGGCGCCGCCGCGACGCAGGCGAGCAGAGCCGCCAGACCGTATTTCCTCACGGACGCACCTCCTTGGATCCAAACACGAGCCGGACGGTGGTGAAGCCCCGCGGCTGAAGAGGGATCTCGACCGCGCCGCTCGCGACCGGGAGCGCGGACAGGTTGTCCTCGACACCGTTCGTCAACTGCGCGGCCGCCAGCGGAAACA
Source organism: Acidobacteriota bacterium (assembly GCA_038060875.1). Classification (GTDB taxonomy): domain Bacteria; phylum Acidobacteriota; class Terriglobia; order Bryobacterales; family Bryobacteraceae; genus JBBTDS01. The sequence continues at coordinate 6,659 of JBBTDS010000117.1, read as the reverse complement.
CGGGCGATTCCAGCCGCGCCACGCCCTTGCGGCCCGCCGTCTCGCGCAGCCGGAGCACGAAGCCGTTCCGGTCCTCCGCCTCCTTGAAGGCGGTGACCTGCGCGTGGGCCGCGTCGATGCGGAAGAAGGCGCCGGCCTCCGCCGGCATCGACCGCTTCACCGGCTCCAGCCGCACGTTGCCGGTGTCGTAATAGTTGTAAGCCACCAGCGGCGATCGCGTCTCGGCGTCGAAGCGCGCCAGCGCGGCCTCGTCGAAATCCTTCCGGCTGGTGATCGAGTAGCGGAAGGTGAATTCCCCGCCCTGCGAGGCCTTGTAGTTGGTGAACCAGTAGTTGTTCATCACGTAGGAGAACACGTGGCCGTTGCGGATCTCCAGGTGCTTGGGCCAAAGCCCGCGATTGATGTCGGTGAGCGTGACCAGCGGCGCGTCGGGCGTAGCCCAGGCGATGGTGATGCCCCGGTCGCGGGCCACCACCAGGTTCTGCGGGGTGAACCACTCGCGCCCGGCGCCGGGGAGCTGGTCAACGTTCGGCCGCACGAAGGAGTTCTGCACCTGGTAGGCCAGCTCGGGCGGCGAGACGCGGAACGGGAAAGCGAAGTACACGGCCTCCTTCGACCGCACTTCGTCCTTGCGGATCCGGTTCACGATATCGACACGCTTGAGGTCGTCGTAGACTCTCACCTCCGTTTCGATTTCGGGCACGTTCCGGGCGCTGGAACGGACGACGATGCGGCGGCCGCCGTTTTCGACCAGCCTGGCCCCGCGCTGGCCGGTGATCTCGAGCTGGGCCGGCTTGACGTTCACGCGGTCGTATAGGATGCGCGAGTTCTCGCCGCCGGAGACGTAGAGCAGCTCGTTGAGCTTGTACGGCCCGCCCGGATCGACCAGGTCGCGGCCCAGTTCCTTGTCGATCAGTTGAGCGATCGCGCCGGTGGCCGGGTCCAGCGTCACCCGATAGTAGCGCGATTCGATCTGCCAGGAGCTGCCCCCCGCCGCTCCGGCTCCGGCCGGCTTCCCGTCGACGCGGCGCACCGGGTACGCCCTGTACCCCAGCCCCGGCACCTCGCGGGCCAGGAAGCGCACCACGCGGTAGCCCTGCTGCTGGCGCACGACCTCGACCGGCTCCGCAGCGCCGGCGGCATCGAACAACTGCTGGTTCCCGTTCAGCTCGATCTCGACTATGTCGGTACGCGGCCACAGGTCGGGATTGAAGATGAACAGCGTGGGGCCATCCACACTGATGTTCTGCGCCAGCCGGTTCATGGAGCGGTAGAAGAGGTTCATCGCCGCCCAGTGCGCGCGCCACGCATAGGCGCGCTTGAACTCCCACTGTTCGTGCACGCCGCGGCGATCCGGCTGGGAGACGGCGTTGGAGGCGCCCCAGGTGTGCTCGTCATAGAAGAGCAGGTTTTTCCAAGCCTCGCGGAGGTCGCCGGCGGGGTACGCTTCCAGCGGATGAAAGGCAGTCGAGAGCGCGGCGGCCATCTCGGCGACCGGCAGCAGGCGCTGCGAGTCGCGGTTGATGGCGTTCTCCCGGGCCGTCGAGCCCACGCCGTCCTCCCAATAGGCGCCGCCGTCGCCGCGGAATTTCGGCAGCTTGCCGGCGAAGTTCTTGGCCAGGTAGTCGTAGTAATCGGAGTCGGTGGCGGGGATGATCTGTGGGTACTCGTACGCCTCGCGCCAGGCTTTCAGGATCTGGGTGTCGCCGTCGCGGATGGAGGCGTTGTCGGTGTACAGGCCGTACAACAGCACCGCGTCCACCGGGTAGCCGCCGCGGCGATAACGGGCCAGGAATTGCGACACCGTTCGCTTCAGGTGATCCACGGTAGGGTTGTTGCCGGCCAGCCGGTCGAACTGGAGGTACGACCGCGCGAACCACGCCATCACACGCCGGCCGTCGATCGCTTCCCACCAGAACGGGGAGTCCTCGTTCAGGTTGCCGTTCTGGAGCAGCGGGGCGCGCGTCTGGTTGCTGCCGATCGCAAAGCCGGGCACCTTCACGTCGGCCAGCAGCGCCGGCACGAACCAGCTATGCGAGGGGGCGTCGGTCAGGCAGGCGAACTTAAGCGGCAGGCCGTACTTCTTGCGCAGGCCGTTGGCATAGTACAGCGAGCGATACAACTCTTCGCCGGTGCACAGCCCGGTCATCAGGTTGAGGTACAGCGCGTTGATGCCGACGCGGTTGGCCGCGGCCATAGCGACGAGCTGCTTGACGCGCGGCGCCCGCCGCGAAGCGAGGTAGTTCTCGACCAGCCAGGTGGTCTCGAGGTTGAACTTGTAGAACGGAACACGGGCGATGATGTCCAGCGCCCCGTCGGTGTTGCGGTTGTCCAGCTCCTCGACGTGCGGCTGGAGGTCGGTGAAGCCGATGTCGTTATGGATCTTGAGGCCGGCGAAGATCCGCCAGCGCTTCTCGGGGCGGAACTGGCCGTGGAACCGGCTGGTCTGGCCGCCCGCGGTGACTTCCAGTTCGTAGGGCTGCGGCGCGGAGACGGCCGGCGCTTCCAGTTCGATCACCCGCTCGCCAAAGTCGTAGCTCTCGCCGCCGGCCTCGCCCTTCACGACGGCCGCGCCAAGCTTGAGGCTCACTGTCGCCTTGCCGATCGGCCGCCGGTGGCGGAGGACAACCTCCGTGACTTCCTTCAACTGCTCCCCCTGGCGCCGATAGAAGATGGTCGGCTCCACCGAGGCGGAGATCTCCGGACCGGCGCCGGCGGCCTTGCGCAGCGCCAGCGAGTCGTAATAGACGCCGCCGCTGGAGCCGCGGAACGCAATGCCGATCTCGTTCTCGCCGCGCTTGAGCAGCGAGGCGTCCAGCGATACGCGCAGCGATTGCCGCGAGTAAGTGATGTTATTGGCCTGCCGCTCGTCAAGGTTCTGCCCGCCAGCGGGCTGGATGCGGAAGAAGCCGCGCCTGCCGTTCACCGCGATTTCCGCGGACGAAGGAGACGGTCCCAGGAAGAACATGTCGATGGCCAGCTCGGCTGCGGCCGGGACGTCGCTGAGCGCGAAGCGAACAGTGTAGACCGGCGGCTTGTCTGCGGAGGCGTTCTGGCGCTCCCGCCAGTGTTTGTCCGGCATGCTTTGACCCACGACATAGGTCAGCGCGGGCTCGGCGCCGGGCACGAACTCATCTGCCGAGTTGTCGGCGGCGCCGATGCTCCAGATGAGGTTCGGGTCAGGTTGAAGGGCGGCCTCGGTGACCGGCGCCGGCCAGCGCCACAGCGCCAGCCCAACGAGGACAGCGAACCCAATGCCAACACAAAGGCGAGAGCGTGTGGGGGTCATGAAGGAGCCTCCTCAGCGGGAGTTGATGATATCACAGCGCGGGGCGCCCCAACTCGCGCTAGTCTGATAGCTTGCGGGTGCTTCAAACCATTGCCGATACGCTCGTCGCGTGGGGCCCGCTCGGCATCCTGCTGCTGGGGTTCCTCGACTCGGCCGGTATCCCGATCCCCGAGGGAACCGACGCGTTGGTCGTGTTGGTGGCCATGAAGAGCGCGCGCGCCGGCTACCTGGCGGCGGCGCTGGCGACCGCCGGCTCGCTGGCGGGTTGCTGGTTCCTGTTCTCGCTTGGGCGAAAGGGTGGCGAAGTCTATCTGAACAGGCAGATCGAGCGGCAGCGCCGGGCGGAGAAGTTCCGCCTCTGGTTCCACCGCTACGGCCTGCTGACCGTTTTCATCCCAGCCCTGGTCCCCGCGCCATTGCCGCTGAAGATCTTCGTGCTCTCGGCGGGTGCGCTGGGTATCCGGCTCCGGAATTTCCTGCTGGTCGTGCTGGCGGCGCGCGTCCCGCGCTTCTTCGGGGAAGCCTGGCTCGGCTCGCGGCTCGGCAACAGGCCGCGGGAGTTCTTCCGGGAACACACCTGGGAGTTGCTGTTGGCCGCCGCCGTCCTGTTTCTGTTCCTGGCTGCGCTGATCAAGCTTCACGATCGGCGTCGCAGCCGCGCCGCCGCGTCGCGATAGAATGGCCTCGTCAACTATGCACACACTCACTCGCCGTAGTCTCCTGCTCGCGCCGGCGGCGTTGTTCCGCCTCGGAGCCGCTTCGAAGGCCGCCGACATCCGCATCGAGAGCGTCTCGCTCGGCTACGAAGATTACCGCTATCGCACGCCGATCAAGTTCGGCGGCACGGCGCTGGACCGCGTCACGCTGCTCAACGTCAACTGCGTGGTCCGCACGGCCGCTGGGCGCACCGCCAAAGGATTCGGTTCGATGCCGCTGGGAAACATCTGGTCGTGGCCTTCCAAGCTGCCGTACGAGGCCACGCTCGGGGCCATGAAGCGGCTGGCGGAGCGCATCGCGAAGATCACCGGCGCGTACAAAGAAGCCGGCCACCCGGTGGACATCAACGTGGCGCTCGAACCCGAGTACCTGAAAGCGGCCACCGAGGTCGAGCGCGGGCTCAAGCTGGCGGAGCCCATCCCGAAGCTGGCCACGCTGGTGGTGGCCAGCCCCTTCGACGCCGCCATCCACGACGCCTACGGCAAGCTCCACGGCCTGAACTGCTACCGTACTTACGGCCCCGATTTCATGCGGCACGACCTGGCGCGCTATCTCTCGCCGGAATTCAAGGGCGAATTCCTCAGCCGGTATGTCCTGACCACGCCCAAGCCGCGCATGCCGCTCTACCACCTGGTGGGCGCGCTCGACCCGATCACCGACGCCGACATCGCCAAACGCATCAACGACGGGCAGCCCGAGACGCTGCCGGAGTGGATCAACTACAACGGGCTGACCCACATCAAGATCAAGCTGAACGGCAACGACCTGAAGTGGGACGTGGAGCGTGTGGTGCGCGTCGACCGCGCGGCCGCCGAAACGCAGAAGAAGCGCAGCGTCGCGAAGTGGTTCTACTCGGCCGACTTCAACGAGAAGTGCCCCAACGTCGATTACCTGCTCGCCTTCCTGCGCCAGGTGAAGGAGCGGACGCCCGGCGGGTTCGAGCGTATCCAGTACATCGAGCAGCCCACGGCGCGCGACCTGAAGGCGCACCGCAGCAATGTCATGCACGAGGCGGCCAGGCTGCGGCCGATCGTGATCGACGAGTCGCTCACCGAGCTGGAGAGCCTGCTGCTCGCGCGCGAGATGGGCTACACCGGCGTGGCGCTGAAGGCCTGCAAGGGGCAGACCCAGGCGCTGCTGATGGCCGCCGCCGCGCAGAAGTTCAAGATGTTCCTCTGCGTGCAGGACCTGACCTGCCCCGGCGCCTCGCTCATCCACTCGGCCGGCCTGGCCGCCCACGTCCCCGGCGTGGCCGCCATCGAATCCAACGCCCGTCAGTACGTCCCGGCGGCCAACAAGCCCTGGGAAGCGAAGTTCCCCGGCATCTTCCGCATCACCGACGGGACGATCGAGACCGGCGTGCTCACCGGCCCGGGCCTGAGCGCGGTGTGAGGAATGCGGGTGGCTCCTGATTGCGATAATGTTGGAGCCGAGCCATGCTGGAACGCATCAGCATTCGGAACTTCAAGTCGCTGGGCGAGGTTAGAGACCTGACCCTCCCTCGCCTCGCGGTGCTGTTCGGCCCTAACGCAGCCGGGAAGTCGAATGTCCTTGATGCCATCCAGGCTCTCTCCCGAATTGGCACCCATCGAACGCTTTCCGATGCGTTGCAGGAGCCGATCCGCGGATATCCAATTGAAGCGTTCTCGTTCCCACCGGGAGGCTTGTCGGCATTGTTGAGCCAGAAGACTTCCTCGTTCGAGCTTGACGCGGTGTTGCGGATCGAGAAAGACGCCTTCGAATACCGGGTCCGGGTTCGCATCGACGCTGAGTCTGGCAGCCTTGCGGTAGACGATGAGTACCTCGCGCTTCTTACCACCGCGGGAACCCCGCGCGGCAGCGCGCTGATCCAAGGCATGGACGGTGAGCTGCACATCCGGCGCAAGAGCAAACCCGCGCATCCCCGTCACGAGCCGCGAGGTCTGAACCATTCGCTTCTCTCCGACCCGCGACTTGGAGGTCTCGAGTATCGGGGGATGGAACGATGCCGGAACGAGCTGCTCCGGTGGCGCACCTACTATCTGGATCCCCGGGTAGCCATGCGCCGTGCCGCCCCGCCGGCGGAGGTCAACGACATCGGGGTGCTCGGCGATAACATCGCACCATTCTTGTATCGCCTGCGCGCGGAGCGGCCCAAAGAGTTCGGAGCTGTCGTGCGAACCCTCCGCACATTGATCCCCAGCGTGGAAGACCTGGCCGTGGACCTGGACAAGCGGCGAGGCACACTCGATATCGTGGTGCGCCAAAACAACGTCGAGTATTCCTCGCGGATCATCTCGGAAGGCACGTTGCGGGTATTGGCTCTCTGTGCCATCGCGGTTAACCCGTGGGGGGGCTCGCTGGTGGCCTTCGAGGAACCCGAGAACGGCGTCCATCCGCGGAGACTCGAACTCATCGCTGATCTTCTCGTGGCTTTAGCCCTGGAACAAGACCGGCAGGTAGTGGTCACTACTCACTCCCCTCTGTTCTGTAGCGCCATCTTCAAGCGGCAGCGCGAACACCCTGGCGACTTAGGGCTCTATAGGGTCAGCCAGGGCCCGAGCGGAACCGAGGTAAGGAGATTCGATATCCCTGGACCTCTATTTGAGGACACTGAGATTCTTGAGAGTACCGAGTTCCCGCCTATCAGTTAGCCTTAGATTCCGCCATCTGC
>JBBTDS010000116.1:0-7118 GCA_038060875.1 Acidobacteriota bacterium | reverse complement strand
ACAGTGCGCCGAGGCCGTGTTGGCGGCTGTAGACCCCGTGCCCGTCGAAGTGGACCACGTGGTACGGGTTACCGGCATCGAGCGCACGTGGAGTTCCTCCCCGAGCGCCTTGAACGTCGGCGGCGCCAGCACCTTGAATTCGGCCAGGTCGCCGAGCCGGGAGAGCGCCTCGACGAGGGGGCGGGCGCTGGCCCGGTGGTCAATGAACGCGCACTCTTCATCCTCCGGCCGCGGGATCACCAGCAGCACGCGGATTACGCGCTGGGCAATCACGGGGTCGAGCCGTTCACGGTTAGGCGGGCGGCGGCGAACACGGGCCCCGTGCGCCCCGTGGAAGAGGTAGCCTTTGTCGTCGTGGATCAGCTCCCAGGGGAGCGCCAGGAGCATGGCCGCAGCCTCGTTGGCTTCTCGCTGCTGCTGCTCACCGCTGCCCGCCACCAGGTCGTGGTGCACCAGCACGGTGAAGCGCCGCTCCGCCTTGCCGGCGGCATTCCAAGCCTCTAGCGCCGCGCTTCTTCTGCACCTTGAGCGCGTGCTTGATCTCCCGGGCGACCCAGGCCGAGTTCACCGCGTTCGTGCTGAGCACGGTGATAAAGCTGCCAGCGGTCTCGATTGAGTGTTTGATCTCGGGTTCGAGCTTGTCTCCGCCCGCAAAGCGTACCGAGTCCGCCCACACCGTCACGCCGCGACCTTCCAGGGTGCGCCGGATGCGGGCGACGACCTCGTCGTCCTTGCCAGAGTGCGAGATGAAGACGTGTGGCATGGCAGCCCTCGCTCGTCAGCGCGCTACCGAGACACCCGCCCTACCTGACCGCGCCACCATCAGCAACGCCAGGGCGGGGCGCAATGTCGGTCATGACCGTGGTGGGATTGACGGGGGCGATGGACCCGACCAAGGTGGTACGCACTGCGCTCCAGAACGCCTCCTCGATCGCGGCCCTGATGCTGACGACCGAGGCGCTGGTGCCCGAGATCCGGGAGAAGAAGAAAGAGCACATGCCCGGCGGCGGCGGCCACGGGCCGGACATGGATTACTGAGCCGCGCGCGTCAGCAAGCGGTCAGATTTTGACGCCGCTCCGCGGGGGGAAGGCCCCGCGCGGGGCGGCGTTTTTGTTTGGCGCGGCCAACAGGATCACCGGCGGTGCTATACTCAGTCGTACCAGGAGGAAAACCTGGCTTCAACCTGAGGAGGATACCGATGCAGACACGCCTATTGAAACTCGTTGTCGGGGCCCTGGCTGTGTCAGTGGCCCTCTGGGCCGCCGACCCCCTGCTGGGTACCTGGAAGCTGAACCTGGAAAAGTCCAAGTACGGCGCGCGTCCCGCGCCCAAGAGCAGCATTGCCACGTTTGCCGCTCAAGAGGGCGGCATGATCAAGTACACGGCCGATGCCGTAGATGCCAAGGGCGAGGCCATGCACATGGAATGGTCCGCCAAACTCGACGGCAAGGATTACCCGGTCATCGGCAGCCCAATGGCGGACACCGTGGTCGGCAAGCGCATTAACGCCCGAACCATGGAGTGGACCGTGAAGAAGGAAGGCAAGGTAGCAGTCACAGGGAAAAGCGTCATCTCCAGGGACGGCAAGACGCTCACCGCCGTCTGGAACGGCACCGACGAAAAAGGACAACCGCAAAGCTGGACGGCCGTCTCGGAGAGGCAATAAGATGACTGGCCGCGAATGAGCGCGAACCCTGACGCCGCTCCGCGAGGCAAGAACCCGCGCGGGGCGGCGTTTTTGTTTGGCGCCAGCGATTTATGAAGCCTCTGGCAGTATACGTACGCTGTCGAAGTTGACACTGAGCATCGACGAGTCGGTGGTGCGGCGCGCCAAGAGGCGGCTGCTCCTCGACGTCAAGGTCGTGCTGGACGTGCTGCTCGACCGCCCGCCGCCGCTCCCGAAGCCCCGGACTTCTTGCTTACTGAGAAGTTTGACTCAGCCGAATGCCGGGAGTACGATGATATCTGATATCGATGACCCGCACAATCATCAGCATCGATCCGGAAAACAAGCAGTGGCTGGAACGGACAGCCCGGGCGCAAGGTGTGCCCATGGCCGGACTGGTCCGGGAGGCGATCCGGCGCATGCGGCAACAGGAGGACGTCTCCCTTGAGGAGTTGCTGAAGCAAACCAGCGGGCTGTGGAAAAGAGGGGACGGCTTGGCCTACCAGCGGCGCCTGCGCAAGGAGTGGCGGTGAAGGTCCTGCTGGACTCGGTCCTTCTGATTGACCATTTCAACGGCGTTCGACCGGGAGGCGGCGGACCTGGCGGCGAGTCTGCGCCGTAAGTACCGCTGGCGGCTCCCCGACGCCTTTCAAGCCGCCCTGGCCCAGTTGCACGGTCTGAAGCTGGCCACCCGGAACGTGCGGGACTTTCCGCCGAAACAGTTCGACTTCGTCGAGGCGCCGTACACGCTTTGAATGCGGGGCCTGCCGGCTAAGGCCGGCCACGGGCTGAAGCGCGCCCCACTTCGGCGTTGGCCCGCTCGATGAGCGCCCGCATGTAGCCGATTGAATAGGCGGTGCCGACCCGGCCGCCGCCGACCATGCCGGGGATGTGGTCGGCGATGACCGCGCCGTCGAAGTTCACCTCGCGCAGCGCCCGCATCACCCTGTACATGTCCATGTAGCCGTTGTCCATGAAGGTCTCGACGAAGTGCGGCAGCGGCGCGTTGACGTTGCGGAAGTGCACTTTGAAGATCTTCTTCTGGCCGCCGAAGTGGCGGATCGTCTCCAGCACATCCTTGCCCATCAGCTTGCCGCCTTCGAGCCAGCAGCCGACGCAGAGGCACATGCCGACGTTGGGGCTGTTGGCGATCTCGAGGGCTTTCTCGTACCCGTCGAAGCTCGCGAAGATGCAGCGCGGCACGCCGCCCAGCTCCGGCACCGGCGGGTCATCGGGGTGAATGCCGATCCTGATGCCTTGCTCTTCGGCCACCGGCGCCACCGCCTTGATGAAGTATATGAAGTTCTCCCAGATCTCTTCCTTGGTGTACTTGCGTCCGTGGGTGAACGGCGCCTGGAAGACTTTGCCCGCCCAGTTGCCGCGGTCCGCTTTGCTCAGGTCGAAGCTCCTGGCCGAAGCGCCGCCGCGAGTGGTCTCGCGCTCGGTGCTCCAGATGCCGTTGCCCATGTGGGCGTAAGTAGTGTAGTAAACGCCGCCGGCCTTGCCGAGATTGCGGAGATACTGCTTGTACTCCTCGACCTTGCGGTCACGGCCGGGCAGGTTGAGCGTCACCTCCTCCATGTTGTGGACGTCGGTGTTGCCGATGTTCCAGATCTTGAGGCCGGCCCCTTCGACCTTGTTGCGCAAGCGGACGAAGTTCTCGACGGTGGCGTCTTTGGCGCGCACCCAGATGTTGACGTACTCGATGCCGAGCTGCTTGACGAAGGTCAGGTCCTCCTCGCTGGGGTCGCTGCCGGCCTGGTAGGAGAGCTTGATGCCGGGCGGCAGCTTGTACACCTTGGCGCCGGCGGCGGGCGCCAGCGCGGCGGCCAGCGACAATCTCGCGAATTCTCTTCGGTTGGGTCTCAACATGACGCGGTATTGTATCATGGCCGACACGGAACCGAAGGACGGAGGTGACCATGGCACGGTGGCTGACGGGATTGGCGCTGGCGGCGCGGATGCTGGGGGCCAGCGTGGTGGTGGATTCGTCCACCACGCTGTTGATTGACGCGGGCGAGCCCGGGCCGGTGCAGCGGGCGGCGCGGGACCTGGCCGCGGACATGGAGAAGGTGTTCGGCCGGCCGGTGCGGGTGGTTCACCAGCGCGCCGAGGCAGCGGCCACGACGATTTGCGTGGCGCTCGCGCACAACCTGCCGGGCGCAGTGGCGAAGCCCTCGGGCTGGGAGGTGCTGCGCATCCAGGCGGTGCGCGACCCGTGGCCGGCTTCCAAGGTCCGCCAGGCGGTGGTGCTGACCGGCTCGGACGCGCGGGGCGCGATCTTCGCCGTCTACCAGTTCGCGCAGGAGTTCCTCGGCGTCGATCCCCTCTACTGGTGGACCGACCACCAGCCGGCGCGCCGGCGGCAGGTGCGGATCCCCGATGGGTTCACGGCGACGCAAGGGCCGCCCACCTTCCGCTACCGCGGATGGTTCATCAACGACGAGGACCTGCTGACAGGCTGGAAACCCGGCGCCGCCGACGGAACAGGCATCGCGCTGGAGGTCTGGGACCGCCTGTTCGAGGCGATCCTGCGGCTGAAGGGCAACATGGTCGTGCCGGGGACGTTCCTCTTTCCCGATGAGCCGCAGGTGCGCCTGGCCGGTGAGCGCGGGCTCATTATCACCCAGCATCACCTGGAAGTGGTCGGCACCAACACCTGGCGCTGGCCGGCGGACAAGCCGTACTCGTTCGCAGGGGCGCCGGAGCTGATGACGGCCGCCTGGACGCGGGCGGTGAAGCAGTACCCGGCGGGGCAGGAGGTGATCTGGACGCTGGGCTACCGCGGGCGCCACGACCGCCCATTCTGGTCGGACGACAAACAGGCTGCGGCCACCGACGCCGGTCGCGCCCGGCTGATTCGCGCCGCCATCGACCGCCAGCTCGAGATCATCCGCCGCGAGCGCCGGCAGCCCTATTTCCTCATGAACGCCTGGCAGGAGGCGGTGCCGTTCATCCGCCAGGGACTGCTGCGGCTTCCCGACGGGGTGACGCTGGTCTGGCCCGACAACGGGCACGGCGTGGTGCGCGACGAGGGCGCCATCGGCAAAGGCCAGGGCGTCTACTATCACACCGCCATGTACAACTCGCGCGCCAACCAGCTTACGGAGATGATTCCGCTGGAGCGGCTGAGGCGCGAGCTGGGACGGGCGGTGAAGGCCGGGGCTACCGAGTATCTGCTCGACAATACCAGCGACACGCGCCCGGTGGTGATGACCACGCGGGCGCTGATGGAGCTGGCCTGGGACGCGCGGCCCTGGCTGGCCGAGGGCGGCGACGCGGCGTACCTGAGAAAGTGGTGCCGGGAGGAGTTCGGCGAGCGGGCCGTCGCGGCCCTCGAGCAATACTACCGCGCGTACTTCGCGGCGCCGGCGCGCTACGGGCAGGCCGAGCACGAGACCGCCGGCGACAACTTCTACCACACCGTGGGGCGCGACCTGCTGGTGCGGTTGATCACCGGCGAGCGCGCCGGCGTGCCGCGGTTTTTCCCCGATCTCACCAGCCTGGACCGCTACGCGGCGCGGGTGGCGGAAGTCACGCGCGAGGCCGAGCCGCGCTGGGAGCAGGCGCGGGCGCTGGCCGAGAAGGCGCGGCCGCTGGTGGCGCCGGCGCGGCGCGACTTCTTCCAGGCGCACGTGCTCACCCAGCTTGCCATCCACCTGCACTCAAACCGCATGCTGCGGCTGGTTGCGGAGGCGGCGCTGGAGAACGCCCCGGCCGCGGCAGCGGAGAAGATCCGCGCCGCGACCGCCGAAACGGAGCGGGTGCTGGAAGCGCTCCAGGCGGCCGAGTACGGCCAGTGGGCCGGTTTCTACAAAGGCGACCTGTTCGTCAACGTCCGGCACACGCTGGCGCTGGCGCGCGCGTACGAGAGCAAGCTCGCGGGCAAGCCGCTGCCCGCGGGCGTCCCGATCTCTGTGCGGCCGGAAGACCCGTACGTGACACTGAAGGCCTACCAGAGGGAGCGGTGGGTGGAGTTCTAACGCCCGGGCGCGGCTTGCGGGAGGGGGTGGCATGGGCCGGATCGGCTGGCTGACGGACATTCACCTGAACTTCCTTTCCGAGCCGGAGCGCCGGCGATTCTACGACAGCCTCCACGCGGCGATGCTGGACGCCGTCCTGATCGGCGGGGACATCGGCGTAGCGGGTTCGGTCGAACTATATCTGGCCGAGATGGAGGCCTGCCTGGCCGTGCCGATCTACTTCGTGCTGGGCAACCACGACTTCTACGGCGGGTCGATCGCGGCCGTTCGCCAGAGGGTGCGCCGCCAGGCGGCTGGCGCCCGGCGTCTTCACTGGCTGTCGGAAGCGGGCGTGATCAAGCTGTCGGAAACGACAGCCCTGGTCGGCCACGACTCCTGGGGCGACGGGCGTTTCGGAGACCACTTCCGCTCCGACGTGCTGCTGAACGACTTTTTCCTCATCGAGGAGCTGCGCGGTTTGGACAAGTGGGAGCTGTTGGCGCGGCTGAATGCGCTGGGAGACGAGGCGGCACGCCATCTCGGACGCGTTCTGCCGGAAGCGCTGGAGTCCTTCTCCCACGTGATCGTGCTCACGCACGTTCCCCCGTTCAAGGAAGCCTGCTGGCACGAGGGGAGAATTTCCAGCGACGACTACCTGCCGTATTTTGCCTCGCGGGCCGTGGGCGAGGCGCTGCTCGCCGCCATCGAAGCCCGGCCCGATCGCCGGCTGACCGTTCTTTGCGGCCACACCCACAGCCCGGGCGTGGCGCAAGTCCGGACGAACCTGGTGGTGTACACGGGCGGCGCGGAGTACGGGCGGCCGGTGATCCAGCAGATGCTGGAGGTCTGAGGGGGAAGCTACCAGCGGAAGAACCGGTAGGGGTCATCCCACTCTTCCGGCACGTCCAGGTAAAGGCCTTCCAGCCAGCGCTTCTCGTTCTGCCCGACCGGGCTGGCGAATCGCGAGAGCACCGGCGTCTGCCCCGCCGCTCCCATGTTGGCCAGCAGGCGCGCCGTCAGGCAGGAGATCCGCCGGAAGGTCCGCTTCACGTTCATCTTCTCGCCGGAGTAATCGAGCTGCCAGGGAACAAGCTGGCAGAAGACGACGTTCGCGTCTTCCGCTCGGGCCAGGACGCCGTTGCCGACCACCCTGGCGCCGCTCGAGATAAGGGGCAGCGCCCGCGGGTCGCGGTTATGCACGTCCGCCGGGGAAATGCCGGCGAACGGGGAGCCCGCGGCGAACGGTTCGAAGTACGCCGCGATGTGCTCCCGTCTGACCATGGCCACCCTCAGCGGCAGGAACGCGTTGGCGTCCTCTTCGTCGAGGCCGATCGCAAGCAGGCGCCCGCCGGCCTTCAGCCAGGCGGCGACGGCCGCCGCATCAGCCGCGAGCTTCCGCCCTCCGCCCGGCCCCACGACGAGGGCCTGGCCGGCTGATGGGGCCCCGCCCTCGTAGGCCGCGAGCGGGACGCCCGCGGACTGTAGGTAG
>JBBTDS010000115.1:0-2009 GCA_038060875.1 Acidobacteriota bacterium | reverse complement strand
TGGCCGGCAGCGGCGGGTTGCCGGAATCGGCCGAGATGATCCGCTTTCCCTTTTGTCGGGGTTCCTGGAGTGGGCCCGGCCGGAAGCGACAAGCCAGTACTGCCGGGAATTCTACTGGAGCGGGATTCAGAAGAGCCTGATGAGGCTCAAGTTGGTGGGACAGGTGGAAATGTGGGAGCGGGGCGACATGGCGGCGGCGGATTACCTTCTGAGCACCGCGGTGCAGGAAAAGACCCTGTATCAGAAGCATCTCTGGATCTTCCTGGCGAGAGACGGAACCTGCGCGTGGCTTCACGTGTCCAAGGGGCTCCAAAAGCCTCCTGCTCCCTTGGATGAGATCCTGTTTGCCTCGTTCATCGCCGGCACGCGGGTCATGGGTGTCGATGGGACCCGTTTGTGGCCGCCGCCGAACCCTGCCCTCCGGTCCTACTCGATTCCAGACCGCGGCCGTATCGAACTCGCCGTGCCGCCTTCCTGGGTGGAAGCCGTCCGGCAGCCGCCTGGTGGGCTGCCTCCCACAATAGCTTTCTGGACGGACAATGACGTGCTGATTTTCGCGACGGTGTTCTGGGATCCGGAAGGGAACCCAAGATTCAACTCCCCGGATCGGCTCCGGTCCCTTGTCGATCTCAGGGTACGGCAAGTGAAGGACCGCGTTGTTGAAAAGAAGTTGGCCATTGAGGAATTGCGCGGGCCGGAGACGAGGGGATATCTCATCCGCACCACGGATCGAGCGCCGAAGCCTGGTGAGTGGAAGGCGATGACTCAGGGGCACTTGGGCGTGGGCCAGTTGATGCTGACTTTCTCGGTGTTTTCAGATGACAAAGCCGCTCCGGATCTCCAGGCGAGCATCGATGTGCTGAAGAATGCAAGACTGAAGCCCTAACCTCGGAGGCGCTCGGAACGAGGTCCGATTACGGCTGGGCGGCGCGCTGGCCGGCCTCGGCCGCACCGACGAGGCCATCCGGCACTATGGCGAAGCCCTGCGCATCCAACCCGGCTTCCTGCCCGCCCGCGCCCGGCTGGCCGAGGCGCTGAGCGGCAAGGGTCCAGCCCCGCGGCGCTGACCGCGCCCGCCGCCGGCAGTGCCGCCGTCTCGGGGACGCGAGACTAAGGCATAATGAGATTCCCGGCGGAGACCGCCTCGGATATGGGGACCGTGAGCTTCGGCCGAATCGGACCCGGCCAGCACGGAAAGGGAGGATTGTGATGGCAAGTAAATGCGCGCTCGTTGTGGTTTGCCTGGTGACCGCCGCACTGCCGGCTTCGGCGCAAGAGTCCCGCGCGTCCATCGCCGGGACCATAACGGACCCGAGCGGTTCGGTGGTCGGCAGAGCAAAACTCCAACTGACTAACGTCGACACCGGCGTATCGTTTGAATCGGCCTCCAACGAAGTGGGCCAATACCGCTACCTGTTTCTCAATCCCGGCCGGTATAAGCTCACCGCGGAGATGGCCGGCTTTCGGGCCTTCGTCCGCGAAGCCATTCAACTCCACGTCAGCCAGGCGGCGACCATCGATATTGTGCTCCAGGTCGGCAGCCAGACCGAGTCGATCACGGTCGGCGCGGAAGCGCCCTTGCTGGAAGCCGAGAAGGCGGACCGCGGGCTGGTGATCAACAACCGGAACGTTGTCGAACTCCCGCTCAACATCCGCAACCCCATCATGCTCGCGGCCCTCACGCCCGGGATCCAGGCCACCACCGTCTCGCTGGACCTGAACCCGTTCTCGAACAGCGGTATTTCCTCCTGGTCGGTGAACGGCAGCATGAATAAGACCACGGACTTCCTGCTGGATGGCGCGCCCAACAACGCGGTCTACAACCAGGAGAACACCATCGCCTACGTCCCGCCGATCGAGGCCGTGCAGGAATTCAAAGTGATGACCAGCACCTACGACGCGCAGTACGGGCGCAGCGGCGGCGGCACCGTCAACGTATCGCTCAAGAGCGGCGCCAACAGCCTGCACGGCTCCGCTTACGAGTTCCTCAAGCGCACCGGACTCAACGC
>JBBTDS010000114.1:16102-20856 GCA_038060875.1 Acidobacteriota bacterium | reverse complement strand
GGCAGCGCCGTTCGGCCGTCCATGGGTGGCGTCAGCACGAACGGGTGTGGCGCGTGCGTATACCTCCGCAGGACTGTGAATTCTTCAGGGAATACCGGTGTCTCGAACACCAGCGAGTAGCGGCAGCCCGGCGCCTCGGGGCAGCCCGCGCACGTCGGCTTCCCCGTCGTACACACCAGCTCCCGGAAAAACTTTCCGAAGCCCCCGCGAAAAACCGCCCCTTTATACTCCGGCGTCCGAAACGGACCGCGCGTTTCCAGCCGCAGCCGCAACGGAGCGACCCGAAGGCATGCAAGCTTCTCCGGCTGCCCGGCCATGGACGTGCACAGAATATATCACAATTCGAGAAAATTCACGCGACAACCGCCCCCGCTCCCCCCTCCCGCTATAATGGTTTCATCCCCGAAATGGAACCACCGCGCGTCGAGCTGAAGAAGACTATCAACCTGCCGCAGACCGCCTTCCCCATGAGGGCCAACCTGCCCGAGACCGAGCCGAAGATCCTGGCCCGCTGGGACCAGGAGCGGCTCTACGAGAAGATCCGCCAGGCGCGCGCCGGCCGGCCTCTCTACGTGCTGCACGACGGGCCGCCGTACGCCAACGGCGAGATCCACCCCGGCACCTCCTTCAACAAGATCCTCAAGGACTTCATCGTCAAATCCAAGAGCATGGCCGGTTTCGACGCGCCCTTCGTGCCCGGCTGGGACTGCCACGGCCTGCCCATCGAGATCAAGGTCGATGGCGAGCTGGGGCCGAAGAAGGCCCGCATGACCGCCGGCGAGATCCGCGCCGAGTGCCGCCGCTACGCCGAGAAGTGGGTCGAGATCCAGCGCCGCGACTTCAAGCGCCTGGGGGTGTTCGGCCGCTGGGAGACGCCGTATCTCACCATGAGCGGCGAGTACCAGGCGGTCATCGCCCGCGCCTTCGTCGAGTTCCTCGATCGCGGCTACGTCTACAAGGGCCTCAAGCCGGTGCACTGGTGCATCCGCTGCCGCACCGCGCTGGCCGAAGCCGAAGTCGAATACGAGAGCCACACCAGCCCCTCGATCTGGGTACGCTTCCCGCTCACCTCCGACCCCGCCGCCATCGACCCCGCGCTGGCCGGCCGCCGCGTCTGGGGCCTGATCTGGACCACCACGCCGTGGACCATCCCCGCCAACATGGCCATCGCCTTCCACCCCCAGTACGAGTACTTGGCGGTGGACGCCGCCGGAGACGTCTACCTCGTCGCCTCGGCCCTGCTCGAGCAGACCGCGCGCGCGTGCGGATGGTCCCCACACGAAGTCTTCGCGCATTTCCCCGGCAAGCGTTTGGAAGGCGCGCAATTCCGCCACCCCTTCGTCGAGCGCGACGCCGCCGGCGTGCTGGCCGACTACGTGACCCTGGAGCAGGGCACCGGCGCCGTCCACACCGCGCCCGGCCACGGCCAGGAGGACCAGCTCACCTGCCAGCGGTACCGCATCCCCACTTACTGTCCGATTGACGCCGGCGGGCGCTTCTATCACGCCGAGGGCGCCGCCGGCCGGCTGCCCGAAGAGCTGATCGGCAAAACCGTCTGGGACGCCAACCCCGTCGTGGTCGAGATTTTGCGCAACCGCGAGGCGCTGCTGGCCGCCGAGACCCTGGAACACAGCTACCCGCACTGCTGGCGCTGCCACCAGGCCACCATTTTCCGCGCCACCGAGCAGTGGTTCATCGGCATGGACCGCAACGACCTGCGCCGGCGCGCGCTGGAAGCCATCGGCCAGATCCGCTGGCTGCCCGCCTGGGGCGAAGAGCGCATCGCGAACATGATCGCCAACCGTCCCGACTGGTGCATCTCCCGCCAGCGTGTCTGGGGCGTGCCGATCACCGTCTTCTATTGCGAGCGGTGCGGCGAGCCGCTGACCGACCGCAAGGTGCTAGACCGCGTCGTCGATCTGTTCGAACAGCACACCGCCGACGTCTGGTACGAGCGCAGCGCCGCCGAGCTGGCCGGCCCGGAGGCCCGCTGCGCCCGCTGCGGCTCGGGCGAGTTCCGCAAGGAGAGCGACATCCTCGACGTCTGGTTCGACTCCGGCTCCAGCCACCTGGCCGTGCTCACCGCCGCCAACGGGCTGCCCTGGCCCTCCGATCTCTACGTCGAGGCCGCCGACCAGTACCGCGGCTGGTTCCACAGCTCGCTGTTGGTCGGCGTCGGCCTGCGCGGCCAGGCCCCCTACCGCCACTGCGCCACCCATGGCTGGGTGCTCGACAGCGAAGGCCGCGCCTTGTCGAAATCGCTCGGCAACTACATCGCGCCCCAGGAGATCATCAAGCAGTACGGCGCCGAGGTTATCCGCCTGTGGGTTTCCTCGGTCGAGTTCACCGAGGACGTGCGGATCTCCGACTCCGTCCTGGCGCGCCAGTCGGAGGCCTACCGCAAGCTGCGCAACACTTTCCGCTGGGCGCTCGGCAACCTCTTCGACTTCGACCCCGAGCGCGACGCGCTGCCCGCGGCCGAGCTGCTGGAGATCGACCAATGGATGCTCGTCCGCGCCGAGGAGCTGGTGCGCAACTGCCGCGCCTGGTACGCCGAGTTCGCCTTCCACCGCGTCTACCACGCGCTCTACGATTTCGCCACCGCCGGCCTGAGCGCCCTCTACTTCGACGTGCTCAAGGACCGGCTCTACACCGCCGCGCCCCGCGCGCGCGCCCGCCGCAGCGCGCAGACCGCCCTGTGGCGCATCGCCTGGGCGCTGGTGCGGCTGCTGGCGCCGCTGTTGAGCTACACCACCGAGGAGGTCTGGAGCCATCTGCGCAAGCCCGCCGGCGCCCCCGACAGCGTCCACCTCGACCTGTTCCCCGAGCCCGAGGAGTTGACCGCCGGCCTCGCCGAGCGGCACCGCGGCCGCGCCGCCAACTGGGAGCGCCTCATGCCGGTGCGCGACAGCGTGCTCAAGCGGCTGGAGATCGCCCGCCAGGAGAAGACGATCGGCGCGCCACTCGAAGCCCGCGTGCGCCTGCGCGCCAACGGCGACCTCTATCCGCTCCTGGCCGAGTACGCCGCCGAGCTGCCGGCCTTGTTCATCGTTTCCCAGGTCGCGCTCGAGCAGGGCGGCGACGGGCTTGGCGTGGAAGTGGAACGCGCCGCCGGCCTCAAGTGCGAGCGCTGCTGGAAGTACTCGACCGCGGTCGGCTCGAACGCCGACTGGCCGACCATCTGCCCGCCTTGCGCCGAGGCGGTGGCCGAGATCCTGAAGGGTTGAGGTGGACGCCCGCCTGCTCGCCTGCGCCACCGCCGCCGGCGTGTTCCTGCTGGACCGGCTCACCAAGTGGCTGATCGAGAGCCGCGTCTCCGCCTGGGAGACCATCGTGGTGATCCCCGGCTTCTTCAACATCATCCATACCCGCAATCCCGGCGCCGCCTTCAGCCTGCTGGCCGGCGCCAGCCCCGCCCTGCGGAAATGGCTCCTGGTGACGCTGTCGCTCGCCGCGGTGGCGCTGGTGGCTGGCATGCTGTGGAAGCCCGCTGCGGTCTCGCCGGGGCATGGCCGCGGCGCCCGCTTCGGCCTCTCGCTCGTCCTCGGCGGCGCGCTCGGCAACCTCTACGACCGCCTGCTCACCGGGGCGGTGACCGACTTCCTCGAGTTCTACCTCGGCCAATTCCGCTGGCCGGCTTTCAACGTGGCCGACAGCGCCATCACCATCGGAGTCGCGCTGGTGCTGCTGGATCTCTGGCGCTCCCGCCAAGCCCCGCAAAGGACCTGAATGCTCCCCGCACTGTTCCGCATCGGCGATTTCTTCCTGCCCACTTACGGCCTGCTGGTCACGCTCGGCTTCCTTTCCGGTCTCTGGGTGGCCGTCCGCCTCGGCCGCCGCGCCGGGCTTAACAGCGACTCGCTGCTCAACCTCGGCATTTACTCGGCGCTGGCCGGCATCGGCGGCGCCAAGCTGCTGCTGGTCCTCACCGACTACGACTACTACGCCGCCAACCCGCGCGAGATCTTCTCGCTCTCGACGCTCCAGGCCGGGGGCATTTTTTACGGCGGGCTGATCGCGGCGCTGGTGACCGCCGTCCTCTACATGCGGCGCAAGCTGCTGCCGGGGCTGGCCACCGCCGACGTGTTCGCGCCCGCGGTCGCGCTGGGCCACGCCATCGGCCGGCTGGGCTGCTTCGCCGCCGGCTGCTGCTGGGGCGCCGAGACCGCGTTGCCCTGGGCGGTGACCTTCACCAACCCGATGGCCCACCAGCTCTTCGGCACGCCGCTCGCCAGGCCCCTCCACCCGACCCAGCTCTATGAAGCGCTGGCCGAGGCGGCTATCTTCGCCGTGCTGTACTGGCGCTACGCGCGCCCGCACGCGCCCGGTGCCGTCATCGGCCTGTACCTCGTGCTGTACTCCAGCGCGCGCTTTGCCATCGAGCCCCTCCGCGCCCACGACGCGGCCGATGTCCGCTTCGCTCTCCTGTTCATCGACCAGTGGATCGCCCTGGCGCTGATCGCCGTGGGCGTGTGGCTCATGCGGAGGAAGCCATCGCCGGGCGCGGCCACCCCCAGGCATCCCGCGCCGTGATGCCGGCCAGCGCCGTGTTCTCGCGGGCGCCTGGCGGCGCGGATCACGATCCGATGGCGGGACGCGCTGAGTTCCACCTGCCCGGGGATCCCGCTCTGCGCGAGGATCGCCTTCGGCAGTCGGATGCCCGGCGAATTGCCGATCTGGACGATTCTCGCCTTCACAATTGCGGCTACTCCTCCTCGAAGTAGTCCGAATCGAGCTTATTGACCGTGTAAGAG
>JBBTDS010000114.1:9800-16002 GCA_038060875.1 Acidobacteriota bacterium | reverse complement strand
GCCCTGTGTCCCTCCAAGCTGCCCGCGAATGCTTGCACATCCGGTCTGCCGACGGTTCCTTCCCAGCGCTTGGCCTGAACGTAAACCACGTCGAGGCCGAGCTTGTCCTCTTTGATGATCCCGTCCACGCCGCCGTCGCCAGTCCGACCGACAGCCTGACCGGCGTCTTGGCGGGAACCGCCATAGCCCATCGCCACCAGAAGATCGACCACGAGTTTTTCGAAGAACGCGGGGGGACAGCGCATGATGCGTTGGCGGAGCTCCGTGGCCAATTCGCGTCTGAGCTCCTGGTAGCTGGACTCGAGGCGCTCTTGAGGTGTTTGCGCCACTCTGCCCTTCCCTCCGTCGTCCGGCTCGGGAACAGGTTCACCCCGGAAGGCTGCGAACTCGGGGAACTCCATCAAGAACTTGATGTCGATCCTTGCCGGGCTGCTTTTCAACACCGCGTGACCGCGGGCCGCAATTCGAACTCTCCCGCGACTGGGGCTCTCAAGCAATCCTGCCCGCCTCAGGTAAACCGACGCCCAGGCAACTCGATTCGCAAACTTACCCTGCCTCCCGCTCGGTAGCAGCTCCTTCCTGTCCTCGTCAGAGAGGTTCAGCCCATTCCCGATTGCTTCCCGCAGGCCGATGAGGCTGTGCTCCTCACCGTCAGCGGCGATGTTCAGCAGTGGCAACATCAAGCTTTGGAAATCCGGCACCGCCATCGGATCCGCCTCCTTGATCCGGCCAATTCCCTTTTTTGTACACCCGCCCGGGCCCGACCGGATACTAAACTTCCACTCAACTGGTCAGGATCGGCGCGCCAAACGTGCCGCTGCTGCTAACCCGCTTTCCGCGCCACCCGCGCCAGGTGGTGCTGATCGAGGGCGTGGCGAAGGAACACCTTGATCACCGCCTGCCGGCTCACGTTCAGTTCCAGCGCAGCCTGGTCCAACTCCTGCGACATCTCCGCAGTGAAATCCACGTTCACGCGCCGGATCGGCTGCATCATCCGGCCACGATTCGTGAAAAAGCGCGATACGTCTTCTCCGCGGTCCGCCAACCGGGCGATGGACTCGGCGGACGGGGCTTCCTTTGTTTTACGCGTTCGCTTCATACAACTGTCTCTCTCGCTGCGTTGACCGCCATAACGTCACCAGGTGGTAGTACTCGCCGAGGCGATCCTTCCTGATTTCGAAGATCACCGTGAAGAGGCGGCCCTTCACCCACCCGATGGCACGGTGTTGCTCGGGGTTATCCGAGCGCTGGTCTTGGTAGTAGGGATGGTCAAAGATCTCTTGTGCCTCCTCGAAGCCGATCCCGCGCTTCGGGTTCTTCCGCAAGGACTCGCTCTTAGCTTTGCCGAACCGGTAGCGCATCACACTCCGGTATAACTCTTATACCACAGATGGCCCGGCGGCGAAGGCGCCCCGTGCCGATCCCGGGCCTGCCTCTGCCCCGGTAGTTCTACTGGTCGGTTTCGCTTGCCGCCGCTTGGCAAATCACCCCCACGCGTCCCGCGCCGTGATGCCGGCCAGCGCCTGGCGGCCTCATCCAGGTTCCAGGGCGATGATGACGTTGGTGTCGATCGCCGTCCTCATCGTCCCCGCAACTGGCGCACCCAGCGTATGACCGCCTTTCGCCCGGCGCCGATCCCCGGGTTGCCGATCCCGCGGTACTTGGCGAACGGGCTCTCGGTGCAAACAGGGCGCACGCGCACGCCCTTGCCGTCGGCCTCAAAGAGCAAGCGGTCCCCAGCCCGGACACCCATGAGACGGCGAATGTCCGCGGGCACCGTGATCCGGCCCCTACTTGTGAGTCTCGCTTGCCTCTGCGCGGTCCTCACCCCCACGCGTCCCGCGCCGTGATGCCGGCCAGCGCCAGCGTCAGCCCGATCATGACCACCACCGAAGTCCAGGCGATGAAGTTCTGCCAGCGCGCGTTGGTCCACTCGCCCATCAGCTCCTTCTTGTTCACCAGCATCACCATGAAGATCAGCACCAGCGGCAGCAGCACCCCGTTCAAAACCTGCGACAGCAGGATCATCCGCACCAGCGGGAAGCCCGGCATCAGCACCACCCCGGCCCCGAGCACGATCAGCAGCGTGTAGAGCCAGTAGAAGATCGGCGCCTCGCGGAAGCGCTTGTTCACTCCCGTCTCGAAGCCCAACCCCTCGCACACCGAGTAGGCGGTCGAAAGCGGCAGGATGGAGGCGGCGAACATCGAGGCGTTGAACAGCCCGGCGCTGAACAGCAGGTAGGCGTACTTGCCGAACGGCCGCAGCGCCTGGGCGGCGTCGGCCGCCTCGCGGATGTCGCGCGGCCCGGTGGTCCAGATCGCCCGCGCGCAGGCCACCACGATGAAAAAGGCGATCACCACCATGGCGATGCAGCCGACGATCACCTCGATCCGCGACTCGGCGTACTCCCGCTCGCTGATCCCCTTCTCCACCACCGCCGCCTGCAAGTAGAACTGCATCCACGGCGCGATCGAAGTGCCCACCATGCCGATCAGGATGGCGATGTAGGCCGGGTCGAGCATCAGCACCGGCTGCACGCTGCTCAGCGCCGCTTCCCGCCAGTCGGGCTCGATCAGCAGCGCGGAGACGATGTAGGCGGCGTACACCACGCACGCGCCCAGGAAGATTTTCTCCACGCTGTGGTAAGTGCCCTTAACCACCAGCAGCCAGACGGCCGCCGCGCAGAGGGGCACCGAGACCCACCGCGGCACGGCGAAAAGCTGGAGCGAGCTGGCGATGCCGGCGAAGTTCGCCATCACGTTGGCGAAGTTGGTCAGCACCAGCAGCGCCATCACCAGAAAGGTGACCCGCAGCCCGAACTCTTCCCGGATCAGGTCCGACAACCCTTTGCCGGTCACCGCCCCCATCCGCGAGTTCATCTCCTGGGTGATCACCAGCAGCACGGCGATCGGCGCCAGCGTCCACAGCGGCAGGTAGCCGAACCGCGCCCCCGCCTGCGAGTAGGTGAAGATGCCGCCGGCGTCGTTGTCCACCATGGCGGTGATAAAGCCCGGCCCGATGACGGCGAAGAAGACCGCGATCTGAGTCCGGATCCGCTTCAGCATTGCCCCCGCCATTCATCGCTGCCTCAACACGGAAATAATGTCGTCGGCGGTGATCACCCCAGCCAGCCGGCCCTCCTCGTCGGTGACGGGAAGGTTCAGCAGGTTGTACTTATCGAACGTCTCCACCACCCGGTTCTGCTTCTCGCCGGCCGGGACGTGGAGCAGCGTGCCGGCCGCCAGCTCCCGCAGCCGCGCCGCCGCCGGCACGGCGAACAGCCGGCCCAGCGGCACCGCCCCTTTCAGCACCCCGTCCTGGTCGATCAGGAACAGGGTGCTCAGATTCTCCAGCAGATCCTGGTTCCCCTTCAGCGCGTCCATGGCGTCGGCCACGGTGGCGTTCTCGTGCAGGGCGATGTACTCGGTGTTCATGAGGCTTCCGGCGGTGTCCTGCTCGAACTCCAGCAGCTCGCGGACCTCCGCCTTCGGCTCCACGTCCATCTCCTCCAGGATCTCCTCGCTGGTCGCTTCTTCCAGCTCGGCCAGCGCGTCGGCGGCTTCGTCGGGGGCCATCTCCTCGACGATCTCGGCCGCCTTCCCGGTTTCCAGCGACTCCAGGATCGAGGCCTGCATCTTCGGATCGACCTCGGAGAGGGCGTCGGCGGCCGCCTCGCTGTCGATGGTCTCGAAAATCGCCCCGCGCTCCTCCGGGGCCAGCTCCTCGACGATGTCGGCCAGGTCGGCCGGATGCATCTCCTCCAGCATGCGGTAGGAGATGTTCAGCCGCAGCCGGCGCCGCGGGTCGGGCTCGACGATGTTGCAGTGCTCCCAGCGGATGGAGTTGGGGGCGACGGGCCGCTGGAGGCGCCGGATCCAGCGCCGCGGCAGCACGCCCTGGGACAGCCGGCGGAAGATGCTCCGGATCCCCACGTCCACTTCCAGCACCCGCAGCACTTCGCAGCCGTTCTCGCGGTGGATCTCGAAAGTGACGTCGTTGACCCGGACCACCTTGCGCCCGTCCACGTCGATGATCTGCTGGTCGAGCAGGTCGCGGGCGATCCGCAGCATGTACTCGTCGTCGTGATAGGGGGTGAGGTGCTCGTCGCGGAGATGGATGCCGTCGAGCGAGATCGAGCGCACCTGGTCGTGGCCGACAGTGAGCCAGGCCCAGCCCCCGCCCACCAGGTAGCGGTCTATGCGGCCGGAGTCGATCAGCGGAACCAGCGCGGCATCGGCCAGGCGGCCGATTCGCCGGCCCTTGAGGTCGTGGACCCCGAGGCCCACCAATTCGGTGAAGTAGAGCAGCTCCGCCATCGGAAAACGTCCAAGCCCATCGACTTTGCGAACGCGCCACTTTCAATATCCCCCAACCGCCCGCGCACCCGCAACAAGAATCTCACCCCGCCCCCCCGCCCCGTCGCCGCGAAACTTTTCCCCTCCCGGAGGGTTATACTGAAGTGCCGATGTTGTGTCTGCGCTGGGTCATCGCCTTCGGACTGGTGGTATCGGCTTGCCTGGCCGCGACCTTCGGGACCATCGTGCCGGTCACCGGGGCTCTTTTCGACATTGTGCTGGACGAGCCGCGCGGCCGGCTCTACCTGGTGAATCCCGTTTACAACCGGGTCGAGGTCTATTCGATCGTCCAGCGGCGCTTCCTCAGCCCGATCGCCACCGACGCCCGGCCCATCTCGGCTGCCCTCGCGCCCTCGGGGAAGTTCCTCTACGTCACCTGCTACGACGGCACATCGCTGAACGCCATCGACCCGGATAGCATGGCCGTGGTCAAGCGGGTGAGCCTGCCGGCCAGGCCCGAGGGCGTGGCCGTCGGCGGTGACGAGCGGGTGCTGATGACCACCATCGGCACCGGGCCGAACAACTCGGCCAGCACGCTGCTGATCTACGACCCGGCGGCCGTCGCGACCCAGGCCATCAGCAACGTGGTGATCGCGCCGCCGCCGCCGGCCGCTCCCCAAGTCCCGCCGCAGCAGGGAAGACTGGCCCTGGCCGCCCGCAGCCGGCTGGCGGCCAGCCCCGACGGACGTTACATCATCGGCCTCAACAACATCAACAACAGCACCGGCGCCGCCTTTGTCTACGAGGTGGCCTCGGGCACCGTGTTGCGCAGCCGCTACATCGGCAACATCTCCACCGTGCTTTCGGTGGCGCCCGATGGCTCCAGGTTCATGGCCGGGCTGACCCTGTTCGACACCGAGACCCTCAGCGTGCTGGCCCAGCAGAACGCCGCCAACGCGCCCTTCCCCTTCCAGCCCGGCGCGCAGTTCAGCCTGACCAACAACGTCGGCGGCAGCGTTTTCTCGCCCGACGGCTCCCTGCTTTACTCCGCCTTCAACATCCCCCCGCTTCAGCAACCGCCGGCCCGCGCTAACGTCGGCGAGCTGCTGGTGAACGACCCCGAGAACCTCCTGGTTCACGTCGCTTTCCAGATGGCCGAGAACATCACCGGCAAGACGGTCATCACTTCCGACGGCGGGACTATCTACGCCGTCTCCGAGTCGGGCATGTTGATTCTGCCGGTCGGCCGGGCCAATGAAAGCCCGATCGCCATGCCCGAATCGACCACCCTCCTGCTGGCCAACGATCAGTGCGGCGTCACTCGTGACAGCCGCACGGCCACTGTGCCGGTGCGCAACCTCGGGCGCGGCCGCATGAGCGTCTCGCTGCAACTGCTCCAGACGGCGACCACCCAGCAAGCAGGCATCCCCGGGCTTGGCGGCGGCGCCGGCGGCGGCGCGGTCGGTGGAGGCATCATCATCGTCCTGCCCCCGGCGCCGGGGGCGCCGGGCAGCCCCGACGCCGGCCGCGGCGGCGGCGCCGCGCCGGCCCTGCCCACCGGCCCCGGCCAGCAGCAGCCGGCCGTCGTCCAGACCGCGCCGCTGATCCGGGTGGATGCGCGCGACTCCAGCGTTCAGTTCTTTTTCAACGCCAACGCCGCCCGCTCGCCCGGCACCATCACCCCCCACAATTTCGTCATCCAGGCGCCCGAGGCCATCAATATCCCGCCCCGTCTTCGCGTCTACCAGAACAATCGCGACGCCGAGGCCCGCGCCGACCTCATTCCGGTCGAGATCGGCATCTCCGACCAGGAGGGCCTGGTGGACATGGTCACCGACGTCTCGCGCCAGCGGCTGTACATCGCCAACTCCGGCAAGAACCGCGTCGAGGTCTTCGACATGCGCGC
>JBBTDS010000114.1:0-9700 GCA_038060875.1 Acidobacteriota bacterium | reverse complement strand
GCCACCCCCAACGGCGAATACATCGTTCTGGTGGCCGGCGCCAACGGTATTGTCTACCTTTACGACGCGATGGTCGATGAATACGTCGCCAGCCGCCAGCTTTCCACCAGCGCGCTCACCGGCTACCTCGGTCCGGTCACCGCTGGTCCTCGCGGCCAATACTTTGTCGTCAACGGCAACGTGCTTAACCAGTCGCTCACCCCGACCGTTGCGGCCCCGACGGTGCAGATGCCGGGCCGTGGCGGCCAGACCACCACCGTGTCGCGCCCGGTGGCCGCCGTGGCTGCGGTGGGCGCCACTACTTACGCCCGCTTCGCCCAGCCGGTGCTCACCGGCGCGAATCAACTCGCCACCGAGACTTCGGTCATCGAAGTCGTTGACGTCAACACCGGCAACCCCATGCGCTCTTCCCCCGCCCTGGAAGGGCCGCTGTCAACCGTCGTCGGCAACGGGCGCGCCTTCTCCAATGGCCGGACGATGGCCGTCGATCCCTCCGGCGCCGTCGCCTACGTGCTCACCACCAGCGGGCTGAGCGTCGTGCCGCTGGATCCGGTCACCGCCCAGGAGCGGCCCCAGGTTAACCGCAACGGCGTCGTCAACCAGGCGAGTTATTCCACCGCCGTCGCCCCCGGCGGGCTGATCTCGATCTTCGGCCAGAACCTAGGCGCCCAGCAGACGGCCGACTCCGCGCCGCTGCCCACCATCCTCGGCGAGAGCTGCATCACCCTCAACAACCGGCCGCTGCCGCTGTTCCTGACTTCTTCCCAGCAGGTGAACGCGCAAATTCCCCCCGAGCTTGCCGCCGGCCGGTACTCGCTGGTCGTCCGCTCGCTCGCCCGCAAGATCCCTTCGGCGCCTTACGCGCTCACCGTCTCCAGGTACGCCCCGGCCGTTTTCGTCGATCCGGTCAGCGGCCAGGCGGCCATTTTCCACTCCGACGGCCGCCCGGTCACCAAAGACGATCCTGCCCGGCGCGACCAGCCGCTGGTCATTTACGCCAGCGGGCTGGGCGCCACCAAGGGCGTCCGGGTCGTGGCCGGCCAGCCCGCCCCCAGCTCGCCGCTGGCCGTCACCGATCCCGTCAAGGTCTTCTTCGGCGATCCCTCCTGGTCGCAGGCCGAAATGATCGTCGAGTGGAGCGGCCTCACCCCTGGCTTCATTGGGCTGAACCAGATCAACGTCCGCGTCCCCGGCGACCGCATGCGCGGCGACCAGCTCCCGGTCACCGTCCGCATCGGCGGCGTGGACAGCCCCAGTTCCGCCCCGGTCACTCCCAAGGTGGCCGTCCAATAACCCTCCACCGCCCGCACTGGTGTAAGATCGAGAAGAGGAAGCTCCATGAGAACGCGCTTTTTACCGGCCGTTGTGCTCTTGCTGGCGGCGGCTTTGTCTTGTAGCCGCGACCCGGAAGTGGTCAAACGTAAGTACCTCGAAAGCGGCAACCGATACTTCGATAAAGGCCAATACAAGGAAGCCTCGATCATGTACCGGCAGGCGCTCCGCAAGGACGCCAGGTACGGCGAAGCTTATTACCGCTTCGGGCTGACCCAGCTCAGGCTGGGGCGGCCGCCCGAGGCGGCCCGCTCGCTCCGCCGCGCCGTGGAAACCCTTCCGGCCAACTCCGCTTACCTGACCGACTCCAAGACCCAACTGGCCGACATCTACCTGGCCGGGCTGATCGCCACCGATCCCTCCAGCAAGCGCCAGATCGAGTATCTGCGCGGCGAACTCAAGACCCTCGCCGAACAGCTTCCTCCCAATTCCGTCGCCAGGCTCCGCTACCTGGGCTACTATCACCTCAGCCTGAGGAATCTCCAGGACGCCATCGCCCAGTTCCGCAAAGCGAATGAGCTCAGCCCCCTGCAACCGCGTGTCGTCCTCCCGCTGGCGCAAAGCCTGATCGCCGCCGGCCAGGACGCCGAAGCCGAGAAGCTCGCCAAGACCCTGCTGGACAAGGATAAGACCTTCGGCCCGGTCTACGACTTGCTCTACCTGCAATACGCCAAGAGCAACCGCCTCGAGGAAGCCGAGCAGATCCTCCAGGCCAAGGTGGACAACAACCCTAAGCAAGCCATCTACCTGCTGCAACTGGCCGCCCATTACTACGGCATGAAGCGCCTGCCCGACGCCTCCGCCGTTCTGGCCAGGCTCACCGCCAACCTGCAGGATTTCCCCGCGGCCTATGAGCAGGTCGGCGATTTCTACTTCCGCCGCGGCGATTTCGACGGCGCGGTCCGCCATTACGAGGACGGCCTGAAAAAGGACCCCAAGCGGAAGCTGCTCTTCCAGAAAAAGAAGGCCGAGGTGCTCATCGCCCAGGGTAAGCGCAACGAGGCCTACCGGCTGCTGGAAGAAGTGCTGAAGGAGGATTCCGGCGACGTCCAGGCCCACGCCCTCCGCTCCTCGCTGCTGATCGAGACCGGCACTCCCAAGGAAGTCCAGACCGCCATCTCCGAGTTGCAGGCGATGGTCAGCCGCATGCCCGACAACGTCGTGCTGCGCTTCAATCTCGGCCGCGCCCTGCTGCGCAAGGGCGACCGCGACCAGGCCCGCACCCAGTTTCAAGAAGCGATCAAGAAGCAGCCAGGCTTCCTGCCGCCGCGCATCGCCCTGGCCGAGCTCCATCTGGTCAAGGCCGAGTTCCCGCTGGCCCTCCAGACCGCCCGCGAAGTCCTGGAGCTCGATCCCCGCAACTTGGGCGCCAAGCTGATCAGCACCAACGCCCTGGCTGGCATGGGTAACCTGCCTCAGGCGCGCAGCAACGTCACCTCTACCATCCAGGAGCACCCCGATTCCCGCGAAGCCAGGATGCAGATGGCCATGCTTGACCTCGTCGAGCGCAGGTTCAAGGACGCCGAGCAGGCCTTTCAGAAGTTGCATGAGACGGCAGCCCCGGCCGACCTGCGCGGCCTGATGGGCCTCTCGGAAGCCTACGCTTCCCAGGACCAGTACGCCAAGGCCATCGACCTGCTCCGCTCCGAGCTCGGCAAGAACCCCGAGCAGTCGGGCATTCGCCAGGCGCTGGCCAATATCGCCGTCCGCGCCAAACGCTACGACGTGGCCATCTCCGAGTACAACAACCTGCTCGCCAAGGCCCCCTCCGACGGCGCCCTCCACCTCCGCGTCGGCGAGGCCCAGCGCCGCAGCGGCGATATTAAGGCCGCCACCGCCAGCTTCCGCAAGTCCATGCAGTTCCTCCCCAACGAGCCGGCCCCAGTAGTCGCGCTGGCCCTGCTGCTGGAGGGCAGCGGCCAGCGAGGCGAGGCCCGCGCTCTGTACGAGCAGATCCTGCGCCTCCAGCCCGATCATCCGGTCGCCCTCAACAACCTCGCTTACATGCTCGCCGAGACCGGCGGCGATCTGGACCAGGCCCTCACGCTGGCCCAGCGCGCCCGGCAGAAGATGCCCCAGGACGTCAACGTCGCCGACACGCTGGGCTGGATCTACATCAAGAAGAACCTCAGCGACCAGGCCATCGAGATCTTTCGCGATCTCACCAGGCAGCAGCCCCAAATCTCCACCTTCCACTACCACCTCGCGGTCGCCCTTTACCAGAAGGGCGACAAGATCGAGGCCCGCAAGGCCCTCCAGGCCGCGCAGCAAAACAAGCCCTCGGCCGAGGAAAGCGTTCGCATCAAGGAACTGCTGGCCAAAGTAGGCTGAGCGGCCCGTGGCCTCCCGACTCGCCAGCCCTTTGGCCCGCCTCGGGGCCCGTCCGGCCGCCCCGTACACGGCCCCGTTTCTTACCCTGCTCGCGGTGATGGGCTTCACCAGCTACCTGCTGCCCCTGCCGGCCGCAGTCGCCTATCCGCTCCGCACGCTCGCCGTTTTCGCCGTCTGGCTGCTCGTCTCCCGCAAGCTGCTCGGTTTCCGTCCCTCCCGCCCGCGGACCGGCATCCTGCTCGGCGCGGCCGTCTTTGCCCTCTGGATCGCCCCCGATCTCGTCTGGCCCGGCTACCGTGACCACTGGCTGTTTCACAACTCGGTCACTGGCGCCGCCAGCTCCAGCGCCTCTCCGGCGGCCCAATCCGATCCCGTGTTCCTCTTCTTCCGCATCGCCGGCTCGGTCTTGCTCGTTCCCGTGGTCGAGGAGCTGTTCTGGCGCGGTTGGGCGATACGCTGGCTGATGGCCCGCGACTTCAGCAGCGTCCCGCTGGGCGCGTACTCGGCCCGCGCCTTCCTGATTTCGGCCCTGCTGTTTGCCGCCGAGCACGGACCCTATTGGGACGTCGGCCTGGCCGCCGGCCTGGCCTACAACTGGTGGATCGTCCGCACCCGCAACCTGGCCGATTGCATCCTCGCCCACGCCGTCACCAACGCCTGCCTGGCCGCCTACGTCCTGGCCGCCGGCCAGTGGCAGTATTGGATGTAGGGGCGAGGCATGCCTCGCCCCTACTCTATTGTATAAAGTACTTGACAACGCCGGGCACTCTGCCTATCCTTGAAGCATGGCCTCTCCGGGTCCGCTGGGTTCTGGTCGCCGCCAGCCCGTGTCTCTCCACGCCCACGCCATGGACAACCTGCGCTTCATCCGCGAGACCATGGAGCGGGCCGCTTCCTTCACCGCCGTCGCCGGCTGGGGCCTGGTGGTCGTTGGGCTGAGCGCGCTGGCGGCCGCTTTGTTGGCCCGGCCCGCCGGCTCGCCTTCCTGGCTGGTTCTCTGGCTGGGCGAAGGCGCGCTGTCGTTCGCCATCGCCTGCTCGGCCAGCATCGGCAAGGCCCGGCGCTTGAACATCCCGCTGTTCTCCATGCCGGCCAAACGCTTCCTGCTCAGCTTCTCGCCGCCCATGTTTGTCGGCGCCTTGCTCACCGCGGTTCTTTACCAGGCCGGCCTGGCTGGCGCGCTGCCCGGGATGTGGCTGCTGGTTTACGGCGCCGGCATCGTCACCGGCGGCGCCTTCTCCATCCGCGTCGTTCCGGTGATGGGCCTTTGCTTCATGCTGGTCGGCGTTGCGGCCCTGTTTGGGCCGCCCGCCTGGGCCAATCTCTGGATGGCCGCCGGCTTCGGCGGCCTGCACATCCTGTTCGGAATCCTCATCGCCAGGAGGTACGGTGGCTAACTCGAGTCCCGCTCGTGCCGCCCGCTCTCAGCGCGCCGGGCCGGCGCTCGCGCCGGCGCACGCGGCCGCTCCGGCGCTCGACCGCTTGATCCACGAGCGCATCCGCCTGGGCATCGTCAGCGCCCTGGCCGTCAACCGGACGCTCACCTTCAACGACCTGAAGAAGCTGCTCAAGACCACCGACGGCAACCTCAGCGTGCACGCGCGCAAGCTGGAGCAGGCCGGTTACATCGCCTGCACGAAGTACTTCGATGGCCGTCTGCCCAAGACCAAGTACCGGCTGGCCTCCGCCGGCCGCGTGGCGCTGGAGCGCTACCTGAATCATATGGAGGCCCTCATCCGGGCCACGCGGGAACATGAAGCCAGGTAACTCTCATCCCCCGGCCAGGCTTCACCTGGCCATCATCATGGACGGTAATGGCCGCTGGGCCACCGCCCGCGGCCTGCCGCGCGTGGCCGGTCACCGCGCCGGCGCGCTGGCCGTCCGCCGCACCGTCGAGGCTGCCCCGCCGCTGGGCATCCGGACGCTCACGCTCTATGCCTTTTCCTCCGACAACTGGCAGCGGCCCGCCGGGGAAGTCGCCACGCTCATGAGGCTCTTCCGCGACTATCTGCGCAAGGAGACCGCCGCCTGCCTCAAGCACGGCGTCCGCCTCAGCGTGATCGGCCGCCGCGACCGCCTCGCGCCCGCCCTGCGCCAGGCCGTCGAGCAGGCGGAAACGGCCACCGCCGCCGGCCGCAAGCTGCACCTGCGCATCGCGGTGGACTACTCGGCCCGCGACGCCATCCTCGGCGCCGCCCACCGCGTAAACGGCAAGCGCCTCTCCCGCGCCGAATTCGCCGGGCTGATCGCCGCTGCTACCCATGCCGCCGGCCCCGTCCCCGACGTCGATCTGCTCATCCGCACCGGCGGCGAGCAACGCCTCAGTGACTTCCTCCTCTGGGAATGCGCCTACGCCGAGCTCTACTTCACCCCGCGCATGTGGCCCGATTTCGACGCCAACGACCTGGAGGACGCCCTGCGCGACTTCCACCACCGCGACCGCCGCTTCGGCCACATTCAACCGGGACAGTGACCATTTCCCCGTTTCACTGTCCCGCTTTGCTAGAAGAAGACCTTGGCGGCCAGTTGCACCAGGCGCGGCCAGTTCTGCTGGTTGTTCGGCAGCATCCCGAACCGCTGGCTGTTGAAGCTCGTGTCCACGCCGCCGTAGATCGGGGTATTGGTCAGGTTGAAGGCCTCCCCCCGGAGTAGGAATCGGTAACGCTCGCTGATTCTGGTAGTCTTCTCGAACGCGATGTTCAAAGTCGGTTTCGAGTGCTGGCGGATGTTCGGGAACCGGTCCGGAAGGGTCCGCAGAGTATAGGACTGGAAGGTGGCGTAGCAACTCTTGTCGTTGTTGAACCAGGAGTAACGGCTGCGATTCTTGGCGTGCCATTCACCGCAGTAGTTGATGAGGTTCGGCCAGCCTACCGGGTAGCCGGAGTTGTAAGTCAGAATCCAGTCGAACTGCCAGCCGGAGGCGAGCTTGCCGGCGACCGGGTTATCGGAATTGAGCAGGCTGCGGCCTCTTCCGAAGGGCAAGTCCCAGACGCCGCTGAAGGCGAACATGTTGGGCTTGTCCTGGTTGTCCAGTTCGTAGATCAGCGGTTCCTCGAGGTTCCAGCTCTGGAGGCGATTGGCCGCCTGGTACGCCTTCGAGAGGGTGTAGGAGAGGACCCAGGTCATCACGCCGGTTTCGCGTCCGCCCAGCACCCGCTTTTCCACCTTCAACTGGAAGGCGTCGGAACGGTAGTGGCCCCACTGCGTGTTGCCTTGGGTAATGCCGCTCCAGATCGGGTTCGGCCGGAGCAGAGTGCCACGCGAAACGGTGGGGTTCTGCCCGACGCCGCCGTTCTTCGGCAGGATATCGTAGAACGGGTTCGGCACCTGGAGGCTGTTGTACTGCGTGTCCGCGCGCGACTGGTTGTAATCGGCCATGCTGATCTCGTTGCGGCCCCAATCGACGCCAACGTAGGTCTGGTAGTTGCCGGCAAACGAGGCTTCCACCACGATGTTCCCCGGTACTTCCCGCTGGATGCCGAAGGAGTACTGGTAAGTCCGCGGAATCCTGAAACCGCGCGGGTCGAAAGTGACGCCCCGGCCGATCTGGGTGAGCAGGCCGTCCTGGGCGCCGGTCGGCGGGAGTATCCCCAAGGGGAACGGGTCCACCAGGGAGTAACGGCCGCTGAGGCTCGCGCCGGCCGAAGGCGTCATGCCGTCCAGCGAAGCATCGTAACTCGTCGTAATCGAAAAGCCGTTGGTCCGTCCCCCCAGCGTGGAGGCCTGATTATAGACGCCCGCGCCGACGCGGATGACGGTCTTCGGCGCCGCCTGCCAGGCTATGCCGATGCGGGGACCGAGGTTGGTCCAATCGGTATCGAGAATCCGGCGGGACTGGCCGGCCACGCCCGCGAACATCCATCCGCCGCTAAGCTGGGCAGGGGGCGCCGGGTACGGGTACTTCGGGTTCTTCGCGTCCTCCTGGGCCTTGACCTTGCGCCAGTTGGCCAGCACGGCGTCGCTCAGGGGGTTTTTCACGCTCATGTCGAAGGCCGAGTTGTAGCGGTCGAAACGCTCGCGCCACTGGAACTGAACGTCGTAGCGCAGGCCGAGATTCAGGGTCAGCTTGCGTCCGATCTTCCAGTCGTCCTGCAAATACAGGGCGAAGTAGGGACGGGTCCGGTACGGGTTGTCCTGCCAGTCCACCTGGCCGCTGGCGGGATAGCCCAGCAGGAGGCTGGCAATGGAGGCGCCGTCGTAGGTGCCGCCGTTGTAACCGGAGAGCTGCCGCGTCCAGGTCTGGTCGAAAGCGAACGTGCCGTTCGCCCACCCGCGGTTCCCGATGGCATGGGCGACGTAGTTCAGCTCGATGCCGGTGCGGAACGTGTGCTTGCCCTTAGTCAGGTAGAGGCTGGGCGCGAAGTTCCACTGGTTGTGCGAGTTCCACTCCCCGGCGCTGGAGAGAGCGAAGAGCTGCGTGGAACCGCCGACGTCGAACCGGGGAACGGTGGCTTGAGGATTCGTCGGCGCATGCGGCATCTTCGTCATACCCAGCTTGTCCACGGTGAAGTCGTAATCGGTGTAGCGCGGGAACATCGGCGTATACCGGCCGTAGGACCCCCGGATGTCGAACACGGACGTGGACGAGAGCACGTGCGTCCAGGCGGCGACGTAGTTCTGGTCGGTGCGTTGCGAGTTGATGTCGCCGCTGCCGGCCGGGGGGTCGAAACCGGTCGAGTTCCGGTATTCCTTCCCGTGCTGGTAGGTGACCAGCGTATAGAATTTGTCCGCGTCGCTGAAGTTGTGATCCCAACGCCCCATGGGCTGGTCGTAGCGGTACCGGCCGTTGGTGTTCGCGTAGTAGTTGCTGCTCAGCGCATTCGGGTCGGGGCCGTTCGCCAGCGGGAAGTAGGACATAACCTTGGCGCCGACGGGGCTGATGCGGCTCTGCGGGATCACGTTGCCGGCGAACGGCTGCCGGATGTAGGGCGAGTTCCGGCAGTTACCGTCGGCCGCAGTGCAGATGCGAGAGGTCATCGGGTCGAAGATCTTGTACCCGAACTCGGTGAAGTGCTGGCCGTCGCGCAGCGCGTTATTGGGAACGCTCGAGATCACTGCGGCGGGCATGACCTCCCGCCAGCCCTCGAAGCTGCCGAAGATGAAGTCCTTGTCCTTGCGGAGGGCGCCGCCCGCCACGCCGCCGAACTGATGCTGGTTGTGCGCGGGCCGGGGTTTGTTCGGGGTGGGCTGCTTGTTTTCCGTCCGGTTGGCGTCGAGAACGGCGTTGCGGAAGTAGTCGAAGACGTTGCCGTGGAAGTCATTGGCGCCGCTCTTGACCGTGGTGTTGACCACGCCGCCGCCGAAGCGGCCGTACGAGGCGTCATAGGTGTTGGTCATCACCTTGAATTCCTGTACGGCCTCGACGTTTGGCGCAAGCTGCCAGGTGCCGCCGGCATCGCTGATGGGCGCCCCGTTCAGCAGGAACAGGTTCTGCCCGGAACGCGCCCCATTGATCCGGTACGCGCTGGTGGTGTCCCACCCGCGCGTGCCGGAATTGCCGCCGGGCCCGAATGCCTCCGTCGTATAGAGCACGCCGGGCGTCAGCGCCATGAGCATGTAGGTCTGGCGTCCGTTCAGCGGGAGTTGCTGGGTTTTGATCGAGTCGAAGACCAGGCCGCGGTCGGCCGAGGCGGTCTCGATGACCTCCTGGTCGGCCGTGACCACGACACTCTGAACCGCCTGGCCGAGCTTCAGCTCCACCGGCAGGTTCACTTTGTCGGCCACGCGGAGCACGATCTTTTCGCGAACCAGCGTCTGAAACCCCGGAGCGCTCACTTCGACGTTGTACACGCCTGGCTCCAGGTAGGGGATGGTGAATACGCCAAACGAAGTGGTTTTCGCGTCCTTGAACGCGTTGGTGCCGATATTGGTGGCCCTGACGGTGGCCGCCGGAATCGCGGCGCCGCTCGGATCGGTTACCAGGCCGGTCAGCGTGGCCCGGAAATCCTGCCCGAGCGCGCCGGCGGCCAGCATGGCGAGGAAGAGGAAACTGCGAGTTGCTGTGGGCATGGCTGCCACTCAGTATACCGCCGGCCGC
>JBBTDS010000113.1:0-2894 GCA_038060875.1 Acidobacteriota bacterium | reverse complement strand
CCCTTGCGCGGCGCCGCCGCCCGCGTCGCCGGCAACATGCAGGCCAGCCTCTCCATCCCGGTGGCCACCTCGCAGCGCACCATCGCCGTCAAGGTGATCGACGAGAACCGCCGCATCATCCACCATCACCGCACGCTGCTGGGCAAGAGCAAGGTCTCCTACACGCACCTCATCGCCTGGGCGATCGTCAAGGCGCTGAAGCACTATCCGGCTCTCAACCACACCTACGTCGAACAGGACGGGCAGCCGTTCCGCGTGGCACGCACCGGGATAAACTTCGGCCTGGCCATCGACGTCGCCGCCAAGGACGGCGGCCGCTCGCTGGTGGTGCCCAACATCAAGAACGCCGGCGCCATGAACTTCCAGCAGTTCCAGGCGGCCTACGACGGCCTGGTCAACCGGGCGCGCACTGGCAAGCTCACCGTCGAGGATTTCCAGGGCGCCACCGTTTCGCTCACCAATCCCGGCACCGTGGGCACCATCGGCTCGATCCCGCGGCTGATGCCCGGCCAGGGCGCCATCATCGCCACCGGCGCCATCGACTACCCGCCCGAGTATCACGGCGTCGCCCCCGAGGTCCGCGCCCAGCTCGGCATCGGCAAGGTGATGACGATGACCTGCACCTACGACCACCGCATCATCCAGGGCGTGGAATCCGGCCTGTTCCTGGCCAAGGTGCAGGCGCTGCTGAAAGGCGAGGACGGTTTTTACGAACAGATCTTCGCCGACCTCAATGTGCCCCACCGGCCGGTGCGCTGGGAGCCCGATCGTGCCGCCTGGCTGCCGGGAGTGGCCGGCGAGCGCACCTCGGAGATCGCCAAGGAAGCGGCCGTGCTCCAGCTCATCAACGCCTACCGCGTGCGCGGCCACCTGATCGCCGACTTCGACCCGCTCGGCTCCGAGCCCGGCTACCACCCCGAACTCGATCCCGCCACTTACGGACTCACCATCTGGGACCTGGACCGGCATTTCCTCACCGGCACGCTCGCCGAGGCGATCGGCGAGGGCGCCCCGCAGCCGGTGGCCACCCTGCGCGAGATCCTGGAAACGCTCCGCCAGACTTACTGCGGCAAGATCGGCTGCGAGCACATGAACATCCAGATCCCCGAGCAGAAGCGCTGGCTTCAGCGCCGCCTGGAGCCGGAGGCCAGCCACCGGCCGCTGGACCGGGAAACGCGCCTGCGCATCCTGGACCGGCTGCTCGAGGCCGGGGGCTTCGAGACCTTCCTCCACGCGCGCTTCGTCGGGCACAAGCGCTTCTCGCTGGAAGGCGCCGAGAGCGCCATCCCCATCCTGGACGAGCTGCTCTGGCGCGCCGCCGCCCAGGACGTGCACGAGATAGTCATCGGCATGGCCCACCGCGGGCGGCTGAACGTGCTGGCCAACATCGTAGGCAAGCCGCTCATACAGATCCTCTCCGAGTTCGAAGGCGAGGATCCCGCCAGCATGCAAGGCTCCGGCGACGTGAAGTATCACCTGGGCGCCAGCGGCGCGCGCAGCTACCCCAACGGGCGCCAGATCGCCATTTCGCTCGCGCCCAACCCGAGCCACCTCGAGGCGGTGGACCCGGTGGTCGAGGGCATCGTGCGGCCCAAGCAGAACCGCCTCGGCGACGCCGGGCGGGAGCGGGTCATCCCGGTGCTGGTGCACGGCGACGCCGCCTTCGCCGGCCAGGGGGTGGTGGCCGAGACGCTGAACCTGTCGCAGCTCGACGGCTACTGGACCGGCGGCACCGTGCACCTGGTCATCAACAACCTGATCGGCTTCACCACTTCCTCGGCCGAGGCCCGCTCGACGCCCTACTCGACCGACGTCGCCCGCATGGTCCAGGCGCCCATCTTCCATGTCAATGGCGACGACCCCGAGGCCTGCCTCCGCGTTGCCCAGATCGCCTTCGACTTCCGCCAGCAGTTCCACAAGGACGTCGTCATCGACATGTTCTGCTACCGCCGCCACGGGCACAACGAGGCCGACGATCCCAGCTACACCCAGCCCATCCTCTACCGCAAGATCCGCGAGCATCCTTCGGTTGGCGCCCTGTATGTGGAACGGCTGGTTCGCGAGGGGCTGGTCACTGAGGCCGAGGTGAAGCAGAAGCGGGAACGGATCGCCGCCCGCCTCCAGGAGGCCTACCAGGCCGCGCAACAGCGCGCCGAACGCTTCGAGCTTCAGGAGGTCAGCGCCGTCGCCGACGAGGAGAGCCCGATCGCGCGCCCGCACGCCGCCGTCGATCCGGACGTGCTCGCGCGCGTTATCGCCGGACTCTCCGGGTTCCCCTCCGATTTCCACCTCCACCCGAAGCTGCGCGGCTTCGTGGAGCGGCGGCGCGAGCTCTTCGGTGAAGGCGGGCCGATCGATTGGGGGTTCGCCGAAGCGCTGGCCTTCGGCAGCCTCGTGCTGGAGGGCACCCCGGTGCGGCTGAGCGGCCAGGATTCCGGCCGCGGCACCTTCAGCCAGCGCCACGCCGTCTTCTGCGACTACGAGGACGGCCACGCCTGGTGCCCGCTCAACCACCTCTCGGAGGATCAGTCCCGCTTCGATGTCTACGACAGTTCGTTAAGCGAAAACGCCGTGCTCGGCTTCGAGTTCGGCTACAGCCTGGCCGACCCGCTGACATTGGTGATGTGGGAGGCGCAGTTCGGCGATTTCGCCAACGGCGCCCAGGTCGTCATCGACCAGTTCATCGCCGCCGGCGAAGCGAAGTGGGGCCAGCCGAGCGGCCTGGTCATGCTGCTGCCGCACGGCTACGAGGGTCAGGGGCCGGAGCACTCCAGCGCGCGCATCGAGCGCTTCCTCCAGCTTGCCGCCGAGAGCAACATCCAGGTGGCTTACCCCAGCACGCCGGCGCAGTACTTCCATCTGCTGCACCGCCAGATGCACGGCGGGCCGGACCG
>JBBTDS010000112.1:0-5800 GCA_038060875.1 Acidobacteriota bacterium | reverse complement strand
GATTGGGTCAGCTACAGCATTTCCGGGGCTTCCAGCGTGGTAAACAAAAACGAAAGAAGTGCCACTCTTGACCGTCTGTCAGAATGACCATCGGCACGCCTTTGTGGAACGCGTACTCGAAGAGTTGACGCTCTCAGCCGTCGCTTTGGCCAACTTGCTTGACCTCTATGAATACGGCAGGCTTCCCCGGCGGGTGGCAAAGTGCGAAATCCACGCGCCTGCCTTCGACGGAGTATTCCGGCGCAACGACCTGAGTGTCATACGTTGGCCACCACAACGCCTGTAGCAGACGTAGGACGACGCCCTGGCGCACCGCAGCCTCATTCGTAAAGCGCCCGGCCTTGATCCCGGAGCGGATGTCCTCGATGTGCTCTTTCAGCATTGCCCTACTTGCCCTCCAGCCAGGAACCGTTAACGCTATTGGCGCTCGCGCGCGGCCCAATCTTGGCAATCGCCGTCAGCGGCCGGTCAGGCGCTTCTCCGGTTCGTTCGCGCCTGACGCTGTTGCCGAAGAACCGGTGCGAGAGCGCGCAGCGCCTGGTTCACCGCGGCGGCGTCCGGAAACACGTCCAAGACCTCCGGGTCGATCACCGCGATGTTGGCGCCCTCGGCGTATCTCGCTGCGGTTACACCTCGAACCGCCGCCGAGAAGTCATACTCTGGCCGCATTGTGTCGCGGTCGTTCTTCCGACTCAGATGACTAACCCTTTTCTTCATAGCGCCTCCGTTCCCGTCGCGTGGCCAGCCTCGCCGATATCAGGCGGGTGCCTGGTGGTCGCTCCGCAAAAGCTACCACGACGAGCCGTTGCCGATTCGACAGCCCGAGCACAAGATACCGCTCCTCCCCAACAGAGTGATCCGGGTCCGGCATGAGGAGCGCAAGCGAATCCCCAAACACTGTCGATGCCTCATCGAACGTCACGCCGTGCTTTCGGACGTTCGACTCCGCCTTCTTCGGGTCCCACTCGAATATATAGCCCACTAGAACGCCTCAGAACAACCCCCACCCGCCGATCCGAACGGACCTGTGCAAACGGGCAAACCCGCAGCGGGGATCGTACCCGCCGGCGCTTGGCGCGGCCACTTCGGCCGGCCCGCGCTCGGCGATCTGGCCGAACACGCTGCCCACATCGATGATCCTGAGCGGCTCCCGCTCCCACCACTGCTGGGCCTGGAGCGCGGCCGCCGCCAGTAGGGCGGCGCAGCACGCGAGCGGCGCGCGCATCAGAAGAGGGCCTTCAGCCCAAACTGTATCTGCCTCGGGTCCCCGGCGCTGGTGATCCGCCCCACCGTGGCCGGCACCGAGATGTTGGCGCCTGGCCCGCCGAAGTTGGCGTGGTTCGGCATATTGAAGAACTCGGCGCGGAACTGCACCCTCCACTGCTCGGTGATGGTCGTGTTCTTCAGGATGCTGACATCAAAGACAATGTCGCCCGGCGCAAACAGCAGGTTGCGCGCCCCGTTGCCGTAAGTGAACTGGGCCGGCGCCGCGAAGGCCGAGGCGTCAAACCATCGGTAGATCGAGCGCTCCGAGCGCGCCACCTTCGGATCGCGGATCGCATCGGCGCGGCCGCTGAACCAGCCCGGCACCGTCGAAGAGAACGACACCGAGAACGGCGGCCCGGTGCGCAGGTAGGTGATGCCGGCCACTTCCCAGCCGCCGGTCAGCTTGCCGAGCGGGCCGCGCGCCTGCGCCCAGCGCTTGCCGGGGCCGAACGGCAGCTCGTAGCTGTAAGCCATGGTCAGGATGTGCCGGCGAATCTGGTCGGAGTTGCCCCGGTCGGCGCGGTTGTCGTACGGGTTCTGCGGCCCGCCGACGACCGGCACGTTGTCCAGCGAGCGGTTCCAGGAATACTCCACCTGCAAGTTGAGCCCGCGCGAGAGGCGGTGGATCGCCTCGATCTGCAACTGGTGAATCGTAGAGTCGCCGCCCGAGGCCAGCAGCAGGATGTCCGCCCATGGCTGATAAGGCCGCCGCGGCTGGATGGCGCCCGCCGCCTGCTTCTCCGGAATGTTGATCGAGCGGTTGTACCACGGCAGGTGGCTGGTTTTGTTGCCGACGTAAGAAACGCGCAGGCCGAGGTTGCTGACCACTTCGCGCTCCAGCGTCAGGTTCCACTGCTGCGCCAGGCTGTTCTGGATGTTGCGCTCGACGATGGTGATGCTGGGGTTGGGCGAGATGGCGCCCGCGCCCGGGAACGGCCGCGCCAGCGTCAGCGTCGGCGTCGCCCCCGGCGCCGCTTCGAACGTCTCGGCCAGCAGAAACGGCGGGTTGCTGAAGCCCATCTGCCGGAAGCCGATGAACACCGGCAGCGTGTTGTAGTAAAAGCCGGCGCCGCCGCGGATCACCGTCTTGTTGCCGGCGAAGGGCCGGAAGGCAAAGCCGGCCCGCGGGGCGAAGTTGTTTTTGTCGGTTTCCAGCGCCTCGCCCGGCAGGCCCGCCTGCGCCGAGGTCGTGATCGGGTAGGCGGCCACCATCCGCGCCTGCGCCTGCGGCGGCAGCTTGTCGCCCGGAATCACCAGCTTGCCGGAGGCGAAATCGAGGTTGGCCTGGGCACGGTCCCGCTCTTTCCAGCTCGCCTGCACCATGTAGCGCAGGCCGAAGTTCACGCTCAGCCGCGGCGAGACCTGCCAGTCGTCCTGGATGTAAGCGCTGTAGCGCGTCTGATAGAAGAGGTTCACCGCGCTCGGCGTCGAGCGGTAGCTGAAGCCCGGGTAGCCGAGCAGGTAATCGGCGAAGGCGTGCGCCGGCTGCGCCGCGCGGGCCGGGTTGTCGTTGGTGTAGCGCCCGTTGAAGCTGAAGCGGCCGAAACCGGCTTCCTGGGCCACCGCCGTCAGCAGCCCGAACGCGCCGGGCGGCGACGACACCCGGTAGTTGGCGATGTCAAAGCCGGTCTTGATGGTGTGGCGGCCGCGGACGTGCGTGAGGTTGTCGATGTACTGGATGGTGAACTGCTTGCCGCGGGCGCTGCCGCCGTAATTCCCGATCGAGACGTGGTTGCCGATGTTGATCTGCGGCAGCCCGCCCACCGGCAGCGGGCCGTAAAGATCCGGGAACAGCTTGCGCGGGTCGAAATCGGTGTTCATCCCCAGCCGCACACTGCCGTGGTAGAGCCAGCCGAAGCGGAACTCGTTCAGCGTGCGCGGCGAGAAGGTGCGGTTGTGGGTCAGGTTCAGGCTCTCCGTCTGGTATCCGCCGTCGCTCCACTGCCCGTAAGTGGGCGGGAAACCCTGCGCCACCGTGTAGGGATCGCCCTTCGAGTAATTGAAGCTGCCCGAGAGGCTGTCCCTTTCCGAGAACCGGTGGTCCAGCCGCGCGCCGTAGCGGTTGATGTTGGAGACGTTGCCGACGGTCACGATGTAGTTGGTCAGCGTCCCGGCGGGTCCGACGCCCGGCTGATTGGGCAGCGGGACGTAGTCGATCAGCGTTTTCGAGCGCGAATCGATCCGCTGCGCCGGAACGCGGTTGTTGCCGAACGGCTGGCCGTTCAGCGGGTCGATGACCGCCGGCAGCCCGGTGAAATCCCCGTTGCGCATCGCCTGGGTGGCTACCGGGAGCGTGTTGGTGCGCGAGAAGCGCTCGCGCAGGCCCTCGTAGTCGCCGAAGAAGAAGGTCTTGTCTTTGCGGATGGGCCCGCCCAGCGTGAAGCCGAACTCGTTGCGATTGAACGGCGGCTTGGCGAGGCCCGTGGCGAAGAAGTTCTTGGCGGCATACTCGCGGTTGCGGTTGAACTCGAACGCCGAGCCGTGGAAGTTGTTGCTGCCCGACTTGCTGACGATCGTCACCGACGCGGACCCTTCGAACTCGGCCTTCTGGTTGTTGGAGTCCATCTTGAACTCGCTGACCGCATCGACCGAGGGCAGCGTGGCCAGCCCGTGGCGGTAGGAATAGGCGCCGCCGCCGTTGCCCGAGTCGTTGTAGCTGACGCCATCCACGTTGAAGTGGATGCCGCCCCAGTAAGAGCTGCCGGCCACTCTCGGGTTCGCCGCGCTATCGGTGGTGACGCCGGCCGAGATCCGGATCAGCCGGTCCAGCGTGCGCCCGTTCAGCGGCAGCGTGCTGATCACCGTGCTATCGAGGATGTTGCCGATGGTGGCGTTCTCCGAGTTCACCACCGGCGCCGAAGCCTGAACTTCAATGGCCTGCGTCACCGCTCTCCGCCTTGAACTGAACGCTGGTGTCTTCGACCACCACGCCACTGGTGCCGCATGGTATATTCTCCCCCGCTTGATCGTAGCCACATCCGCACCGGCCAGTCAACGGTGGATCCGCCGCTTCCTCAGTGCCCCGCAAGTGATACGATGTTCTGGGTGACCGGAGCGTCTTGCGGCGCCCGGCCGGATCCGGCAAGGAGGTGCTGAATGGAAAGCAAGGCCACGCGCAGGAGTTTTCTGACCGCCGTTCCCGTGGCGGGTGCCGTCGCCGCCTCGTCCGCGGCGCGGGCATCCGCCGAAAAGCCCGCCTTATTGGGCGGCAAGCCCGTCCGCACGCAGCCTTTCCCGTCCTGGCCGGTGTTTGACCAGCGCGACGAGCAGGCGCTGGTCGAGGTGGTGCGCAGCGGCCACTGGTTCCGCGGCAACGGCCAGTGCGTGAGGCGATTCGAGGAGGCCTACGCGAAGTTGACCGGCGCCAGGTACTGCCTGGCGACCTCGAGCGGCACGGGCGCCTTGCAGACGTCGCTGGGCGCTCTCGGCGTCGGCCCCGGCGATGAGGTCATCCTGCCGCCGTACACCTTCGTGGCCACCCTCAACGTGATCCTGAACATGCACGCGCTGCCGGTGTTCGTGGATTCGGATCCGGAGACGTTTCAAATCGACGCTTCCAGGATTGAGGCCGCGATCACCGATCGTACCGCGGCCATGATTCCGGTGCACTACTCCGGCAACGCCGCCGACCTCGACACCATCATGGCGGTGGCGCGCAAGCGCAGGCTGCACGTGGTTGAGGACGCCTGCCAGTCGCACCTGGCAGAGTGGCGGGGGCGCAAAGTCGGAACCTACGGGACCGCCGGCTGCTTCAGCTTCCAGGCCACCAAGCACCTCAACTGCGGCGAGGGCGGGGCCATCCTCGCCAACGACGAGGAGCTGTTCGAGAAGTGCTACGCCTATCACTACAACGG
The DNA here is from genome assembly GCA_038060875.1 of Acidobacteriota bacterium. Lineage (GTDB taxonomy): Bacteria > Acidobacteriota > Terriglobia > Bryobacterales > Bryobacteraceae > JBBTDS01. The sequence continues at coordinate 680 of JBBTDS010000112.1, read as the reverse complement.
CACCGCCCGCCGGCGGGGCCGCATCGACCTGACCGACACCTTGCACGGCACCAAGTTCCTGATGACGGAATTCCAGGCGGCCATCCTGCTCTCGCAGATGCCGCGGCTGGAGGAGCAGGCCCGCACCCGCGAGCAGAACGCGCAGTATCTCACCAGCCTGCTCAAGGAAATCCCGGGCATTCTCCCGCTGCGCATGTACGAGGGCTGCACGCGCAACGCCTATCACTCTTACAAGTTCCGTTACAAGAAGGAGCAGTTCGCCGGCTTGCCGCGGGCGCGGTTTTTGAAGGCGCTGGCGGCGGAAGGGATTCCCGCCTCCAGCGGCTACACCCCCCTCAACAAGCGGCGGTACCTGAAGAACGCGCTCCATTCGCGGGGCTATGAGCGGATCTACCCCAAGGAGCTGATCGCCCGGCTGGAGGAGCGCAATCAGTGCCCGGTCAACGACCAGCTTTGCGAGGAGGCGGTCGGCATGTACCAGAGCGTGTTGCTGGCCGGCCGCGGCGACATGGATCAGATCGCCGCAGCGATTCGCAAGCTCAAAGCCCACGCCGGCGAGCTGGCGCGGGCCTAAAAAAGCGCACCGCCAGCGGATTCACACGCTGTAACGGTCGAAACAATGGTGCCCGGGGCGGGAGTTGAACCCGCACGGACCTTTCGGTCCAGAGGATTTTAAGTCC
>JBBTDS010000111.1:0-1574 GCA_038060875.1 Acidobacteriota bacterium | reverse complement strand
GCTTCGCCCTGCTGCCCATCCAACTCCGTGGCCGCCGCCCCCGCCAGCCGCCGCTGCGCGCGGTTTATGATGGCGGCCACCAGCTCCAGATCGCGTAACAGTTCGGCGGCGGTGGTGGAGGGTTTTACCTCCCGCCGTTGCGCTTTGAAAAACAACTCCGACTCATCCAGGATGCGTTTGCGGATCGCCGGCGAACCCTGGCGCCAGGCGGCATACAACCGGCCGGCTTCGCGCGTATCGCAGTGATGCTGAGCGAAGATGGCGGCCATCCGCTGGCAATCCTCCAGGCTTTGGCGCGCCGCCGGCACCAGAAACTTCATCGCCACCTGGGCCGGGATTTTGCCCTCGCGCACCTGCTGCTGGATCGCTTCCGGCAGAGCCTCCACCAGCGCCAGCCGCCGCGACACCCAACTCACGCTGCGGTCGAACCGCCGCGCCAACTCATCCAGTCCGTAGCCGAAGCGCTGCTCCAACTCCGCCAGCAGCCAGCCCACTTCCAGCGCGGTCTCGTGTTCGGATAGCCGCAGCGACCGCTCCAGCAGCACCGCTTCGGCCTCGCTCATCGGCCACACCACCGCTGCTACCGTGTCCCGGCCCAGTTGCTCCAGCGCCGCGATCCGCTTATACCCGTCGATGACCACGTAGCGGTCCGCCTGGCCTTCGGCGGCCACCACCACGATGGGCGTTTGCTGGCCGGCCTCGGCCAGCGACGCCAACAGCCGCCGCTGCCGCGCCGGATGGCGCACACGCAAGTGCTCCCACCGCCGGTCGAGTTGGTGAAACTCCAGTTGCATCCGACAGACTGAATGTAAGGCGGGTTTCGATGCGGATCAATATCTCCGGATTAAATCGCGAGATCGTTTCCATCGCCGCTCCCGCTCTTCGACCCGCTCCAGCGCACGCCGGCAGGCCGCCGAACAGAAGCGCTGCAAAGGACTTCGCCGCCGGCGTGGGAATCGCTCGTAGCAGCCGGGCCGGTCGCAGGAATGGTCGAAAAAAATGTTCTGTAGTGATTACCCTCGCGGCCGCGCTAACTGCCTCTGGCTCTGTGGATTTCCGGCTTTTGACGTGCTCCCGGTAGCGCCGGCTTTGGCCGTTGCGTTGCTCCTTGCCGGCCGTCGTCCCGCGGTAGGTCTGCTGCGCCTTCCACCGCGACCATTTCCGCGCCGCCTCCCGGCACCGCTCGCCGCAATAGCGTTGGCACGCCTGCCGGGGATGAAAGCGCTCCTCGCATCCCTTCAGCAGACAACGCCGGGCCCTGGGGGCACCCCGCGCCCGGCCCGCCGCGCGCTTCCGCCGGCCAGCCCCTTGATTTTCGGGATGGCGTGTAGGACTCTCGAAAGGGCCCATGGGAGGTCATGACTCCCAGAAGCTCCTGCCCTGGAGGGGAATCTACTCCTCTCCGGGGCGCAAACCTCCGGCTCACTGCAACTCAACACTGTAGCCGAAACCGCGCGGTGACGTTCTCGCGGGGTGCCACTTGCTCAGCCAGCCGGGGCGTGATTCAGCTACAGGCGGCCTGGGTCATTTTTGGAAAGCAGGGGTGGGTCACTTCTCCCAAGCGCCGAAGTCGA
>JBBTDS010000110.1:0-2745 GCA_038060875.1 Acidobacteriota bacterium | reverse complement strand
TTACCGAATTTCTTGACAGGAGCTTGTCCGAGCCTGAAGGGCGGCTCCTAGCCTCGAATCAGGAGGCAACGGTCAATGAAACTACTGTGGATGGTCTTGGCGCTGGGCAAGATCTTCCCCTACACCGAGTGGATCACCAAGAAGGGAACCTGGGGCGAGTCGGAGGAGTTTTCCATGGATGCCGGCGGCAGCCCTCGCACCCTGTTCCGTCAACCCGAGACCTTCCCGGTCACCCGCGACTGGTCGCCGGATGGGCAGCGCGCCGCCTTGAGCAGCATCTCGGGCCGTTCCGAGATGGGCGTCATCCGCAACCTGCCGGGGCTGTAAGGGCGAGGCATGCCTCGCCCCTACCTTTTGCGGATCTCGGCGGCGCGCTTGTGCTTGGGCGCCAGCGCAAGGAACTTAGCGTAAGCTTCGCGGGCGGCGTTGCGGTCGTTCAGCTTCTCGTGAGTCTCGCCCAGGCGCAGCCAGGCCTCGGCCAAGCCGGGGTTCCAGCGCGTGGCTTCGCGAAATCGGAGCGCCGCCGCTTTGTAGCTGCCCTTCTTGAAGTAGAAGTTGCCGATTTTGATCTCCTTCTCCGCTTGCAGAGGGTTGAAGGAATACTCTTTGACGGCCAGCGATTCGTCCTCTTCGGGAGGCTCCTGCGGTTTCTGCTGGGCGGCCGCCGCCAGGGCGAGGAGGAGCAGCAGAATCCGTGCCACAATTTAAGTATACGGCCCTGCCGCCCGCGCCATGGACCTCCGCGAGAAAACCGCTCACTTGCCCGCCGGGCCCGGAGTCTACCTCTACAAAGACGAGCATGGGACCGTTCTATATGTGGGCAAGGCGAAGAACCTGCGCAGCCGGGTGCGCAGCTACTTCTCCGACGAGCGGCTGGCCGACGTCAAGACCGACACGCTGATCCAGCTCGCCCGCGACGTGGATTACATCCTGGTGGACAACGACAAGGAAGCGCTGGCGCTGGAGAACAACCTCATCAAGCAGTGGAAGCCGCGCTTCAACGTCCTGCTGCGGGACGACAAGACTTACCCCTACATCAAGCTGACCGGCGAGCGCTACCCGCGCGTGTACGTGACGCGGCGGCTGCTCAAAGATGGCGCCACCTATTACGGGCCGTACTTTCCCGGCAACCTGGCGCACCGGCTGGTCCACTTCATCAACCGGCATTTCCAGGTGCCGTCCTGCCGGGTCGATCTCACGAGGCGCCACCCGCAGCCGTGCCTCCAGTACCACATCCACCGCTGCCACGGTCCCTGCGTCGAAGGGCTGACCACCGACGAGAACTACCAGCAGGCGGTGAAAGCGGTGCGCCTGTTGTTGGAGGGGCGGCACCGCGACCTGGTCGCGGAGTTGCGAGCCGGCATGGAGCAGGCCGCCGAAGCGATGGAGTTCGAGCGGGCGGCCTCGCTGCGCGACCTCGTCGCCACCGTCGAGGAAGTGGAGCAGAGGCAGAAGATGGCCGCCGCCGGGGGCGAAGACATCGACGTCTTCGCCTGCTACGCCGAGCCGCCGATGGTGGCCGCAAACGTCTTCCATCTCCGCAACGGGCGGGTGGTGGACCGGCGCGAGTTCTTCTGGGAGGACCAGCCGGAGTTCGAGCCGGCCGAGTTCATCTCCGCGCTGCTCAAGCAGTATTACCTCGACCGGCAGTACGTGCCGGCGCTGATCCACGTTCCGGCGGAGTTCGAAGACCGCGAGGCGCTGGAAGATCTGCTGGCGGAGAAGCGCGGTCGCAAAGTGGAGATCCACACGCCGCAGCGCGGCCAGAAGAAAGCCATGCTGGCGCTGGCCGAGACCAACGCGAGGCACAGTTTCGAGCAGCGCTTCCGCGTGCTGAAGCCGTCCTCGCGGGCCATCCAGGAGGCGCTCCAGGACACGCTCGGGCTGGCCGAGGCGCCGCGGCGCATCGAGTGCTTCGACGTTTCGCACATCCAGGGGACGGACACGGTGGCCAGCCTGGTGGTGTGGGCGGACGGGCGCATGCGGAAGTCCGACTACCGCAAGTTCATCATTCGCACGGTGGAGGGCGCCGACGATTTCGCCTCGATGCGCGAGGTCGTCGGACGCCGCTACGCGCGGCTCCAGCAGGAGAAGCGGCCCATGCCCGACCTGGTGCTGGTGGACGGCGGCCTCCCTCAACTGCACGCCGCCGCCGAGGCGCTGGAGGCGCTCGGCATTACCGACCAGCCGCTGGCCGCGATCGCCAAGCGCGAGGAGTGGATCTACGTGCTGGGCCAGGAAGACGAGCCGGTGGTACTGGACAGGCACTCCCCGGTGCTGCACCTGGTCCAGACCATACGCGACGAGGCGCACCGCTTCGCGGTGACGTTCCACCGTTCGCGGCGCGCGGCGGCGCGGCTCGCATCCGAGCTCGACGCGGTGCCGGGCCTGGGGCCGAAGACCATTCAGAAACTGCTCCGGCACTTCGGCAGCGCCGAGGGGGTGCGTCTGGCCACCGAGCGCGAGCTGGCGGCGGTGGCGGGCCGGGCGCTGGCGCGCAAGCTGAAGGAGTTCTACCGCACGGCGACGGCGCCCGGTTAGCGGGACCTACCGTCCCAGCGCCCGGAAATCGACCGTGTGCTCCAGCAGGTTGTCGCGCGAGTGTCTCTGCTGGATCGCGCTGGCGCGCTGCTCCAGTTGCTTCGCTTCCGAGTTGCGCTGCATCTTGCGGAGCACGACGGCGTAGCGCGTTAGCCTGACTTTCGCAGTTCGCGGCACATTGTCCTTTGTTTTCAACGGCGGCAC
>JBBTDS010000109.1:0-6412 GCA_038060875.1 Acidobacteriota bacterium | reverse complement strand
GCCGCGTACTGAGACCAGACCCGCCCAGAGGTCCGTGGAAATCGAGGCTAGCGGTAAGTCGGAAGCGCAGCTTTTACGTCACCTCAACGATGCGTTGCAGGCATCCGAAGAGGCGCTTCACTTGCTGCCGCCCACGGCGGTGGATGATCTGGCGGTCACGCGCAGCCAATTGGGCATCATCTATCGGTTGGCCGGCGACCTCGACCGCGCCCTCCCGCACTTCCGCGAGGCGGTCCGCTACTTAGAGGAGGCTGGGGACTTCTATAACGCCGGCGGGACACGCTACAACGTGGCCGGCGCCCTGGCCGAGGCCGGCCGCTTCAAGGATGCTCGGGAGTACGCCTATGCCGCGCTGCGAGATTTCGAATCCTTCGGCGACGGCGCACGGGACATGCTACAAAAGACGTACGAGTTGATCGCGCTGATCGAGAAGCAGCTCAACTCTTCCCGGTAGAGACCTACGCCTTGATCTCGGCGCCGAGCGAATCGACCGCCGCCTGGAGGACCTTACCGCCGACCACGTTGATCAGTTCCAGACCCAGGAGGCGGGCTTTGACCTGGTCCTCGACCTTGGCGGTGTCGAGCAGGGCCACCGCCTTCTCGAGCGCCTGCTGCTCCTCGGCGCTGACGTTACGCATCAGCGCCAGGCAGTACGGGGGCAGCGCCTTATATGCCTTCTGGTAGTCCACGCCCTGCATGGCCTTCTTGACGATCGCGTCGCGGTTCCGCGCCTCGCTCCGGTCCACCGCGCGGTCCGCGGCAGCGAGGAAGACCTGCAACACGCTGCTCGGCCCGACACCGATGTCGCGGTCGCCGGCACGCACGGTGAACAGCGACGTGCGGAACAGCGCCAGCGCGCCGAAGCCGGCCACCAGGACCTGAGTCCAGCGAACCGCGGCGGAATCGGGGTTGCCCGTGACTCCAAATGTCCAGCCGAAGGTGTGAATGAGGGCCAGCGCGCCGGCGGAAGCCGCTGCGTTCAGCAGCACGTACAAGATCGCAGGGAAGGTGCGCAGTGCATTGAGGGGAGCGTCGCGGTAGCGGCCGACCAGCTCGCCTGTCCCAACCAGCGCCCCGAAAGCGACTACAGCCAGCCACTCCATCGGAGCCTCAAGCAGAGCGCGCGAGCGCGGCTGTCTCCTCGCCCCGCGGCGTCAGTTTGACGACCTCGGCGCCCGGCTGGCCGGCCAGATCGACGAACCCGGCCCCGCGCAAGTTCTTGAGCGCTTCCGCATACTCCATGAACTCCATGCCGCTCTGGGTCATAAGATCCGACACAGGCAGTTCGCGGCCGTCGGTCCCAGCCAGGATGCTAAGAAGAGCGATCGGCGAGGTCCGCGGCGCAGGCTGCTGGCTGCGCTCCCGTTTTTGCCGCGCTTCCAGAAAAGCGGAAAAGCTGCCTACCTTTCTCTCCTCGTTCACCGTGCTTGCGCCTCCTCTCCGATTATAGATCCTTCAGCCCCGGCAGCCCGCCGAGGCTCGGCGAGGCTATCTTCCGCGAATCAGAGCGGCAAGAGCGTTCGGACCGCCGAGCGCACCCGCTTGGCGATCCCCACCGCCGCACCAGCTCCAACAGCTCAGGCGGTTCGTTCATAAAGGACTTTGCCCTCCCGCAGGGCGGGCCAGATCACGGTCCCCGGGAGATCGCGGTACTTCTCGACCTCTTCAAGGGTCACCACAATCACATCTTTCGGTAGGCCTACCCCGGCCAGCACCCGGTAGATCTGCACGGCCAGCTTGCGCTTTGCCCCAGAAGCGGCCGCAACCACCAGCAGATCCACATCGCTGTCAGGACCGGCGGTCCCACGAGCATAAGAGCCAAAGAGGATGATCTTCTCCGGACGGAAACTCTCGACGATCCGCCGCACCATCTCTTCGATGACTCGCTCCGCTCCGGTCCCGTCCATGTTGGCTCTATCCTCCCAGCCCCGGCAGCCCGCCGAGGCTCGGCGCCAGGCGCACCGCGCGCAGGATGGCCTCCGAGACGGCCTCGGCGGCGGCGACGCCGAGCGCGTCGAGGTCGGCCATTTCCCGGCCCAGCGAGAGCGCAATCACCGCGTCGCCGTCATTCATGGTGTTGACCGGACAGATGGTGCGGCCGACACCGAGCTGGGCAAGAGCGGCCAGCTTCCGGGCCTGCACCTTCGAGAGGGCGGCGTTGGTGGCCACCACCACCAGCGTCGTGTTGGCGCTGCCGAAGCCGCCGCGACGCCCGCGCTTCATCGCGCGCGCCGTATCGGCGAACTCGCGGCTCTCGGGCGAGCGGCGCGCGCCGGCCACGATCTGGCCGGTGCGCGGGTCGATCACGTCGCCGAAGGCGTTTACCACCGCCAGCGCCGCCACCCGCACGCCGGCCTGCGGTCCTTCGAGCGACACCGTCGCCGAGCCCAGGCCGGACTTCATCGCCTGGCGGATGCCGAACAGCTTGCCGACCGTGGCGCCGGTTCCGGCGCCGATGGCGCCCTCCCGGACCGGGCCGGCAGTGGCCGCCGCCGCGGCCGCCTCGCCCATTTCCCGCGTCGGACGCACGTTGGGCTTGCCGATGCCGAGGTCGTAGAGGATGGCGCAGGGCACGATCGGCACCCGCGCGGCCCCGGTCTCGAATCCGACGCCTTTCTGCTCCAGGTAGCGGCGCACGCCGGAGGCGGCCTCCAGTCCGAAGGCGCTGCCGCCGGCCAGCACCACCGCGTGCACATGGGTGGTGACGTGGCCGGGCTCCATGGTCGGGAACTCTTCCGTGCCGCTGGCCGAGCCGCGGATGTCGGCGCCGGCCACCGCGCCGCCGTCGCACAAGATGACGGTGCAGCCGGTGAGCGCCTCGTAATCGGAAGCGTGACCCACGCGGATGCCGGCAATGTCAGTCAGACCACTCATGCGGCCGCCAGTTGGCTGAAGTTGTTATGTTACCATCGGGATACAAGGAGCGAAGGAGTGCTCGACATTCTGAAGTCGCCCATCCTCGCGATTCAGGATTTTTGCTTTCTGGCGGGGCGGACGATCCGCAACGTCTTCCGCCGCCCCCATTACGCCGACGACATCTTTCTCCAGATGGACATCATCGGTATCGGCAGCCTGCCGATCGTGACCCTGACCGGCTTCTTCAGCGGCGCGGTGCTGGCCATGCAGATGGCCAAGGCGCTCCAGCAGTACGGCGCCGTCGGACAGACCGGGCAACTGGTGGCCATCACGCTGGTGCGCGAGCTGGGGCCGGTGCTGACCGCGGTGGTGGTGGCCGGGCGCAACGCCTCGGGCATCGCCAGCGAGCTGGGCTCGATGAAAGTCACCGAGCAGATCGACGCCATGCGCGCGCTGGGCACCGACCCGGTCCAGAAGCTGGTCAAGCCGCGGCTGGTGGCCACCTGCGCCGTGCTGCCGCTGCTGACGATCATCGCCGATTTCGTCGGCATCTTCGGCGGCTTCCTGATCGCCTATTTCGCTTTGAACCTGACGCCCGCCCAGTACTGGAACAATGTCTGGCAGTCGCTGGAGTACCTGGACGTCAGCTTCGGGCTGGCCAAGCCGTTTGCCTTCGCCATCATCATCGCCCTGATCGGCTGTTTCTTCGGTCTCAGCACGACGGGCGGAACCCAGGGAGTCGGCCGCGCGACCACCCAGGCGGTGGTGGCCTCGATGGTCCTGGTCTTCATCGTGAACTTTTTCATGACGCGGATTTACGTGAGCATGTAGCGGCCGGATGGGCGATGAACAAGAACAATCTGTCCTGCGGTTCGACAACGTCTCCCTCAGCTTCGGCGACGCGCCGGCCTTGCGCAACGTCAGTTTCGAGATGCTGGCCGGCGAGACCCGCATCGTGTTCGGCGCCGCCGGGAGCGGCAAGACGGTGCTGCTGAAGACGGCGCTGGGATTGCTGAAGCCGGACGCCGGCAGCGTGTACGTGTTCGGCCAGGAGATCACCGGTCTGCCCGAGGAAGAGCTGTTCGCGATCCGCAGCCGGATGGGCGTGCTCTTCCAGGAAGGCGGGCTGTTCGATTCGCTCACCATCGAGGACAACGTCGGCTACCCGCTCCTCAACCAGCCCTGGCTGCACTGCCCGCCGGACCAGGTGCAGGCGCGTGTCGAGGAGGCGCTGCGGTTCGTGGAGCTGGAACACACGCTGGAGAAGTTCCCCAGCGAGCTGTCGGGCGGGATGCGCCGCCGTGTCGGCATCGCGCGGGCGGTGGTGACCGAGCCGCGGCTGGTGCTCTACGATTCTCCGACCGCCGGGCTGGACCCGATCACCGCCTATACCATCATTGCCTTGATCGTCAAGGAACGCGACGTGAAGAACACCACCACGCTGATGGCGACCCATCGCTATCAGGACGGGCACTTTCTCGCCAATTTCCGTTACCAGCCGGCGGGCAACCGGCTGGAACCGGCCGGCCGCGACCGCGCCGCGATCCGCACCCGGTTCATGGTGCTGGAGGAGAGCCGGATCGTCTTCGAGGGAACGCAGGCGGAACTGGAAGCGTCAAACGATCCCTATCTTTCCAAGTTCGTGAGGCGGCAGGAGTAACCATGCCAGCGGCAAGAAGAGTCAGTTGGGCTCAGCTTCGGGTGGGCGTGATGGCCATGGCGGCCATGGTCATCCTGGCAGTGCTGATTTTCATGATGACCGGCAGGAAAGCGCTGTTCGTGCGCGAGTTGGTAATCTACACCTACATGGACGACTCGGCCGCCCTGTCCCGCGGCGCGCCGGTCCGGCTCAACGGCATTCTCGTCGGCAGCGTCGCGAACGTGGAGCTGTCCGGATCGGCGGCGCCGAACCGCGCGGTGCGGATCCGGATGGCCGTGCCGCGGGAGGACCTGGCCAAGATCCCGATCGATTCGGTGGCCGCCATCAGCGCCGAGAACATCCTGGGCACCAAGTACATCAACATCCGCATGGGCCAGAGCGCCACCAAGATCCAGCCCGGCGGCGAGCTGCGCAGCCTCGACGTACGGGAGTTCGAGCAGGTGGTCCAGGCCAGCTACAACGTGATCGCCGCGCTCCAGGGCATCCTGAAGCGGGTGGACAACATCATCAGCGAGGTGGAAGCAGGCAAGGGGACGATCGGGAAGCTGCTGGTCGAGGATGATTTCTACCGCCGGTTGTCGGCGGTGGTGGACGACATCCACAAGGTCACGGCCGCCATCAACTCTGGCACGGGCACGGTGGGCCGGCTGTTTCAGGACGAGGGCCTTTACAACGATCTGCGCGCCGCGATCGGGCGGCTGGACTCGATCATGCAGGAAGTGCAGCAGGGCCAGGGCACGGCCGGCAAGTTCCTGCGCGACCCGGCGCTCTATGACGAGGCCCGGGCCGCCGTCGCCGGGCTGCGCCGCACCGTCGATGACCTGAACGCCGGCAAAGGGACCGCCGGCAAGTTCCTCAAGGACGACGCCCTCTACAAGCGGGTGGACAGCCTGCTGGCGAAAGTCGAAGAGACCGTGCAGCGCGTCAACAGCGGCCAGGGCACGCTGGGACAGCTCATGGTGAACCCGCAGCTCTACGATTCGCTGAACGGGATGACGCGGGAGATCCAGGCGCTGGTGAAGGACGTCCGCGCCGAGCCGAAGAAGTTCCTGAGGATCAAGCTGGCATTGTTTTGAGGTGGGGCCGGCTTCAGCCGGCCGACCTGCCGGGCTGAAGACCGGCGCGGCAGACGCCGGGTGTAGAATAGGGACGATGAATGTCGAGCAACTCGAAGCTGAGGCCTTGAAACTGGACCCCAAGTCTCGCGCGAGGCTGGCCGAGCGGCTGCTCGCCACCCTGGACGAGCTTTCCGAAGAGGAATGCACCGAGTTGTGGGCTGCCGAAGCCCTGCGGAGAGATGCCGACATGGACGCGCATCCGGAGTCCGGCCGCGCCGCCGAAGATGTCTTTCGCGAAGCTTTCTCCAGGCTCAAGTGACCAGGCGGGTCAGCTTTCATGGAATGGCGGAACGCGAATTGGATGAGGCTGCATCCTATTACAGTGCAGAAAGCCCCGGGCTCGGAGTCACGTTCCTTGATGAAATCCGGCGCTGTATCCAGTCCATTCTCGAGCATCCAGAAGCAGGGCCTGTGCTTGTAGGGTCCGTACGCCGGCGGCTTGCTCGCCGGTTTCCGTATGCGGTAGTGTACTCCATCAGGCCAGCGGAGATACGGGTGCTCGCGGTCATGCACCTGAGGCGCCGTCCGATGTACTGGTTAGGTCGGGAGTAGGGGCACGAGGCGACAGCGGCGCCGCCTGCCGGCTTCCCGACACGTCTGCGAGGCGATACAATGCCCTAGTGTCCTGTCCCGCCTAAGAGCTTACAGCCTGCCGCTCCCTCCGGTCGCGGCTCAGCAAGAGCTTCCGAGCCGCGACCGAAGGGAGCGGTTGCCAAGGTTGGGACGGGAAAGGACACTAAGTTGGACCGGGCTTGACGCTCATGAGCAACCAGTTCAC
>JBBTDS010000108.1:0-5192 GCA_038060875.1 Acidobacteriota bacterium | reverse complement strand
TTTGCGTTTATTCGCGCTCATTCGCGGCAGTTCCGCCCTGAGGTCGAGGGTGCGGATGAGCCGGTGCAGGTTATTGGGGTGGATGCCCAGCCGTCTGGCCGCTTCCTGGTAGTCGCCGCCGGCCTGCTCGACGGCGTCCCATACGGCCTGCTTTCTGGCCGTATGGATGGCGGAGTGATAGCCGTTGGCGGCCGCCGCGCATGCCTGCGGCCGCCGCAGCGCCTCGGGGAGGTCTTCGGGCAAGATCAGCGGGCTGGAGCCCAGCACCACCGCGCGCTCGATGGCATTCTCCAGCTCGCGGACGTTGCCGGGCCAGTCGTAGTCTTCCAGCAGGGCCTGGGCGTCCGGCGAGATGCCCAGCAGCAGCCGCCCGCACCGTTGAGCGAACTGGGCGACGAAGCGGCCGGCCAGCAGCGGGATGTCCTCCCCGCGCTCGCTCAGCCGGGGCATGGTGAGCGACACCACGTTCAAGCGGTAATAGAGGTCCTGGCGGAACTTACCGCCGCGGGCCGCCTCGGCGAGGTTCCTGTTGGTGGCGGCGATGATGCGGAGGTCCACCCGGATCGAGCGTGTTCCCCCGACGCGCTCGAACTCCTTCTCTTGCAGCACGCGCAGCAGCTTGGCCTGTAGCGCCGGCGACATCTCGCCGACCTCGTCCAGGAACACCGTGCCGCCGTCGGCCGCCTCCAGCTTCCCGCGCTTTTGCGCGATGGCGCCGGTGAAGGACCCTTTCTCGTGCCCGAACAGCTCGCTTTCGAGCAGCGTCTCCGCCAGCGCGGCGCAGTTGATGGCCACGAAGGGTTGGCCGGCGCGACGGCTGTTGCGGTGGATGGCGCGCGCGGCCAGTTCCTTGCCGGTGCCGCTTTCGCCCTGGATCAGCACGGTGGAATCGGCCGGCGCAACCTTGGCGATGAACTGGTAGACGGCCTGCATCGCCGGGCTCTGGCCGATCATGTCGTGGCCGGCGCTGAGGGTTGCCGCGGGCTGTCCGTTCCCGCCCCGGAGCCGCTCCAGCGCCCTCTCCAGACGCAACTGCGGCGGCGTCTCGCTCTCGTAGACGAGGTACAGAAAGAGGCACTCGCCGATCCGGATTTCGTCGCCGTGCACCAGCGACTGTTCGCGAACCGGCAATCCGTTGACGAACAGGCCGCCGCCGTTGAGCAGCCGGACACGGAACTGCTCGCCGCGGCCGGTGATCGCGCAATGGTGCGGCCGCACCGAAGAGACGTTGATCACCAACACGTTCGACACTTCGCTGCCGATCGTTACCTCCTGCTCCGGCAGCGCGTAGAAGGCGCCCTCCACCGGCCCCGCGATCCCGACCAACCTCGGATTCATCCGTTGCCCCCTATCCCGCCTGATTGCGCGCTATCGCCGCTGATAGCCGCCGGGGGAGCCGCGAGCGGCGCCGCCGCCCGCAACCCCAGGGCTTTCCGTCGCTTTGCTTCCGGCTCGTGTTTGGCCACCCGCGTGCGTTGTCCCAGGTGGAGCCTGACATCAGGAAAAGGAGAAGCGAGATGAGAATGAAGTGCAAGATTCTGGTGGCCTTCGGCCTGCTGGTCGCGCTGGCGGCAGTGCCGGCGGCAGCGCAAGCGGTAACCGCCGTGAGAGCCACCATCCCCTTCGGTTTCACCGCCAGGGACATTGACTTCCCGGCCGGCAAGTACACCATTGAGCGGGTCGGCGCGTTCGCCTCGGTGGTGATCCGCGACCTGGACGGGCGCGACTCGGCTTATCTTCCGGTGATCCCGGCCCAGGACAAGCAGAGCGACGGCAGGGCGCGGCTGGTGTTCAACAAATACGGTGATCAGTACTTCCTGGCGCAGGTGTGGACCGGCAACGACCGAGCCGGCATCCAACTGCCCAAGAGCCGCCGCGAGCGCGAGGTGACGGCCGCCGGACGGGCGCAGCACACGGTCGCGGTGCTCATCCAGTAGCGGGAGCGCGGAATTCATCGGTCCTTCCCTCAGGGCAGCCTGGCGCGAAAGCGCGCCGGGCTGCCGCCGTTTTCAGCCTCCCAGCATTAGTAGACGAGCGACGGCGGGATTTGTTCCCTCCGGCTATCTGAGTCCCACGAAACGGCGAACGCTCGCAGCCGGCTCCTCCTCCGAGACCACCTGGACCCGCCTGGGCAAAAGCGCGAGCGCCGCGGCCGCCGTCATGCGCTGCCAATCCCCGTCGATCGGATTCACCACCAGCCCGGCGGCGCGCGTCGCGGCCAGCAACCGCGGCAAATCGAAGGCGGGCAAGGCGTCGAACGGGAAGTAGAAGTAGGGGATCTCGCGATCGTAGGCCGCGGTGCGGAAGCGCTCCTCCGTGTGCAGAGCAAAGGAAGCGGGGAGCGAGGCGGGGCGCTCGAAAAACTGGCGAAAGCTGAGGAAACCCTCGCGCAGCACGTACCACCGCCACGCCTTCGGGGCCTGCGCCAGTGCGTAGGTCGCCGCCAGCGCCGCGTTGTGCCCGCGCGCGTAAAGGGCGAAGGGGCTGGCTGAGAACTCGGGTGCGGAGGCGAGCCAGGCTCGCGCGCAGGCGAGATCGAAAGCCTGGCGCAAGACGAAGTTTTCTCCCAGCAGCAGGCTCACCGCGAAGATCCAGCCCGGCTTGGTGGTGGCCAGCTCGCCGATGCCGCACGGATCGACTCCGCACACCGCCCAACCGGCTTCGCGCGCGTGTTGAATGGCGGGATCGGCAGCGAGTTCCTCCTTGCCGCGGTCGTCCAATGCAATCATGACGCCGCGCGGCGGCCTCTCGGACCGCCAGAGAAAAGCGGGAACCGTTACGCCGGGCTCGGCGGTGATCTCGAGTCGCTGAAGTGGCACGGCACGAAGCTGCGGCCGATGGGCGGGATTGGGTGGCGGCATGGCAGGCCGGAGGCCTGCCCCACCTGCCAGCCGCCGCACCGCGTCGATCATGCCTGGCCCGGCGGGCTGATTCTGTCCGAGCGGGAAACAACGCAGCTCCGGCGAGTCGGCAGGCGCGGTCTCGGTCGGGGGTTCGGGCAGCGGCCGTCCGTCGCCGCGATCCAGCAGCCAGCGCAGAAACCAGCCGTAGGCGGCCTCGCGCTTCTTCTGCTGGTAGCCGTGACCGGCCGAGGTGTCCTCGAAGAAGCCGATGCGGTCCCGCGCTCCGTAAGCGTTATAGAGCCGCTGCCCGTACTCGTACACGCGGCGCACTCCGGTGATCGGGAAGCTCTGATCCTGGGAGGCGGCGATGATCATCAACGGGCGCGGCGCGATCATGGCCGCCAGCTCGTGGTTGTCGGCGTAGCGGATCAGTCCTGGGACGAAGTGGCAGTGCTCGTTGGCGCGATACCAGTCGTGCGGGCGGCAGACGCTGAGCTGCTCATAGAACTCGCTGGTGCCGACCACCGGAACGGCCACCTTGATGCGGTCGTCAAGCGCCGCGGTCATCCAGGTGTTGTAGCCTCCGCCCGAGGCGCCGGTCATGCCGATCCGCTCGCGGTCCACTTCCGGGCGCGAGAGCAGATAGTCGAGCGCGCACTGCGTCTCGTACTCTGCGAAGCCCTGCTGCGAGACGCCCACGAGCAGCGCTTCGGTGCGGCGGTGATCGCGGTTGGAGACGCCGCGCTCGCCTTGTCCGAAGGGATCGAAGGAGAGCACCACGAAGCCGAGCCGGGCCATGTTGATGCAAAAGGCCTGAAAGTCGGGCCGGGACTTGCTGTCGGCCCACCAGTGGCCGCAGTAGAACAAGACCGCCGGCGCGCGCCCCTTCAGCCCCGCCGGCAGGTAGAGGTGTGCGGGGACCTGGACGCCGGGCAGCGCCTGGTAAACGATCTTCTCCAGGCGATAGCCGGGGCGGTCGAGCACGCCCACGACGCGCGGCTTCAGCGCGGGCGGCGGCAGTCTGCGAAAACCGAGTGAGCGCTCCAGCTTGCGCCGCAGCGCGGGGCGGGCCTGGTCGGCGTCCCTGGCGGTGGCGGCGCGGGGAATGGACTCCAGGGCTTGCCGCGCCCGCTGCTCCAGGTTGTCCAGCACGGCGGCTTCGCCGCGGCTCGCATCGGCCGGCCGCAGCGCGCGGATCCTTTGCACCCAGTCCTCGGAAGCGGCCAGCGCGGCGCAGAGTGTCCCGGAGACCGCCAGGCGTTTTATGATGACCTGCATGGTCCCGATGATAATCGCCTTGGCCCGGTGGTGCTGGCCGGCGCGGAATTGAGGTGTCCCGATGACCCACAAGGAGCGGCTGCTGACCGCGGTAAACCACGAGGATCCCGACCGCGTGCCCATCTGCGCCTGGTACACGCCCGAGGCCGAGCGCAAGATGCTTCGCCACCTCGGCGTAGAGTCGGAGGCGACCGAGACTTACAAGGACGCCGGCGGCCCGCTGCCCATCCTCATGGACCACGACTTCCTCATATCCTGGATGGGACCGTGCACCGGCTACTACCTGCGCCCGGACCGCGAATACACCGACGAGTGGGGCATCGGCTGGAAGTGGTTCGACCATCCTTCCGGCGGGGCCTTTACCGAGATGGTGCGCCACCCGCTTGCCCGCATCAAGGACCCGGACGAATTCGCGATGCCCGACTTCTCGCGCCCCGACCGCTACGACGGCGTGCGGAGGCTGATCGCCGAGTACGGCTACGAGTACGGCATCATGGGCGGCTGCGCCTGCACGTTGTTCGAGCTGGCCTGGTACCTGCGCGGCCTCGAGCAGGTGCTCAGCGACCTGGTCACCAACAAGGACTTCGTCCACGCTTACCTGGACAAGCTGCTGGGCTGGATCGAGGCGGCCGGGCGCGAGTTCGTCAGCCTCGGCGTCGATATCATCTGGATCGGCGACGACGTGGGCATGCAGAACCGCATGCTGGTGTCGCCCGAGATGTTCCGCGAGTTCTTAAAGCCCCGCTACGCCCGGCTGTTCGCCGAGTGGAAGACGAGCAATCCGAACGTGAAGATCGCCTTCCACTCCGACGGCTACATCTACCCGATCATCGCCGACCTGGTCGAGATCGGGCTCGACATCCTGAACCCGGTGCAGCCCAAGTCGATGGACCCGGCGAAGGTGAAGAAGGATTTCGGCGACCGCCTCACGCTGTGGGGGACGGTGGACATCCAGGAGGTGCTCCCCTTCGGCACGCCCGAAGATGTGGCCAACGAAGTGAAGCTGCGGCTGCGCACTGCCGGCCAGGGCGGCGGGCTGATCATCGCCCCGGCCCACAACATCCAGCCCGA
>JBBTDS010000107.1:0-6490 GCA_038060875.1 Acidobacteriota bacterium | reverse complement strand
TGAGGACAAGCCCAAGGCAATAAGAACGTTCTGGCGTGTGGTGAACCAACGCCTCGCAACTGTCAGTGAGGTGGCGTAGCCCAACCCGTCCAGTTAACCAACCGCAGCAGGCGACGGCCAAAACCGGGCCGCGCGTGAGCGCCCGAGTTGTTAGGCGGCATGAAGGACAGCGGCATGATTCTCGATCGACTTCAGAAGCGGATCGACAGTATTCTTAGGCGAGTCACCTACTCGCACTTGAGCCGTTACGACTATCTGCAACGCCGTCTGGCCTCCACCGACGTCGCCATGGATATAGAGTACCGCTCTGCGTTCAACAGCTACTACAGAATACAGCGCCGGAGTAGGGACTGGTACGACTGTTTCTTTAAGCTTCTGGAGGAAAGAAAGAGCAGTCTGACGACGACCTTTGAGGACATCCTCAGGCAGGCCTATCGCAGGACGGGTCGCATCGAGGCTTCCTTCTGCTCGAAGCTCCTGGCCACGATCCGACCCGACAAGCCCGTTTACGACAGGCATGTTCGCGAGAGCCTCCATCTCGATATCCCGAAACCAACTGAACTGGCCGATCGCCGGCTGCGCGGGTTGATCGGCATGTACGGCCGGCTCGAGGAACAAGTCGGGCGCCTGATTGGGCATCGGGACTTTCAGGCTCTGAGGGACGCATTCGAGCGCGCGTTCCCGGCATACACGCACTTTTCCGACGTCAAGAAGCTCGATCTTCTCTTGTGGCAGTACCGTCAGGACGCCCCACATCCGGGCCCCGGGCCCGCAGTGAATACGTCGCTCGATCCGCGGGCTGACAAGCGTGGAACTCCCCGGGTAGATAGAATAGGCGTGGAGGTCGAAATGCCAGAACGGGCAGAGGTCTTCAAGAGCGCCCTGAGCCTGGATGTCCAGGATCGGGCGGCCTTGGCGCAAAGGCTTCTGGCGAGCTTAGAGGAATTGAGCGAGGAAGAGGCGGAGCGCCTTTGGGCAGAGGAGGCCCAAAGGCGCTTGGGCGAGTATCGCGGTGGTCGCGCCAAGGCGGTCCCAGCGGAAGAGGTAGCGAAGAAGGCGGAAAGCCTGTTCCGCTGATGCTCATCAACTACCACGAGGCCGCCGAGGATGAGTTACTGCATGAGATCGGCTACCTCGAGCGGCGAGCGAAAGGGCTCGGACGGCGCTTTTTTGCCGAGGTTCAGAGGGCTGAGGACCTCATGGCACAGTTCCCGGAATCGGCGGCGGAGGTCAGGCCGGGTATCCGCAGGCGTATCCTTCACAAGTTCCGTTATTCGCTTATCTACACTATTGAGAGGGATAGCTTGCTGATACTCGCCGTGGCGCATCATAGCCGTCGGCCTGCTTATTGGATCGGTCGCATCAGCCCGGCCCAGGGAGAGATGGAGGGCAGCGCCTGACCAGGGCATGCCCCCGGCCGCGGAACGCAGATCCGCCCCCCCTACCGCACCACCACCCGGGCCAGACCGGCGTTGTGGCTGGCGTCGTAGACGCGCAGCACCACCAGGTGCTCGCCGGCGCTCAGGTTCTCCACCTCCAGCCGGAATCTCTCCTGCTGCGAATCCAGCACGCCGTCGAGCGGCCCCACCGGCGTCCAGGGACCGGCGTCCACCGAGTATTCGGAGCGGCGCAGCGAAGAAGCCGCGTCAGCGGCCTCGAACTCGATCTCGACCCGCCCCCCCGAGCGCCGCGGCGGCCCTGCTTTCACCTGCGGCGGCGTGTGATCGATCAGCACCGGCGCGCTGGTCAGTTCGGCCTGACGGGCGAGCGAAGGCGGGTTGGCGGGCAGGTCCGACGCCATCACGCGGAAGAAGTGCCGTCCGTCGGCCAGCGCATCGCCGTCGATCGAGTAGCTGTTCTCGCTGATGTTCGTCTTCAGCGCCTTCCACTCGCGCTCGTCCTCGCCGCGGAAATACAGCGAGTAGACCATCCGGTCGCCGTCGGCATCCTCGGCCTGCCAGGTGATCTGCAACTGCTCGGCGGCGGCGCGCCCGACCGCTTGCGTCGGGGTCCCCGCCGAAGTAGGCGCCGGCGACTCGCCGGTGTCGGTCACCGTGATGCTGTAAGCGGCGGTCGCGGGCGCCGGCCTGGCGGCGGCTGCGCCAGCGGTCTGGCTGACCACGCTGATGCTCTTCAGCACCGGCGCCGTGTTCTGCGGCAGGTAGGCGACGCTCACGCTGTCCAGCGCCGGCGTGGCCCCGCCCGAGGCGGTGAACTCAGCCCGCCACTGAAGGTAACGCGCGTTGGGGCTGGGGATGAGCGCGCCGGTCGAGAGCGGCTCCGACCACTCGCTCCAGGTCTTGTCCGGCCGGGCGGAGTTCCCGCTGCGCGTTTCGAGTTTCACCCGCCCGCCTTCCAGCGCCTCGCCGCGCCAGCTCACCCGCCCCCAGCGGGCCACCGTGCCCGCGTCATGCACCGGCGATTCGTAAACGCCGGCGCCGCTGGGGCTCTCGCCCAGCCGGTAGACCTTGCCCGCGTCCCCGGTGGCCGCCAGCAGGCCGGCGCTGGTGGCCACCAGCCGCATCGCTTCGCCTTCGTTGGTCTGCGCCAGCAGCGTCACCTTGCGGTCCGGATTCAGCCGGTAGATCCGCCCCTGGCCGTCGGTGCCGAACACGACCTGCCCGCCCTCCAGCGCCAGCGCGTAAGCGTTCTCCTCCTTCGAGCTCCACAGGGTCTCGACGGTGTGGTCGGCGGCGATGCGGTACAGCGCGGACTTCTCCACCCCGGAGACATCGATGACCGGTGCGGCGAGAGTGGTTGCGGGCGCCGGCGCCGTCTTGGACTGCTCGGCCTTCGGCTTGATTTCGACGCCGCCCTGGGCCTCGTCGGTCACGGTGATAGTGGTACTGGTGGTGGCGGTGGCGGGCGCGATTCCCGCTCCGGCGCCGGCGGGCATGACGCCCAGCGGGCGCCTCACCAGCGATCCCCCCAGCGCGGCCGCGTAAATCGCTCCGTCCGGCCCGGGCAGGATCGAGCGGATCTCCGGCAGGCTCGCATCATAGAGCACGAACGCCTTGTCTTTGGCCGAAACCCGGTAGAGGATGCCGTTCGGCTCGCTGCCGGCCAGCAGCCGCCCGTCGCGGTCAAAGGCGAGGCAGGTCACGTGGGTTTGGCCGGTCTCGTAATAGACTTCGCCCTTGCCCGGCCCGTCCACGCGGAAGATTTTGCCCTGGTCCCCGGTGCCGGCGTAGAGCTTGCCGTCCGGCCCGAACGCCAGCGCCCAGATGTACTTTGTCTTCGGCTCGAAGTACTCCGCCGCTTTGCCGTCTTCCAGCCGGTAGATCTTGCCGTCCGGCGATGCGGCCGCGTAGACCACGCCCTTCGCATCCAGCGCGAGCGCAAAGACCTCCGGCTGGTCCGCCGTCCACACCAGCGAGGCCTTGCCCGATTTGTCGATGCGGAAGACGCGCCCCCGATGCCCGGTGCCGGCGTAGAGCGTCCCGTCGGGCGCCTGAACCAGGCTCCAGATGATCGGCTGATCGGAGGCGAATACCGTCTCCAGCTTCGGCGCCAGCCGCAGCCGCCCCTCCCGGTCCAGCGACAACCCGGAAAACCGGCCGGCCAGAAAATCCCGGTAGGTATTCATCTCCCAGGTGGCGGTGACGGCGCCGTGCAGACACACGCCCACTACCCACAACCCACAACCCACAACCCAACGTCTCATTCTTTGACTTCCACCTGGATCGTCTTCGATCCCGTCACCACCATGTCGCCGGCGTCGATCACCAGCTCGGCGACCTTCGATGTGTAGGCCGGGGCGCCGCCGCCCAGCCCGGACTGGGAGCGGGCCAGAATCAGAGCCACCGACGGCGGCGGATGGGGGAGGGTCTGGCCGAGCACGTCATAGCCGGGTTCGGCGCGCGCGACCCGGACATACGCCCTGGTGTTGGGGCGCAGCGAATTGACGAACGAGACCAGTTGCGCCGCCGACTTGTGCGCCGTGCCGATGAGCTGCTGGTACTCGGCCAGGTTCGCGGTGGCGGCGTCGGCCACCGTGATATGCAGCGGTCCGGCCGGAGCGCCGACCGGCGCCGTGTAACTCACCCTGCGGCTCAGCTCGGCGCCGTTCTCGCCGCTGAGCACAACGGTCAGCTCGACGCTCTCGCCCGGACGCACTTCCCGCCGCGAGATCCACGCCTGTTCTATCTGCCATTGCCGCTTGCGGTCGAGGACGTCGATCTCCAGGGCTACCTTCTTGAGCCGCAGGGCATCGAAGCCGCTTTGCAGCACGTAGGCCAGCGGCACGGCCGTGGACGCCGAAACCACCATCGGCAGGTTCATGTCGCCGGCGTACATGTTGTTGAGCAGCACCGGCGCGGCGTTGCTCTGGAACTCGAACCGGCCGCGCACCGCGATCGTGGACGAGCCGAGCGCCTGTTCGGTGGCGTCGATCGCGGAGTACACCGCCATCTGCAACAGCAAGGGGGAAAGCAGCCGATCCCGCACCATGCCCAGGGTGTAGGAGGATCGCTTGCCGCCCGCCGGCCGCGCCACGGTGATCACGACCGGGGCCAGCTCGGTGCGCCGCCCCAGTTCGCCCGCCACCCCGGTGCTGCGGTCCTCGGTAATGGTGCCCATCCACTCCCGCGGGGCGGAAATCTTGAATGACGAGGAGAGCGTGGGCAGCAGCGTCAGCACCTCGGCGCGGGCGAAGGGCAGTTCGGTGCTGCCGATCGACAGGAAGCGGTGCCCGAAAGCATAAACGCGCTTGCCATCGATGTGCGTCACCGTGCCGTCGGCGCCCAGGCTCATGTCGCCCGAGAGCAACTGCACGGTGATCATCGAACCCGGCTTCAGGCGCGCCGGATCGCCGTAACCGTCGGCCGGCCGCCCGCCGCCGGAGACGCCCTGATGCGGCTCCAGCCCCAGCGCCCGCAACTGGGGCGCGAACCGCTCGACCGCGTTCCGCGTGAAACCGCTGAACGACACCGGCGTGGCGATGTCGGCCAGCTTCTCCCCGCCGGCCGGCAGGGCTTGCGGCGGCGGGAAGATCCCGGCTAGATCCCGGTCGAGCACCGTAACGCGGGCGCGCCGCTCGCTCCCGGACACGGGCTGCGCAACGTTGAGCAGGTCGTGGATCGGGCGGATGGCCGCAAGGGGCTCCTTGGAGAACGGGAAGGCCATCGCCACCGCGCCGAGCAGCCGCCCCTCGACGTACACCGGGCTGCCGCTCATCCCTTGCAGTACGCCGGTCTTCTCCAGCGGCCCGCCCGAAAGCCGGGCCAGCACCAGCGACTGCTTGGGGCCAACGTTCTCCAGCACGCCCAGGATCTCCACCCCGAACTGCTCGACCTGGTCGCCCGCGAATACCGTCCGCCCGGTGCCCTTCATCCCCGCCCGCACCTCGCGCAGCGGGAAGAAGCCGCCCTGCGCGAGCAGGGTACCAGCCGCGAGCACACCAGCCAGGGAAGTCGTCCAGCCCACGTTCCCATTCTAAACCCTCGAGGCCGGACGGGCCGGTTGTACCCGCCGCTCGCCTTATGATCTACTGCTCACATGGGGTCGCGTTTACTACTTCTTGTTGCGCTCATTTGCCCGCTGTTGGCCCAACAGCGGGCGGCCGCCCCGGCTGAGGCCGGTCCCGATCATCAGCACAGCCAGGTTCTCAAGGCGATCGATGACCTGATGTGGCACGTGGAGCTGGGCGACATCGCCGAGGTCGATAAGGTCAGCTACACCAGCCTGCCGCCGCGCCGGGAGACCAACCCCACCGCCCAGGGCGCCGGCAACCCGCTCATCATCCACGCCTATATCTTTATCCCCAAGAAACTGGACCGCGCCAGGAAGCACCCGCTGATTGTGCTGGTGCACGGCGGCGTGCATTCCAACTTCTCCACCGGCTCGGCCCACATTGTGCGCGAGCTGATCGAGCAGGGCTACTCGATCATCGCCCCCGACTACCGCGGCTCGACCGGCTACGGCGGCGGCCTCTACCGCCAGATCGACTACGGCGGGCGCGAGAACGACGACGTGCTGGCCGGCCGCGCCTGGATGCTCGAAACCTACGATTTCCTCGATCCCAAGCGGGTTGGCATCGTCGGCTGGAGCCATGGCGGCATGATCGCGCTGATGAACATCTTCGAGCACCCCGAAGCGTACGCCGCCGCCTACGCCGGCGTGCCGGTCAGCGACCTGGTGGCGCGGATGGGCTACAAGTCGGAGGGTTGCCGGGCCCAGTTCTCAGCGCCCTATCACATCGGCAAGACCGCCCCGGACGACGTCAAGGAGTACCGGCGCCGCTCGCCCATCTCGCACGTCAAGAAGCTCGCCACCCCGCTGCTGATTCACACCAACACCAACGACGAAGACGTGAACGTGCTCGAAGTGGAGCGCCTGATCGCCGAGCTCAAAGCCGAGGGCAAGAAGTTCGAATACAAGATCTACCAGGACGCCCCCGGCGGCCACAGCTTCAACCGGCTCGACACCAGGCTGGCCCGCGAGTCCCGCCGCGAGATCTACGAGTTCCTGCGGCGGTGCTTGAAGTAAGTGG
>JBBTDS010000106.1:5291-9106 GCA_038060875.1 Acidobacteriota bacterium | reverse complement strand
CGGCTCGCGGGCGCTGGCAGGCCGCATGAAACTCACTTCATTGGCTTCGTTTTCATGTTCCTGGCAATAGGTTCCGCTGTATGGTTTGCCTGGCATCGGCCCTGGCGCGCGGAAGATCGCGGGCGGACGGCGCTGGCTTTCGTGGCGGCGTCGGCCGCGCTGGCGCTGCTTGTTTCCGACTTGGGCGGCGGGATGGCCCTCTGGCGTCTGGTCCACGATTTCCTGCCCGGCGCGAGTGGGATTCGGGACGTCCGCCGCATTTCGGTGGTGGTGAACCTCGGCCTGCTGGCGAGCGGCGCGCTCTTCCTGGATTACCTGGTAAGATGCGGCCGCCGGAGGACCGGTCGCATTGTCCTCACCACCGCGGTCTTCGTCGCGCTGCTGGAGAATTGCACGCTGCTGGCGCTGGTGCCGGCCGAAAAGTGGCGGGAGTGGGACAGGGGCAGGCGCTTCGGCTTCTATGACCAGCAGTATGGCATGTACAGCCGCCGCCGCGACTGGTACGGCCCGCAATCCGCGGAGATGGCCGAGCTGCTCAAGGGCCGCAGCGCGGCGTATGTCGCTCACGATCCGCAGATGCCCGAGTTTGCCCATGGGTCAACCGTGCAACTTGTCGGCCAGCAACTCAATGTGCCGGTTGTCAATGGGCACACCGCTTCCTTGAGAACCGGCTACGGACCGAAAATGCGGCCGCGAGAAGTCCTCGAGAAAGGCACCAGATTCGATTTCACCGGTTTCGCATACCTGCTGCCGGTTTCTGAAGAGGTTCGCATGCGGGAGGAAATGAGGCGGGCGGGGCTTTCGTTGGTGCGGCGCGGGCGGTACTTCGCCCTCTACCAGCCATACGGGGAGGAGCGGGGTTACGATGTGGACTTCCAAATCATCGGCGCGCCCCCGCAGAGACTCAGGCCGAAGGAACAAGCACCGGCAACTGTGCTCGTAACCAACCGAAGTCTCTACCCGTGGCAACCGTTCGGTCTGTATCCCACCTGGCCGGCGTACCACTTGCTGAATCCGGAGACGGGCAGGGTCATCGGCGAGGGCGCCCGCACGCCGATGGAGAACGTGCTTTTCCCGGGCGAAAGCGCTGTCGTCCAGTTAACGATCACCGCTCCCGAACGCCCGGGCCGCTACATTATTCGACTTGCCGCGGTGCAAGAGCGGGGTGCTTGGTTCGGCCCGCGAGACCCCGCCCGCATCGTACAGTTCCGGCTGCACGTGGAATAACCGTACCGCCCCGGAAGCCGGGACCAGGAACACCCCGGTGCTGCTGTCGTATGCGGTGGCCCAAACCAAGACAGCGCAGCCGGGCGAGCGGCCAGCTAAGGCTCTTCCCCCAAACTGCCGATCTAAGAGGCGGAGGTTGTGTAGCTTGAGACCGGCCATGACGCTCGGGACCCTGATGCTGTCCGCCTCGGCGCTGCTGGCCGCCGGCCCCGCCGTGCGCTTCGAGCCGAACCTGGGACAAGCGGACCCGGCGGTGAAGTTCGTGGCCAGGGGTCATGGGTACGCGGTCCTGCTTATGGCTGACGGCAGTGCGCTGCACCTGTTGCCAGCGAGCGGGGAAAAAATGGGGGACCACCCGGTGCTGATGTGGATCGACCTGGTGGGCAGCCAACCCTCGCCACCGGCGGCCGGCGAAGATGAACAGGCGTCCAGGAGCAACTACTACGGCGGGTCCGATCCTTCCCAATGGCGGGCGAACGTGCAGGGCTTCGGGCGGGTCCGCTACACCGGCGTTTACCCCGGCGTGGACCTGGTCTACTACGCCAGCCAGGGCAAGCTGGAATACGATTACGTGCTGGCGCCGGGCGCCGACCCAGCCTCGATCCGGGTCGCCTTCCGCGGCGTGAGCAGCCTGCGGCTGGACGCGGCCGGCGACCTGGTGCTGGGGACCGGGCACGGCGAGCTCCGCCACCACCGGCCGCTGGCCTACCAGGAGAAGGAGGGGCGAAGGACCGCAGTGGCCGCCCGCTATCGCACCGCGGCACTGAACGAGGTGCGCTTCGAGGTCGGCCCCTACGACCAGACCCTGCCGCTCATCATCGACCCGTTGCTGACCTACTCCAGCTACCTGGGCGGAAGCCGTTTCGAGGCCGCCTACGGTGTGGCCACCGACTCCTCCGGGGCGATGTACGTGACCGGCGAGACCTACTCGACCAACTTCCCGATCCGGGCCGCGGCCCAGCCCGCGCTCAGGGGCGGCCGCGACGTGTTCGTGACCAAGCTGGACCCCACCGGCGCCGGCGTCGTCTACTCGACATTCCTGGGGGGCAGCCTGGGGGACGCGGGGCGGGCGATCGCCGTGGATGCCGCCGGCAACGTCTATCTTGCCGGGGTCACGTTGTCCGGGGACTTCCCGACCACCTCGGCCGCCTTCGACCGGACTCACGGCGGGCTGGAAGACGGCTTTGTGGCCAAGCTCGATCCGGCCGGGGCGCTCGTTTACTCCACCTACCTGGGCGGGGGAGGCAGCGACTACGCGGTGGCGGTCGCCGCCGACTCCGCCGGCAACGCTTACATCACCGGGTACACGTCCTCGATCGGCTTCCCCACCACCGCCGGGGTGCTGCAAAGCCTGAACCGCGGCGGCTACTACGACGCCTTCGTGAGCAAAGTGAACCCGGCCGGCTCGGCGCTGGTCTACTCCACCTTTCTGGGCGGGACCGGCAATGACACCGCCAAGGGCATGGCCATCGACGCGGCCGGAAACGCCTACCTGGCCGGCCAGACCGATTCCAACGATTTCCCGGTCGTCAATGCGCTCAGATCCTCCCGCGCCGGGGCCAACGACGGTTTTGTCGCCAAGCTGAACGCTTACGGCTCGGCGCTGGTCTACTCGACCTACCTGGGAGGAAGCGGAGTGGACCAGGCGAACGCGGTTGCGGTGGATGCGGGCGGTAACTGTTACCTCGCCGGATCGACCGCCTCGTCCAACTTCCCCCTCTCGACGGGCGCCGTCCAGACCACCAAGGCGGGAATGTACGACGCCTTCGTGGCCAAGCTGAACGTGGGCGGAAATACGCTGGTCTACTCGACTTACCTGGGGGGCAGCGGCGAGGAGGAAGCGGCCGCGCTGAAAGTCGATGGGTCGGAAAGGGCCTGGATCACCGGCTTCACCACCTCGTCGAATTTCCCGCTGCGCGCGGCCGTGCAGTCCAGCTTCGGGGGGATGGTCGATGCGTTTCTGACAGTACTGGACGCCGCCGGCACGAGCCTCGTGCATTCCAGCTACCTGGGCGGCTCCGCCGATGACCGCGGCCAGGCGATCACCGTGGATAGCTCGGGTAGCGGCTACGTCACCGGGTTTACCTTCTCCTACGATTTCCCAACCACCACCGGCGCCTTCCGCTCCGGTCCGCTGGGCAGCGGTGATGTGTTCGTATCGAAGATCAGGGTCGGCTTCCCGCCGTCGGTCGTTTCGGTGACGCCGTACTGGGGTGGCGGCGGCAGCCAGACCTTCAGCTTCGTGTACTCGGACGCGGACGGCTATGCGGACCTGAGCGGGGCGGTAATCCTGGTCAACTCCTACCTCGGTGCAAACAACGCCTGCTACCTCGGCTACAGCCGGACCAGCAACATCATCGGGCTGGCCAACGACGCGGTCACCGCCTGGGACGTAAGGACGTTCGGCAGTGCCGGGGTCGTCGAGAACAGCCAGTGCGCCTTGAACCTGGGCGCCTCCTCGGCTTCGGGGTCAGGCAACCTGCTGACGCTCAACCTGGCCCTGACCTTCAAGCCGGCTTTTGCCGGCGCCAAGCTTGTCTACACTCACACGATCGACACCGGCGGGCAAGGCACCGGCTGGCAGCAGG
>JBBTDS010000106.1:0-5191 GCA_038060875.1 Acidobacteriota bacterium | reverse complement strand
CTTGTCTACACTCACACGATCGACACCGGCGGGCAAGGCACCGGCTGGCAGCAGGTGGGCAGTTGGACGGCCGGCGGCAGCCGGTACCCGCCGTCGGTCGTTTCGGTGGCGCCCTCTTCCGGCGGCGGCGTCAGCCAGACCTTCAGCTTCGTGTACTCGGACGCGGACGGCTATGCGGACCTGAGCGGGGCGGTAATCCTGGTCAACTCCTACCTCGGTGCAAACAACGCCTGCTACCTCGGCTACAGCCGGACCAGCAACATCATCGGGCTGGCCAACGACGCGGTCACCGCCTGGGACGTAAGGACGTTCGGCAGTGCCGGGGTCGTCGAGAACAGCCAGTGCGCCTTGAACCTGGGCGCCTCCTCGGCTTCGGGGTCAGGCAACCTGCTGACGCTCAACCTGGCCCTGACCTTCAAGCCGGCTTTTGCCGGCGCCAAGCTTGTCTACACTCACACGATCGACACCGGCGGGCAAGGCACCGGCTGGCAGCAGGCGGGAATCTGGACAGTACAATGACAATTTGGAGCAGTCGACTCAGACTTTTGTTGTCATGAACCGATGGACCTGAACAGGTGTCAGAACGGCCGGAAACCGGAACCCGAATTGGAGTATCCACCTCCCCAGGGCGATCCGGCTGACGACCACATCCTGGTCGCAGTCCCTGATCGCCTGTTCGATCAGCTCGGGGGGGAATTGGAGCGTGGCTGGGTGCGAAAGAAGTCTGTGTATGCACGGCGCAAGAACAGGAAACAAGATCTTCTCGGTCAAGTAAAACCACCTCGGAACGCACGACTCGACAATCACCAACCTGCCGCCGGGTCGCAAAACACGCAGTCCTTCTCGCATCGCCGCGCGCACATTGGCCAGCGATTCCCGTGCTGTCTTCCCGACCAGATGGTGGAGCAGCATCACCATAAGAACCCCATCGAAGGACGCGTCCGGTTCGGGGATGTCCAGTGCGCTCCCGCTTCTCAAGGTCACGTTGCCGGGTAAGCCGGAGCTCGAGAAGTCGTCGAACAGAGGGTCCAGCGCCACGATACTGCCCACAAGTCCCGTTTCGTAGTCGAATATGCCCCCGTTGCCAATGTCAAGGAGACGACTAATACCCCGAATTGCCTCTCCCACGCTGGCTCTGATGTTTGAGTAAGTATCCAGCTCGCCGACATTTTTCTCGTAGTTACCGTGAGCGTTTCGAAAAAACTCAACGTTCTTCCTCAAGCTGGACTCGTCCTGTGCGTGTCTTCTATAGTTCATAAGTCCAAGAAAATGCTGCGTCGTCTGCGAGAACCGAGAAGGAGCCCTCGGAAGCCTAGCGGCGCTTTAGAAGCCAACTGTTCTGCTGCAAGTAGGCCAGCGTCCGGACCACTCCTTCGTGAATGCTCAGCCTGGGCTTCCAACCCAGCGCCCGCATGCGCGCGCAATCGAGGAAGATGAACGGGCTGTCCCCGACCCAGCCTCGCTTTCCGCCAGTGTAAACCAGCGCCGGCCTGGCGCCCAGGTACTCGCAGATCCAGCCGATCGAATCGTCTACCTCACAATACTCGTCGGTTCCAAGATTGAAGATGCTCACGTTCCGGCTGGACCGCTCAGTGGCTGCCAACATCGCCTCAATACAGTCCTGTACGTAGAGATAGGACTTTCTCTGCTTGCCGTCGCCTAAGACGGTCAAGGTTTCAGGATGGTCAAGTAGCTGTTTGTAGAAGTCGAACACGTGACCGTGGGTGTAACGCTCTCCAAGGATCGAGACGAAGCGAAAGATATAGCCTTGCATGCCGAGGCCTTCACAGTAAGCGCTGATGAGGCCTTCGGCGGCCAGCTTAGAGGCGGCATACAAAGACGTCTGAACCGGAAAGGGAGCATCCTCCGGCGTCGGAAAAACCTCCGGTTCGCCATAAACGGACCCGGTCGAGGCGAACGCAATGCGGCGGACACCGCACTCCAGCATGGCCTCCAGGACCCGGGAAGTGCCGACAGTATTCTGCTCCAGGTCTTTCCAGGGATGTTGGGTCCCAAAGCGGACATCGGCGTTGGCCGCGAGGTGGAACACCAGATCGACGCCAGCCAGGGCCCGCCTGACGGTCGGCGGATCAAGGATGTCCCCCTCGACCAGGGTGAAGCGGTCCGAGCCGGAAGCCTGGTGGAGGAATTCCGGCTGCCCGGTTGATAAATTGTCGAGGCCCACAACTTCGTGGCCCTCGGCCAACAAACGATCGACCAGGTTACTGCCTATAAAACCGGCCGCTCCAGTGACCAGAATCCTCAAGGTTGCCTAAGACCCTACTCGTCGCCGCCTAGCGACTGAGCCTTGCTCATCACGGGAACCCCGCCCAGCCGCGAGAGCCGGAGCCGTATCCGGAAGATGTCGATGACGTTGCGGAGGTTGCCGGCAAATAGCCGCAACCGGCTGTCGCCGTCATCGTGCCAGCGAATCGGGACCTGTTTGATTGCAAAATCCAACTGCCGGGCCAGGGCAAGGATCTCCACGTCGAACATATAACCATCGATGCGCTGCCGCCGGAACAACTCGACGGCCGCCTCCCGGCGGAAGAACTTGAATCCGCACTGGGTATCGACGATTCCGGGGAGGCCGACGACCGTGTGCATGAACAGAGAGAAGCCCCGAGCTCCGATCCGGCGGTAGAAAGGCTGGTAGCGTTCGATGACGGACTCCTTCAGCGCCCGCGAGCCTATCACCACCGGAAAACCCTGCTCAAGCCATGGCGCCAGCTTGTCGAACTCGGAAATGGGCACTTTGTTGTCGGCGTCCGCAAAACCGATGATCTTGCCGTTGGCGATCGCCACCCCTTCGCGGATCCCTCGCCCTTTGCCCCGCCGGGCCTTGTCTCCGATCACTTTGATGGCAGGGTTGTCTCGCGCGAGCTCGCCGGCCCGTTCCCGAGTCCCGTCGTCCCCGTCGGCGGCCACAATGATTTCGTAGCGGAGTTGCCGGCTCGTGAAATAGCCAATGACCTCACTGATGGTCTCCGCGATCGTAGCCACCTCATTGAAGGCCGGCAAGATCAGGCTGATGTCTGGTTGCTTGTTCACTCCTTAGTTCTCCTGAGCAATTGAACGGCTCGCCGGTAATCAACGACTGGCCTCATTCGGCCGGCCTCCGGCAGGTGACCAGGCACCGAATCCCTGCCGGATATCGGACCCATCTCCGGAGGGCAGCTTCCAACTTCATGATTCCGTACATCAGGGGGCTGTTGCTGGAACGGCGGATGCTCCGCCGCACGATCTCCCTTTGGATTTCCGGGGCTTCGCGAAGATACTTCTGGTTTCGCTTCTTCACGGTTCTAAACGCCGGATAGAGAAAAAAACCGAGATGGGACCGAGCTAGGACCCGAAATCCCGCCCGTTGAAACAGAGCCGTCAAGTCTCCCATCCGGTACCTTCGGTAGTGAAGGAGCTGCCGATCGTAGACGTCGTAAAGATGGGGGCCGGCCGGGACCTCCACAACTGCCACGCCACCCGGCTTCAGGATCCTGTAAACCTGCCGCACCGCCGCCAGATCATCCTCGACGTGTTCGAGCACGTTTAGAAGCACGACCGCGTCGAAGCAGCCGTCGGGAAGCGGGCATGACGGGAGGTCGAATTGCATCAGCGGCAGATCCGGCATGGCCGCCGCCAGCCTCTCCAGCGGCCCCGGCACGCAATCGGCACCCAGCAGGCAGTGCCCGGGAAACCGCTTCCGCAGTGACTTCAGCAAGAAGCCGGAGGAACAGCCGATATCGATTACCACCGGTCTGGCAGTGGACATCCAGCGCTCCAGCTCGTCGCCGGCATGTTCCCGAGACGCGCGATCGATGTAATGATCCTCCCCGGCAACGTCCTCGTGGACCTGGGTCAGCTCGTCCGTCCAGCCAGCCGGCTCACCTCCATAGGACAGCACTCGCAAGATCGCATCTCCGATGCGGAAGCCGTTGCCGGTCCAAACCGGACGCGCGAAATAGCCGGGCGGGACAGGCAACTCCAGCGGGAGAATCATACAGCAATCTTTTCATCGGGGCGTTCGGGCAGCCGCGCGTCCCTCGGTACGGGCCTAAAAGCAAGTATTCTACCATCAACGGAGCCGGCCGGAGGTGAGAACCGTGCTATAGTCGCTACTTGTGCTCCGGCGCGGAGCGAGCCAGACTCACCCGGGCCGGTGGTCGCTTGAGCCATGACGGCAGTCCTTCCTAGCGGGGTCCTCTGTGGCAGGAGCGTCATTGTCACCGGGGCCGTCGGCGGCCTCGGCCGGCAGATCGTCCAGGCTATGTGGCGCGAGGGCGCGGACCTGACCTTGACGGACAACTCGGGAGAGGCTCTGGGCCGGATGTGTGAGGAACTGGGCCGGCATGGCCGCGCCGGGCAGGGTGTTCAGGCGGTGGCGGCCGATCTGATGGATCCCGAGGCGCCGGCAGAAATCCTCGCCCAGGCGCGCCGCCTCCGGCCCCGCCTGGATGCGCTGGTCAACAACGCGGCGGTGATCGGGCCGATCGGCGCGCTGTGGGACAACGATTGGGAGCGTTGGACGGACACCATCCGGATCAACCTGCTGGCCCCGGTGGCGCTGTGCCGGCTGGTGGTACCCTGGATGCGGGAAGGCGGCGGCGGCAGCATCATAACCCTCTCCGGGGGCGGCGCGACCGGCCCGCGCCCGCGCTTCTCCGCTTACGCCACGGCCAAGGCGGGCCTGGTACGGTTCAGCGAGACGCTGGCCCAGGAGGCGGCCGCCTGGGGGATCCGGGTGAACTGCATGGCGCCGGGCGCCTTGAACACGGCCATGCAGCAAGCCGTACTCCAGGCCGGCTCCGAGCGGGCGGGGGCCAGGGAGTTCACCCAGGCTCAACAAGCCGGCGAAGCGGCCTCGCCCGAGCAAGCGGCCGAGCTCTGCGTATTTCTGGCGTCGCCGGCCAGCGAGGGCATCTCGGGCAGGCTCATCAGTGCGGTCTGGGATCCCTGGCCCCGGCTCGCCGAGTACGGCGCGGAGTTGAGGGACTCGGACATCTACACGCTGCGCCGCATCGTCCCCGCCGACCGTGGAAAGGACTGGAAGTAGCATGCGGGTGGCCATCGTCGGCTGCGGGCTGATTGGGCACAAGCGTGCCAAAGCGCTGGCGGGCTGCCCCCTGGTCGCTTGCTGCGACGTGGTTGAGGAGCGGGCGCAGGCGCTGGCGCGCTCGGCGCCCGGCGCTGAGGCGAC
>JBBTDS010000105.1:0-22146 GCA_038060875.1 Acidobacteriota bacterium | reverse complement strand
TGGTTACTCTAGCACGGCGGACCATATAATGAAATCGGAGCTGTGACTGAGCCGAAGCAGGGCAGAGTACTGGCGCTAGACGTGGGCCGGCGGCGGATCGGGCTGGCCGTCAGCGACGAGCTGGGGCTGACCGCGCAGGGCTTGCCCACGCTGGCGCGCACCAACAAGCGCGAGGACCTGGCCGCGCTGGCCAGGCTGGCCGCCGAGAAGGGCGTAACTTTGATTCTGGTGGGACATCCGTTGCACATGAGCGGGGAGGAAGGCCGCCAGGCGGAGTGGGTGCGCGAGTTCGCCGAGGGCCTCGCGCGCCACACCGGGCTTCCCTTCGAGCTACGCGACGAACGGCTGACCACCGTCGAGGCCGAGCGCGTGCTGCGCGCGAGCGGCGTCAGCATCGAGAAGCGCGCCCGGGCGGTGGACCGCCTGGCCGCCGTCCTGCTGCTCCAGGGCTACCTGGACGCTCGGGCGCTGGAGCGGGAAGGGTAACCCGCGGTGCGCGCCGGGCGGGTCTTGCTGCTGTTGCTGGCGCTGGCGGGCGGCGCGGGCCTGGCGCTGCTCTCGCTCCACTGGAAGTACACCGGCTTCGCCGGCGAAGTCTTCCTCGAAATCCCGCGCGGCACCAGCACGCGCCAGGTGGCGCGGCTTCTTTCCGAGGCCGGCGTAGTGCGCGCAGGCTGGCAGTTTGTGCTGGCCCGCTCGCTGCGCCCCCGCGCCGTCGTTCAGGCCGGCGAGTACCGCTTCGACAAGCCGGCCTCGGTGTGGGAGGTGTTCGACCGCATGGCCCGCGGCGATGTGTTCTACCACGAACTGGTGGTCCCGGAGGGCCACAACCTGTTCGATATCGCGAGCGCGCTGGAGCGCCTCGGCATCATGCCGGCCGAGCGCTTCCTCGACGCGGCCCGCGATGCCGCGTTGATCCGCGACCTCGATCCGCAGGCGCCCTCGCTTGAAGGCTACCTGTTTCCCGACACCTACCGCTTCCCGCGCCGCGCCACCGCCATCGAGCTTTGCCGCCAGATGACGGACCGGTTCCGCCATGTGTGGGCGTCGCTGGGCGCGCCGGCCGGTGTGCGCGACACGGTGACGCTGGCTTCGCTGGTGGAGAAGGAAACCGCGCTGGTCCGCGAGCGGCCGCTGGTCGCTTCGGTGTTCGTGAACCGGCTCCGGCTCCAGATGCCGCTTCAGTGCGATCCCACCACCATCTACGCCGCGCTGCTGGAGGACCGCTATCGCGGGGAGATCTATCAGTCCGACCTCGCCAGCAAGCAGCGCTACAACACCTACCAGCACACCGGCCTGCCGCCGGGACCGATCGCCAACCCCGGCCTGGAATCGCTGAAGTCGGCGCTGGCGCCGGCCGAAACCGATTACATCTATTTCGTGGCCCTTCCGGACTCCTCCGGGGGCCACCAGTTCTCGACAGGGCTGGCGGCGCACCAGCGCGCCGTCGCAAAATATCGCCGTGGCCTCAACCAAACGCTCCAGACGGGCCGAGCTGGCCGGGTACCTGGCCGAAACGCAGCCGGCCAGCATCACTGAGGCGGCCTGGGCCGATCTGCTCAGCCGTCTCGCTCCCATTTCGGAGAGCTACCTGCGGCGGCTGCTGCGCTCGACCGGAATACCGCTGGCTCCGCTGGTGGCGGGCGTCTGCCAGGACTCCTTCGAGGAGCTGGAGCGAACGCTGCTGGATCTGGGCCGCGAATACGCGGGCGCGCTCGCCGCCGGCGACCGCGTGCGGGCGCAGGCCTGCCGCCGCCCGGTCATCGTGGCCAAGGATCACGCCCGCTGGGTGCTCCGCAATCCCAAGACGAGCGCCGCCAAGCAGGCCGAAAAAGAAGAGATGATCCTCTGGCTGCTCACCTGGCTGGAGAACCCCGGCGTCTTCGCCGCCTGGCTGCGGCTGCGCAAGCGCGCCATTCCCGGCTAGGCGGGTCGCACCGGCGCGCTTTTCATCCACTCCAGGGTCTCTTCCCAACTGCGCAACCCGCCGGTGGAACCCAGCCGCTGGATGGCCAGCGCGGCGGCGGCGTTGGCGAACCGCGCCGCTTCCGCCAGCGACTGCCCGCGGAGCCACGCGGCCAGAAACGCGCCGGCAAAGCAGTCGCCGGCGCCGGTGGTGTCCACCGCCGGGACCTCGAAGGCAGGCACGCTGGTGGCGCTGCCGGCGGTGAAAACCGCGCAACCGCGCTCACCCAGCTTGACGGCCACGTCGCGCACGCCGAGTTGGCGGAAGACGGCGGCTGCGGCCGCGGGCTCGTCCGCGCCGCTGAGGCAGCGGGCCTCGGTTTCGTTGACGAAGAGCAGATCGACGAAGGCCAGGGCCGGCGCCAGGTCTTCGAGCCACCGCCCGCGCGCGTCCCAGGCCGTGTCGAGCGAGGTGCTGAGGCCGGCAGCGCGCGCCCGCCGCAGCATCTCGGCGCCGTGGCGTCTCAGGTTCGGCAGCGCGAACATGTTGGCCAGATGATAGTGGGCGACGCCCTCCAGCAGTTCCGGAGTGAACTGGAGCGGCTCGACGAACGCCTCCAGGCTCGCGCCGGGGCGGTGCAGCAGGCAGCGTTCGCCCCGCTTGTTCACCAGCGAGACGGTAGCCGGGGTTGGCGCCTCCGAGCGCCCCACCGCGCGCGTATCCACCCCGGCCGATTCCAGCGTGCGCAGCAACTGCTGGCCGGCCGCGTCGCGGCCGACCATGCCGGTGAGACGCACCGGCACTCCCAACCTGGCCAGCGCGCAGGCGGTGTTCGCCCCGTTGCCGCCCAAGTGCTGCTCGATCGATTCGACCCAGGCGACGACGCCGAAGACCACCTCCTCGACCGGGCGCACCACGGTGTCGTGAACAATGTTCCCCGAGCAGAGAACGGCGGGCGGCATCCCCTCCAGATTATCGCGAGCGGATCGCTTGCAACCGCCCGGCCACCGGGATATGATCTTAGCCGTTGTATCACCAGAACCGGAAATACAAGGAGGATCGATGAACACCAAGAGACTTCTCTTGGCCAGCGTGGCTGTCTTCGTCGTCGGCGTGGTGTTTGACTACCTGGTCCATGGCGTGGCGCTGAAGCCCGTCTACGATGCCCTCAAGGACGTGTGGCGGCCGGACATGGACTCGCTGATGTGGATCATGTACCCCGTCGGCCTGGTCTGCTCGTTCCTGTTCGTCTACATCTTCATCAAGGGCTATGAAGGCAAGGGCGTGATCGAAGGGCTGCGTTTTGGCCTCTTCCTCGGCGCGTATGTCTCCATCGGGATGGCCTTTGGCTCCTACATGATGATCAAGATCCCGTTCACGCTGGCAATTCAGTGGCTTCTTGCCGGTGTGCTGGGATTGATGCTCCAGGGCGCGGTGGCGGCGCTGGTTTACAAGCCGGCGGGAGCGTTCGTCAAGCGGGTGGCCTAGATCCCCCCGCCGGCCAGCGTTTCCAGAAAGGCCCGCTCCAGCGGCCAGCGGCCCATGACGCGCTGGTCGTGTTGCTCGAACAGGCCGCGGGTGATCACACCGCTCAGGTCGCGCGGGTTGGGCTTCTGTTTTTCGCCGGCGATCAGCTTGTCCAGCGTCGCGGTGATTCCCCGGAGCTGGCTGAGCAGTGCGGCGGCGTCCTGAGCCGAGCGGCAGGTGACCTCCAGCAGCAGCTCCAGGCCATCGCCCTTCGGCCCGGCCGACAGCACGATCCGCTCGGCGACGCCCAGCGCCTTGGCGAACAGCCGCGTGCCGGCCGGCAGGTCCTCGGCGGCCCCGAGCCGGCCGACCGGGAGCACCGACCAGACCGGCTGGGCGGGCACTTCGATGGCGCCGGTCTCCGGCCTGCGCGTCTGCATGCGGGCCGCGGCCCATTCGTCCTTGCTCACGGCCAGGGCCATCACATCCGGCCAGGCCGGGAAATAGGAGATCTTGCGCTCCGGGCTGCTGCCGGCCACCCGGCAAAAGGTGTTCCAGCAGGTCCCGCCCTGGCGCTGGACGAAATCGTTCAGGCTGCCCCAGTCGAAGCGGCCGCGGAGCAGGAGGAAGTTGCCGTCGCGATGGAAGGAGATGAGCACGGCCTCCAGGCGCTCGCGGTAGTCGAATCCGCTTTGCTGGACGAAAGCCTGGTACTCGGGTTCCTGGGCGAGGGTGGATTCGGCCAGCAGGTCCAGCACGCCGGCGCGCCGCAGCGCCTGAAAATCGACGCACAGCAGGATGGCGTCATCGGCGGGCAGGCGGGCCAACAGCTCGGCGGTGGACGCGCCGCGCCCCCGCAGCAGCGACACCAGGGCGACCAGGCCGCCGCAAACCGCCGCCAGCAGGAGCAGGACCAGCCAGGCCGGGAACCGGAACCTCACACTAGCAGCTTAGCAGCCCGCACCCACCGCCGCCTGCGCCCGCGCTCCCTTCCAGATCTGGATATACGGGCCGAGTTCGCGCATCATCGCCTGGAACTGGGCGAAGCTCAGCGACTGCGCCCCGTCGCTGACCGCCTTCTCCGGGTGCGGATGCACTTCCACCAGCAAGCCGTCGGCGCCGATGGCGACCGCGGCCCGCGCCAGGGCCGGCACCAGGCTGCGCTTGCCGGCGGCGTGGCTGGGATCGACGATCACCGGCAGGTGCGTCAGCTCATTGAGCACGGCCACGGCCGCGATGTCGCAGGTGTTGCGGGTGGCGGTCTCGAAGGTGCGGATGCCGCGCTCGCACAGGATCACGTTGGGGTTGCCGTGGGCGACGATGTATTCGGCCGACATCAGCAGCTCGTGGATGGTTGAGCTCATGCCGCGCTTGAGCAGCACCGTGCGGCCGCAACGGCCCAGCGCCTTGAGCAAGGCGAAATTCTGCATGTTGCGCGCGCCGATCTGCAACACGTCGGCGTACTCGGCCACCAGCCCGACGTCGCCGTCGCTCATCACCTCGGTGATGATGTCCAGCCCGGTGGCCTGCTTGGCCTGGCGCAGCAGCTTCAGCCCTTCCAGTTCCAGGCCCTGGAAGTCGTAGGGCGAAGTCCGCGGCTTGAAAGCGCCCCCGCGCAGCATGCGGGCGCCGCAGCCGGCGACCGCCGCGGCCGTCTCCATGATCTGCTTCTCCGATTCCACCGCGCACGGGCCGGCCATCACCACGAACTCGCCGCCGCCGATCTCGACGCCGTTGACCTTGATGACGCTGCGCTCCCGCCGAAACTCACGGCTGACGAACTTGTACGGGGCCGAGATCCGCACCGCCTGTTCCACCCCCGGCATGGCCCGGAGCGACTCCAGGCAGGCGGTCACATCCCCGACGCCGACGGCGCCGATCACCACCCGCTCCTCGCCCTCGATGGTGTGTACCTTGTAGCCGAACTCCAGGATGCGGGCGCAGACGGCATCCACCTCCTCCTTGAACGCATGGAGCCTCATCGACACGATCATGGGTAGCCCCCTTTCTGTTCCGTGTTCGTCCATAAAACAAAAAACCCACCCTTTCGAGTGGGTTGGTCAATTTGAACTTGCTGCCTAGCCGGTCCCCAACGCCACTCTACCCGGAGCGGGTAAAGCGCCAAAATCGATACCAAAACGACCTGGCGTTGGGGACAGACATCGGAAACCCCAGTATACCCGCGGGCGGGGGTGGAGGGCAAGGAGAAAAACGCGCAGCTCTGGCGGCTCACAGTGCGTCGAAGCGAGCGCGGTACTCCTCGTCGGTGAGGCCAGCCCTTCGAAGTTGAGCGCGAAGTGTTCCGCGTGCCACCTCAGGGTGGTCCGGAATCGAGAGCAACACTCCAGACTTCCCCGGGTGGGTGAGCACAAAATGGTTCTTCTTGCTTCGGCGGACCACCCAGCCAAAGGACTCGAACACTCTAATGTGGAGCCGGCCGGGCTGGAGCGGCAAGTCTTGCTGGCCCATCAGGCGGCTGGGAGCAGTTCGGCGGTAGACAAGGAGAGCTCGTAACGGCCGAGATCCAGCGGTGCCGGCGCTCCGGCGGTTTTCGCCGCGGCGTCTTCCAGGATCACCTCCAGGCACACCGAGATCGCCTCAGTAAGGTTGGCGAGCGCCTCCGCGTGCGTCCTCCCCTGCGAGACACAACCCGGAATGTCCAGGCACTCGGCCATAATGTAACCGTCGCCGGCGTCCGAGAACTGGATGCTCAAACGCGTGCCATTCATCATCGGCCTCCGATGCCATTATGTCAGAACCAGAACAGCCGTGTGGCCGCCG
Organism: Acidobacteriota bacterium; assembly: GCA_038060875.1. Taxonomy (GTDB): domain Bacteria; phylum Acidobacteriota; class Terriglobia; order Bryobacterales; family Bryobacteraceae; genus JBBTDS01. The sequence continues at coordinate 15,992 of JBBTDS010000105.1, read as the reverse complement.
GCGCCCGCTACAATCGAAGCATGGTTGCGGACCGGCCGGCGCCGGCGGTCATCGAAGTCGGCGACGACCTCGACGCCAAACTGGAGGCGACACCCGACCGGCCGGCGGTCTTTCTGATCTGGCCGCGCGAGGGCGCACCGTACCTGGCCCGCACCAACGTGCTTCGGCGCCGCCTGCGCCGCCTGCTCGGCGAACGGGCGCAACCGAGCCGCCTGCTGAATCTCCGGTCAGTGGCCTCGCGGGTCGAGTACTGGCTGACCGGCTCGCGGCTGGAGGCGAGCCTGCTCCAGTACGAGCTGGCGCGGCGGCACTTTCCCGAAACCTGCTTGCGGCTCCTCAAGCTGCGCATGCCGCCGTACGTGAAGCTGATTCTTTCCAACCCGTTCCCGCGCAGCCAAGTCACCACGCGGCTCAGCGGCTCCAAGTGCCTCCTTTACGGTCCGTTCCGCAGCCGCGCCGCCGCCGACCAGTTCCAGGGCCAGTTCCTCGACCTGTTCCAGATGCGGCGCTGCGAGGAGGATCTGCAACCTTCGCCCGCGCACCCCGGCTGCATCTACGGGGAGATGAACATGTGCCTGCGCCCGTGCCAGCAAGTGGTCACGCCGGAGGAATACCGCAGCGAGACGGAACGGGTGGCGGCGTTTCTCTCCACGCAAGGCCGGTCGCTGGTGGAGACGATCACCGCGGCGCGCGATCGCCTCAGCGAGGAACTGAATTTCGAGGAAGCTGCCCGGCAGCACAAGCGGCTGGAGAAAATCCACGAGGTACTGCGGCTGCGCGACGAGTTGGCCGCGGACATCGAGCGGCTCTCGGGCGTCGCGGTGACGCCGTCGCCCGCACCTGGCGCGGTGGAACTCTGGTTCGTGCTGCGCGGCTGCTGGCAGCCGCCGGTGCGGCTGAGCTTCGAGGTCGCGGAGGGCAAGACGGTGTCGCTCGATCACCGGCTGCGCGAGCTGGTCGCCTCACTGAACGAGCAGAAGGCGCCGCTGCGGACCCGGCAGGAGCACCTCGCGCTGCTGGCGCGCTGGTATTACTCGAGCTGGCGCGACGGCGAGTGGCTGGGCTTCGCGAGCCTGGCCGAGGCGCCCTACCGGAAGATGGTGCGGGCGATCTCGCGAGTGGCTGGCGCAGGTCAGCGGCCCGCTTGACCGCTCCCTTACGGTCGCGGCTCGGCAGAGCCGCGCGCACGCGTGCTACCGCTTCACCTCGGTAGCCTGCCAGGCTTCCAGTTCCGCCTGCAAGCGCTTGAAGATGTCGGGATGCTCCGGGGCCAGCGTGCGGCGCTCGCCAGGGTCCTCGCGCACGTTGTAAAGGAACCTGGCGCCGCGGATATCCAGCAGCTTGAAGTCGCCGCGCATGGCGGCGCGCATGTCGTAGCCCTCGGCGTTCCACTGCCAGAACAGGGTGCGCTCCGGCATCGGGGCCTTTCCCTGCCAGACTTCGAGCAGGTTCAGTCCATCCACCTTCCAGGCCGGATCGGGCGTGCCGCCGGCCGCGGCCAGGAACGTGGGGAAGACGTCGGTCATGTGCACCGGCTGGTCGAACTTCCTCCCGGCCGGCACCTTGGCCGGCCAGCGCACCAGGCCCGGCACGCGGATGCCGCCCTCTTCCAGGCTCCGCTTCTGCCCGCGGAACGGGTGGTTGCTGTCGTGGTAGTTCGCAGTGCCCTGGTTACCGGTCTCGAAGGTGGCCCCGTTGTCGCTGGAGAAGGCGACGATGGTGTTGTCGGCCAGCCCGGTTTCATCCAGCGCTCTTAGCACGCGGCCGATGCCGGCGTCGAGCCGCTCGATCATCGCCGCGTAGTTGGCGTTGAAGGGCTTGGCCGGGTCCTTCTCCTTGAACCTGCCCTTGAACCTGGCGACGTTCTCCTCGGGCGCCTCGATGAGGAAGTGCGACTCGATGTAAGGGACGTAGAGGAAGAACGGCCGCTCGCGGTTCTTGCGGATGAAGCGGATGGCCTCGTCGGAGAACATGTCGGCCGTGTATCCCTTGGTCTCTTCTTTCTCGCGGCCTCTGTAAAGGAACTTCGGGAAGTGCTCCCAGGCGTGGCGGGCGTCGAGGAAGCCGAAGGTCTCGTCGAAGCCCTGGTCGAGCGGATGCGTGAAGGAGCCGTCGGGCAGCCGCCCGCGGTGCCACTTACCGAACAGCGCGGTGGCGTAGCCCAGCGGCTTCAGTGCCTCGGCCATGGTGACTTCCGAAGCGGGCAGGTCGTGGCTGTTGTTGGTGACGCCGTTGTGGATGTTGTACTTGCCGGTCAGCAAGGCGGCCCGCGAAGGAGCGCAGAGCGGCATGCCGACGTGCCAGCGCGTGAAAGTCGTGCCCTGCGAGGCCAGGCGATCGAGGTTCGGCGTGGACCAGGCCTTGCGGCCGTTGAAGCCGACGTCGCCCCAGCCGAGATCGTCGGCGAAGAGGAAGACGAGGTTCGGCGGCCGCTTCTGCTGGGCGGGCAGCGTTCGCGCCAGCGCGCCCATCGAGGCCAGGCGCAGCCACTCGCGGCGATTCAGTGATGAGGACATGGCAGGAGCAAGCTTATCACCAAACGGCCGGCGCCGGCCGCCTACCGCTGCATCTCGATGAGGTGTTCGCGGGTCCAGACCTGCCGCAGGCCGTGCGGCAGCGGCACCGGCCTCGAAGTGTCGTATTTTTCCGGCTGCCGGGCGGCCACGATCTGGATGATCTTCCGGACCAGGATGGCCGGCAGGCGGATGCTCTGGAAGTAGGCTTTCTCCACCGAGAACGTCAGCTTGCCGTCCTGGGCTTTGAAGCGGAAGTCGGTCCAGAGCGACTTCTTTCCGCTCAACACCGGACGCATCAGCAGTGGGATCGTTCCCGGCTTCCAGCGCTCGACCGCATCGAAGTCCACCACCGCGAAGGTGGAGACGTAGTTGGCGGGAAAGACCTTGATGGCGAGCGAATCCAGGCCCGGCCGCGGCGTGTGGCGCAGGGAGTACCGCAGGTAGTCGTTGATGTCAGCTTCGGCGAGCCGGATCGAGAAACGGCGTTTTTCCGTCGAACTCTGTCGCAAAGTGTCGAACAAGACGAGCATCTTCCGGACCACGGGTGGCTCGTTCTGCGCCCAAGCGACAAAGCTGAGGGCAGCCAGACAGCCTGCGGCCAGCGGAGTTCGTCGCGGCAACACTACTACCATTGTAAGTGGGCGGAGCCGGGCGGGCGGTCACCGCTCGATGCGGCAGATGTAGCCCGTTCCGGGGCTGGCGGTGCCTTTGCCGCCGGGGGCTATGCCCGCGTCGCAGAAGTACAGGGCGCCCTTATAGAGGCACAAGCCGTGCGGCTCGGGGTCGTCTTTCGAGACGGTGATCACCTCGATCAGGCGGCCGTCCTTCGCGTCCAGCTTGTGGATTGCGCGGTCGGTGGTGTGCACGACCCAGATGCCCGGCGGGTCCCAGGCCAGCCCGTGGGCGCGCCCCAGGCGCACGGGGATCTGGTGAATGAGGCGGAAATCCTTCGCGTCCACCTGCGAGAGCTTCTGGAGCTTGAGCGAGGTGATCCACAGCGTTCCCTCGGCGAACTCCAGGCCGTGGACGCCGCCGCCGCCCGGCACCGGATAGCGGGCCAGCGTCTTGCCGGTGGCCGGGTCCACCTTGACGATCTCGCCGGAGGTGGCGTCGGTGGGACGCGCCGCGCGCCCGATCGCCTTGCCGTTGGCGGCCATCCAGAGAAACCCGCCGCCGAAAGCGATGCCGCTGGTGTTCGAGGATTCGGTCTCGACCTTCCGCAGCACGCGGCCCTTGAGGTCCACCAGGTACGCGCAATCGCTGGTCTGCTCGCCGATCCAGATTCCTTGCATGCCTTGGTAGATTGGGCCTTGACAAGGCGCCCGGAGGCGGTCGACAATTACATGAGATTTGCCGCCTTCACGCGCGGCCCGACGCCTGGGAGAAGATGCCGTACGAAGAGTTTCTCGCCAAACGCCGGTCCTTGATGGAGCAGATCATCCGGCTCGGGTTTGAGCATCTGGCTACAGCGACAAGCGTGGGAAGCCTTCTATGAAGATCGCCATCTTGGGCTGGGGATCATTGATCTGGGACCCGAGGGACCTACCACGGGAAGGCTGTTGGCAGACGGGAGGTCCGGTTCTGCCGGTCGAGTTCTCCCGAGTCTCATCGGACGGCCGACTCACTCTGGTCATTGACCCCACGGACGGTGCAGAGGTGCGAACCCTGTTCGTGCGTAGCGCGCGGTCCGATCTTGACGACGCAATCTGCGATTTGCGTTGCCGTGAGGGGACTTCCTGCAGCCGCATCGGCTGCGTGGATCTGGTGCATACTTGGACACGGAGTCGGGGAAAGTCGATCGCCGAGATTGTTCAGAAGTGGATGCAGTCTCCAGGCTTCGACGCCGTGGTCTGGACGGATCTCGCGCCGAACTTCAAGGACAAGACGGGCAAACCGTTTTCGGTCGAAGCTGCGATCCAGTATCTCGAGGGTCTGCCGAAGGGCCAGCGGCGGAGGGCTTACGAGTACGTCAATAATGCACCGCCGGAAGTCGATACGCCGGTGCGCCGGCGGCTTCGAGAATCGGGGAAGCTTGCAGCGTGGGAGTCGGGGAATTCCTTGTAGTGAAACGAGAGTCGGCCATCGAACTCAGCTATCGAAAACAGGCCACGGAACTGGTGGCCCGAATCGAATGCGGCGGGGCCCCAAGAGTGCTAAGAGGTGGAGGCCGAGGCTGGTACGAGGTCGCCACAATTCCTTGGCGGTACGATTGGCACTTGAGGGTTATATGCAGCGTGACCCTCAGTGGGCCAAGGTACGGATACGGCCGACCTGTTCCTCACGAAGTGAGTGGCAGGCCAAGTGTGAAGAGGTACCGAGCGGATGACGAAGATGTGGTCCGTTTGCTCGTTGAAGGCGAGACGGTCGAAATCACCTTCCCCATACCGGACTGCATTCGGCCTTTCCACCGGACCTCCGGCTGGGGTTACGCCGCCGGCGGCCCTATTCTACTTCACGAAGCGCGCTACCATTGCCAAGTGAGGGTCGAGGCGAGGCACCCACACGCTATGGCAGACCTCCGCCGCACGGCCACTGGGATCGAATTCATTGAGCTGCGGAGTGGACAGGCGATCACGATCGACTCGCTAAGGGATCAGCAGACGCCACCGATCTGGCCGGAGGGCTGAGGCGCCTAATGAACAGGAGGGTGCGGGAGTGCCCTTAGTGTCGTCTGGCCTCAGAGCGCCAGTTCTCCCGTCACCGTGCGCTGTTCCGCGATCTGACGATTATCCGCATCATGGCGTCATGGCGCACATAATTCGGCAGGAGTACGAGCACCCTGCCCCGGCAAAGATCCATGTCACTTGCCAACCCTGAGGAACTTAGCGTGGTTCGCCATTCGGATCGCCCAACGAGCAGGTGTTGGTTCCAACGTCCTCAACCGGCCACGGGGCCCTCGGCAACCATGCAAACTGCTTCCTGTGACGCCTGGATCAAGAGCTGTTCGCGATCTTCCTCCGCGACACGTCGCAGACAATCGGCCACTTCCCTCCGAGGAATGTCCAGATCGTGGATTCGCACGCCGTAATCGCTTAGTTCGATGCTCGCCATCCTGAACCCCACCCTGATTCCAGTCTCACCGAGTCACACCCCAGTTCAGCCAAGCTCGTCACCGCTCGATGCGGCAGATGTAGCCCGTTCCGGGGCTGGCGGTGCCTTTGCCGCCGGGGGCTATGCCCGCGTCGCAGAAGTACAGGGCGCCCTTATAGAGGCACAAGCCGTGCGGCTCGGGGTCGTCTTTCGAGACGGTGATCACCTCGATCAGGCGGCCGTCCTTCGCGTCCAGCTTGTGGATTGCGCGGTCGGTGGTGTGCACGACCCAGATGCCCGGCGGGTCCCAGGCCAGCCCGTGGGCGCGCCCCAGGCGCACGGGGATCTGGTGAATGAGGCGGAAATCCTTCGCGTCCACCTGCGAGAGCTTCTGGAGCTTGAGCGAGGTGATCCACAGCGTTCCCTCGGCGAACTCCAGGCCGTGGACGCCGCCGCCGCCCGGCACCGGATAGCGGGCCAGCGTCTTGCCGGTGGCCGGGTCCACCTTGACGATCTCGCCGGAGGTGGCGTCGGTGGGACGCGCCGCGCGCCCGATCGCCTTGCCGTTGGCGGCCATCCAGAGAAACCCGCCGCCGAAAGCGATGCCGCTGGTGTTCGAGGATTCGGTCTCGACCTTCCGCAGCACGCGGCCCTTGAGGTCCACCAGGTACGCGCAATCGCTGGTCTGCTCGCCGATCCAGATCCCTTCCGGCGCCGCCTCCAGGCCGTTGGGGAGACCGTCGGGCGATTTGAACAGCTTGACGACCTTGGCCTGGCGCGTGGGCACATCCTGACCGCGCACGAGCGCCACGGCCGCGCCGCCGAAAAGAAATGCACGCCGCTTCATTGTCACCTCACTTGAGTCTGTCTACTTCGCTGCCGGCCATCAGGTACGCGCCCGTGCCCCAGGTCTCGGTGCCGACGGCGCGGGCGATGTAAGAAGCGCGATCGCCCGGGCCGGTGCCCGCCGAGACGCCGGTCACCACGCCGTCCTTCACGTACTTCTCGTTCACCGCCTTCCACGCGCGCAGGGCCGGCTCGCGGTATGCGCGCGGCAGGATCTTCAGCCGCACCAGCTTGAGCAGGCCGTAGGTCACCATCATGGTCGCCGAGCTCTCGGCGTAGGCGGTGTGGTCGTTCATGACCGTGTGCCACAGGCCGTCAGCGTCCTGGGTGGTCTGAAGGCCGCGGGCCAGCTTCTCCGCGATGGCCTTCAGCTCCCGGTACTGCGGGTGCTTCTTGCGGAGGCCGTCGAAGCTGTCGGCGATCGACATCAGCACCCAGCCGTTGCCGCGGCCCCAGAGATCCGGCGAGCGCTGGCGGGTTTGCCAGTCCCACATGTGGTAGAAGAGGCCGGTCTTCTCGTCCTGCAACGGGCGCGCGAACAGGATCACCTGCCGCGCCGCCTCATCGGGAGAGCCGAAGGCCGCCAGCAGCGGGCAGGCCATGTACAGCGTATCGACCCACAACTGGTGGCTGCCCTGCCAGTGACCGAGCGCGCCTTCGGGGCTGCGCTCGGCCGTGTTGCGGATGTAGCCGATGACCTCCTCCGCGATGCGCAGGTGCTCGGGTTTGCGGCGGACGCGGTCGAGATAGAAGAGCGCCGTCGCCGGACTCCAGTGGCCGCAGTAACCGGCCCGGCTGCGCGGCGGATTCAGGCCCTCGCGCAGGATGCGGCCGGCAGCGGCGGCGTCGAACCGCGCCGCCCACTTCTCGACGTAATCGGCGTAGCGCGCGTCGCGCGTCCGCTCGTGGATCTTCATCAGCCCGATCAACTGCACGCCCTCGCCCCAGTTGAACGGGTAGGACTCGGGCGGGGTCGTGATCAACCGATCGGCCACGGCGCGCCAGCGGTCCATGTACGGCTGGCGCGCAGCGGCGCAGAAACACAGCAACAAGCAAGCAGGAATCAGACGCAGCTTCATATCACCACTCCGCCACCGAACCGTCCTCGTGGAAGACCCGCGCCATCGGGCGGGTGCCGCCGAACGGGTATTTCTTCAGAGCGTCCTCGCTCAACTCGAAGCCCAGGCCGGGCTTGTCGGGCAACGGGAAGCGGCCCTCGACCATGCGCATGGCCGGGAAGCCCAGCCACTCCTCCCAGATCTTCTCTTTGCGCTCCGGGCGCACGCCGCTGCACACCTCCTGCACCAGGAAGTTCGGCATGGCCGCATCGACGTGCAGAGTGGCGATGCCGCCGATCGGTCCCTCGCAGGCGTGCGGCGCCATCGAGATGCCGGAGGCCTCGGCCATCGCGCCCGCCTTCCACAAGGCGGTGATGCCGCCGACGTGGCAGATGTCGGGCTGAAGGATGTCGGCCACGCCCATCTCGATCAGCTCACGGCAGGAGTACGACGCGATCAGCCGCTCGCCGGTGGCGATCGGCGTGGTCGAGCGCCGCGCGATGCGGGCCATGGCCTTGACGTTCTCCGGCGGGCACGGCTCCTCGATGAACAGCAGGTTCAGCGGCTCGGCCTCCTTGACCAGGATGGAGGCCACACTCGGGCTGGTCTTGGCGTGGAAATCGACCGCGATGTCGATGTCGGGCCCCAGTCCCTCGCGCAGCGTCTGCATCTGCCGGACCGCGCGCTCGATCTTGGCGCGCGTCTCGATCCACTCGTAGAGGCCGGGGATGCCGCTCTTGAAGCAGGTGACGCCTTCCTTGGCCGCCGTCTCGCGCAGCTTCACCAGTTCCTCGCGCGTGCCCGCCCGCGCGTGGTAGTAGCCGCGCACGCCGCGCGGATCGACCGGCCCGCCCAGCAGCTTGTAGACGGGCAGGCCCAGGATCTTGCCGCGCAGGTCCCACAGCGCCTGGTCGATACCCGAGATCGCCGAGCCCATTACCGGCCCGGCGCGGTAGAAGCTGTGGACGTACATCGACTGCCAGTGGTGCTCGACCTGCACCGGGTCGGCGCCGATGAGGAACTCGTGGAAGTCGTTCACACAGGCGATCACCGCGCCGGCTTTGCCTTCGAGCGTCGCTTCGCCCCAGCCCACCAGTCCGGCGTCGGTCTCGAGCTTCACGAAGACGTAGGGGCGGTCCGACTGCGGCTCGATCGAGACGCCGAACACCTTCAGGCTGGTGACGCGGACTTTCGATCCCACGCCTCGGAACGCCTCGGCGCCGGTGGGCTGCTCGGCGAGCGAGAGCGCGCACCCGCAGCGCGTGGACGCTTCGCCGCGGCCCAACGCCAGCCCGCCGGCCAGGCCGAAGAATTGCCTGCGCCTCATGCCACCGCCTCCCCGTATTTCTTCAGTGCCTCTTCGTTGACCGTGATCCCGAGGCCCGGCCCAGTGGGAAGCGCGGCAAAGCCGTCCTTCACCAGCTCGACCGGCTGCGACGTCAACTCCGCGCGCATCTTGCGGTCCTCTTCCGCCTCCGGCAGCGGGATCTGCTGGATGAAGAAATTGGGCAGGCTGGCGGCAAGCTGGAGCGCGGCCGCAGTGGCGACCGGCCCGCCGTCGTGATAGGGCGCGACCGCGACGTAGTAAGCTTCGGCCAGCGCGGCCATCTTGCGGATGGGCGAGATGCCGTGGCGCGCCAGGCTCGGGCGGATGACATCGACCGCGTCCTCCCGCAACAGGTCCTGGAATTCGCTCGCCTGTCGGGCGTTGCGTCCGAAGCCGAGCGGCGTGACGTTCTCGGCGGCCAGCTTGCGGATCGCGCCGAGGGCGGAGGTCGCGCAGGGCTCGTCGAACCAGAGCAGGTGAAAGCGTTCGAGGGCCGACGCGAGACCGGCCGCGTCGCCCGGCGAGAGCAGGCCGCCGCCATCCAGCACCAGGTCTTCGGCGCCCGCGGCCCGCAGCGCTTCGAGGCGCCGGCGCACCGCATTCACAAACGCCTGGCCCTGGTTGGGCGCCGCCGGCGGGGGTACGGGCACGACAAACGCGCGGAATCCGGCGGCCCGCGCCGCGTCGCTTGCGCCCGTGAGCGCGGTCATGGCGCGGGCCTTGTGGCGCGTCGGCCCGCCCAAAACCTGGAAGATCGGCGCGCGGGCGAACTTGCCGGCGATGTCGAGCAGCGCGACGTTGACCGCCGCCCGCGCATTCGGCAATTCCGCCAGACGGCGGTCGAGCACTTCGTAGGCTGTCGCCGGCTGGCCGAGCAGCAGCGGCCGGGCCAGCGCCAGTTCAGCCGCGGTGATACCCGCGCCCTCGCCGTAGCCCGCCAGCCCGGAACGGGTGCGTATCCTGAGAATGGTGTAAGCGCGCCGCGAGACCGGCTCGCGCACCGCCCACGCGCGCAGGTCTTCAATGAAAATCTCGGTCCCTGCCATGGGTTGGAAGCAAGTATACCTCACCCTTCCGCTTCGACGGCCCTGGTGTTGTAAAACCGCGGGTCGCTGAAGATGTCGGTCCACTTGTTGGAGGCTGGGAACATCTTCGGGGCCATGCGGCTGAGCAGTCCAAACGTCCCGCCGGCCGCGAGCGCGTTGTGGGGGTGCAGCCGGTAGAGTTCGGCGCTGTGTTCGCGATAGTAACGGATCGCCAGGCTGCCGTAGCGCCCGGCGGAGCGCTGAATATCGGCGTGACGGTAACCGGGCGCGTGCTGCTGCATCAGGGCGAGGGCGTAGAGGGCGTCGAGCTCCAGGTAGCCCATCACGTGCGGGCTGGCCATTTCCTGCCAGCGGCCGCTCTCCAATTGGAGCGCGAGAACACTGTCGATGACGCGCTCCGGGTAGGGAAACTTGCGGTGGTGGTGTTCGTAGAGAGGCAGGATGTGCACGCTCCCGCCCAGGGGCTGGTGGCGGTCCGAGTGGGGCACGCCCTTGCGCCACCAGCCGGTGCGTTCATCGAGATTGGCGTCAAGCCAGGCGAAGACACGGTCGAGCCAGGCGGGCGTGCAGTGGCGGGAGAGACTGAAGCAGATCATGCCGCCCCAGAAGAGGTGGGAAGCGCGCCACTGCCGGGACCAGTCGATCCTGTCCAGCCAGGCGGCGATCCGATCGGGACGACGGAAGGCGTCGTAGAGCCGGACGGGGTAGATCTGGCGGCCGCCGAGGGCGCCGAGCGCGCTGAGGACCATGCCGTTAGCGTGTAGCTTGGAGTGGCCGTGCGTATCCGAGTAGGAACCGTCGTAGGGCGGGTCGGAGCGATCCACGTAAGAAGTAATGTGCGCGATCCACTGCGTGCGCTGCTCGGGGGTGAGCGTGCGCGCCAGGTCCTCCCCCATGAGGGTGCGGAGGATAGCGATGTCGCACGACGAATAGAGGTCAGTGCGCTTGCCGGGTCCGCCACGGTAGCAGCCGTAAGGCCCGCCCGTATCGCGCATGCCTTCGCAATAGGCAAGCATGTCGCGGCGCACGCCGTCCAGGGATAGCGTCGTGGTGGATTGGGCGGGGGAAGCGGCCGCGGCCAGTAGAGGAACGGCGGCGAAAGCGCGCCGCGTCGGGTGCTCCAGACTAAAAGACATATTTCAGCGCCAGTTGGATGATACGGCCGTCGCCAGCGGAGTTGACGCGCCCGAAACTGGCCGGAGCGTCAATGTTCGCGCCAGGAGCGCCGAAGTTCGGGCGGTTGACGAGGTTGAAAAACTCCGTACGGAATTGGAGGTGGTGGGACTCAGCGAAGCCGGGGAACCGCTTAAAGACGCCGAGCGTGGTGTTAATGTCGCCGGGCGCCTGGATCTGGCCTTCGGCGCGGGGCGCGGAGCCTGGGCGGCCCAGGGCGTTCGGCGCGTAGGCGGTGCGGTCGAAGTACTGCGTAATCAGTTCGGCGCGGGGGCGGTCGAGCGGCAAACGCGCGTCCTTCAGGCGGTCCGGGCGGTTGGGACGGCCCCGCAAATAACGGTCCTGCGAGGCGGTGAACTCCAGCGGCCCGCCGGAATACATAGAGAAGATCCCGTTCAACTCCCAATTGGCGAATAAAAGCCCGGCGGCGCCCTTGCGGAAGCCGCCCGAGGGAACATGCCAGATCCAGGATGTCACCAGGGCGTGGGTACGGTCGAAATTCGATGGCGCCCAATCGAGGCGGCGGTTGTCGGGGTCGGACTCGCCGCCGGTGTTGGTGAGGACGCTGTTCAGATCCGAGAGGGACTTGGAAAATGTGTAGGAGACCATCAGGGAGAAGCCCGCGCGGAAGCGCCGGTCGGCCGAGAATTGGAAGGAATTGTAGTTCGAGTTGATCACCGACTCCATCAGGCTGAACCGCGAAAAGTAAGGGTAAAGCGGGCGGCGCTGGTTGAGGTTGGCCAGCGTGGATTGCCCGGGGATGAAAGTGGCCGGATTCTGGTCGCGGAGGTAGGGGATGTGCGTGCCGCGGCTGCCCACATAGCCCGCGGTGAACAGCCAGTTGCCGGCCAGTTCGCGTTGCAGCGTGAGGTTCCACTGCTGCATGGTGAGCTCCTTGAAGTTGGGGCCGTAAGAAAGGCCGACGATCTCCCGGTCGAAGATGGCTTCCGGCCCGGGTTTGTAAGGATGCGGGTTTCCGCCGGGGTAGCCGAGCCAGGGGTTGGAAGTGCTGGGCGGGGCGACCAGGTCAATAATGCGGGTGAACGGTTGATAGATGGCGAACTGCCCTTCAATGTTGGACCACGATGGGTTGATGTAGATGCCGTAGCCGGCCCGCAGGAGCGTTTTCTGATCGGAGGTGAGCGCATACGCGAAGCCGAAGCGCGGTGCAAAAAGCGTGTTACTCACGGTGCGCCCGGGGCGGGGGATATCCGGGTCACCATAGAAAAGCAGCCCCGGCGGCGCGTTTTTGTACACGCGCGATTGTTGTCCGGGACGCCATGCCATGGCGGCGTTGTTCCGGGCGTGCGGCGCGCGCGGCAGCTCGTGGCGCAAACCGGCGTTGAGGGTGAGCCGGCGGTTCACTTTCCAGTCGTCCTGGAGATACCAGGCCAGGTGCCAAACGCGGACGTCATCCGGGGCGGGGCTGCCCTGGCGGAACAGGGAAGGGCGCCCAATCATGAAGTCGGTGAGGCCGAGCCCGGAGAAGCTGCCATTGAAAGTGTAGGCGCCGTTGGTGCGCGACATATTCTGGTCGCTCTGGAGCGTATAGATGCCGTCGAAGCCAAGCTGAATGTTGTGGCTGCCGCGAACCCAGGAGAAGTCGTCGTTGAAATGGAGCGTGTTGTAGTCGCGCGGGATGAAGATCTGCTCGATGGAAGCAGTGAACGCTCCGGTCACGGCGAAAACGGGGAAGTCCGGAGTATAAGTGTAGTAATTAGGGGCAAAGCCGAGTTTCTTGAGATCGGCGAGCTCGATCTTCGGGCGGTAGTCGGCGAAGGAATACCAGCCGTTCATGCTGAAGCGGGCGGTGTTGATCTTGTCGGGCGACAGGCTGGCGGTGTGGGTGACGCCGTAGAAATCGGTTTCGAGTCGAGTGGTCCCCTGCTGGAAGGCAGGCAGGTTGCCGTGACCGACAGGGTCTTTGCGTCGCGTGATAAAGGTCCGCCCGCTCAACTGCTGGCGTCCGCCGGCTAGCGACTGATCGAGGCGGACCAGGAACTGGGAGGGGTTGTTGTCGGCGGGGCGCTGGTAGCGGTAGGTGCCAAGTGAGTCCTGCGCCTGGGGAACGTATTCACGCAGAAAGTTGAGGGCCAGAGGGTCCAGACGGCTGGCGGGGATGCGGTTGCCGGGGAAGGCCTGGTTGTTGTTGGGGTCGCGGATGACGCGGGTTTGCCCCGAGAAGTCGCCGGTGAGCTGCTGGCCGGTGGGCACGAAAATGGTTGTGGGGGCGCCCAGGGGTTCCTTCATCTGCTCGAAGTTGACGAACCAGAAGGTGCGGTTGCGCCCGTCGTAGAGGCGGGGCAGCCAAACCGGTCCGCCGCCGGTGAAACCGTACTGGTTGCGCTTCCGTTTGGTCTTGGTGGGGAGGAAGAAGTTGCGGGCGTCGAGTTTGTCGTTGCGGAGAAATTCGTAGATGCTGCCGTGAAACTGGTTGGTCCCGCTCTTGGTGGAGACCTCGATGACGCCGGCGGCATAGCCGTAGCGCGCCGAGGGAAGGCTCGTCTGGATGGAGAACTCCTGCACCGCGTCGGGACTGGGGCTGGGAAGGATCTGCTGGAAGACGTTATCCACGTTCAGCGAGCCGTCGATACGCACGTTGGCCATGCCGGAGTTCTGCGAACCCGAGCGTCCGCCGCTGATGTTGACGCCGCCCGGGCCGACGCCGGGGACAAGATTGGCCAGCGAGTAGACATTGCGCCCGTTCAACGGGAGGTCCACGATGCGATTGCTGTCCACCAGTTGCTGGACGGTGGCCGATTCGGTGCTGACGCGGCTGGCCTCGGCGCTGACAGTGATCTTGCTCGACACGTCACCGAGTTCCAATGAAATGTTGAGCAATTGATCGGCGCTGGTGGTAAGGTTGATGCCGGATTGCTGAAAGGATTTGAAACCGGAAATCCCGGCCTTCACCTCGTAGGGTCCGATGGGCAGGCGCGGGAACAGAAACCGGCCCTCCTGGTCCGAGGTGGCGTTAAAAGACACGTTGCGTTGCGTCTGCGTGGCCGTGACACTCACGTTCGGCAGCACCGAGCCGGAAGGATCGGTGACCGCGCCGGAGAGTCTTGCCTCTTGCGCGTGACAGGAGGCCGTGACCGCCAAGCAGGAGAACAGCAGAAGCCAATGACGCATACCCACGCCCCTTCCAAACGACATTGTATACTACTTACATCTCAAGCGAACGTCACGACCGTTTGCTGTGGCCGGTGACGCGCCGCCGGTGCGCGCAGCGCGCAGCCGCGGCGGGTAGCCGCTCAATGCAGCGAGCAACCCTGCTGTTCCTTGTGTTGCCTCTCAGCCTGCCCGCCCAGGAGGTCTCTCAGAGCGGGCTGGAGCTGAAGGCCGAGCGGCCGATGATCGCCCAGCCGGAGCGCGCCCGCCACGCCATGGTGACCAGCACCCACGAGCTGGCCTCGCAGGCGGGGCTGGAGATCCTCAAGAGCGGCGGCACCGCCGTCGATGCGGCCGTCGCGATCGGCGCGGCGCTGGCGGTGGTGCACCCGGAAGCCGGCAACCTGGGCGGCGGCGGCTACATGGTGGTGCGCATGGCCGACGGACGCGCCAAGGCCATCGACTACCGCGAGACCGCTCCCGCCTCGGCGCGCCCGGGCATGTTCCGCGACCCGCGTGAAGCTCGGGTGGGCTACAAAGCCTCGGCGGTGCCAGGCACGGTCGCGGGCTTGGCCATGGCCCACCAGATCTTCGGCGTCAAGCGCTGGCGCGAAGTGATCGAGCCGGCGCGGCGGCTGGCGCAGGACGGCTTCCCCGCCTCGCAGCGGATGGAGCTGATCCTCGCGCTCCAGGTTCCGGTGATGAAGCAGTTCCCGGAGACGGCCAAGATCTTCCTGCACGGCGCGGACCGGCCGCTCAAGCAGGGCGAGATGGTTCGCCAGCCCGAATTGGCCGCCACCATCGCCCGCCTCCAGAAGCGCGGCTGGCGCGAGTTCTATGAAGGCGAAACGGCGCGGCGCATCGCCGCCGACATGGCCGCGAACGGCGGCACGATCACCTATGACGACTTGAAGAACTACAAGGCGGTGGCGAGGGAGCCGCTCGGCGGCTCCTACCGCGGGCACGCGATCCTGGCGGCGCCGCCTTCTTCCGGCGGCGGCGTGGCCGTGCTCGAGATGCTGAACATCCTGGAGCGGTTCGAGATGCGGCTGGGCATGGAGGGATCGGCCCTGGCGCGGCACTTCGAGATCGAGGCGGCCCGGCGCGCCTACCGCGACCGCTCCACCCACCTGGCCGACCCCGCGTTCTTTGAGGTGCCGGTGGAGCGGCTGACCAGCAAGGCCTACGCGGCCGAGCTGGCGGCGACGATCCGGCTTGACCGCGCCACGCCCACCGCTGAGCTGACGCCGGCGGCAGGCTCCGACGGCGAGGAGTCAGCCTCCACCACCCACTTCAGCGTCATCGACGCGGCCGGCAACATCGTCTCGAACACCTACACGCTGAACAGCTTCTACGGCTCGCAGGTGATCGCGAAGGGCACGGGCGTGCTGTTGAACGACATCATGGCCGGCTTCAGCAGCCGCGCCGGCGGGCGCAGCGAAGTGGCGCCGGGCAAGCGGCCCGTCTCCTCGATGAGCCCGCTGATCGTGCTGGACAAAGCGGGCGCGCCCTGGTTCGCGCTCGGCTCGCCGGGTGCGGCCACGATCTCGAACACCGTCACCCAGGTGATCGTGAACCTGATCGACTTCAAGATGTCGCTGCGCGACGCCATCGAGTTCCCGCGCATCCACCACCAGCACCAGCCCGACCGCGTCGATGCCGAGCCCGCGGCGCTGGTGTTCGACGTGGCCGAGAAGCTGCGCGCCATGGGGCACACCTTGAACCCGAGGCTGCGCTCGCAGGGCGACGTGCACGCGGTGATGGTGGAAGCCGGCAGCGGCTGGCGGCTGGGCTGGTCCGACGGCCGCCGCGGCGGACGGGCGATGGGCTACTAAACACAGCGTCATAAGTAATTGCGCATGTTAAGGAATTGTGATCTCATGGA
>JBBTDS010000104.1:0-1173 GCA_038060875.1 Acidobacteriota bacterium | reverse complement strand
TCATGCCCAAACATAACAGGCTTATTCTGGTTTGTCAATACTTAACGTAGTAATATTAGGCCATACACCGGCGTCCTCCGCAAGCCACTCGAATGCCGTCACTTGCCCCGTTCACAGGGAAATATCTTGTAAACTCCCGCTAGGGGCTAGAGGCAGACTGGTGCTTCCGAGTCTGGTGCGAGAGCAACTCGATCTCCGGACCGGAGATCCTCTGGTGCTGGTCGTGGAGGATAGCGGTGAGATGCGCCTGGTGAGTCTGCGCCGCCAGATCGAACGGTGCATGGGGATGTTCAAGGACCTGGCCCCGCCGGGCCGGCTGCTCTCCGAAGAACTGATCGCGGAGCGGCGGCAGGAGGCTCTCCGAGAGGACCAGCGGGGAGCCGGCAACCCCGCGCCGTTCTGGACTCGTCGGCCCTGCTGGCGTACCTATTTTCCGCAGCAAACGTCATGACCGTTCACTGTGGCCAGTGGCGCGCCGCTGGTGCGCGCAGCGCGCAGCCGCGGCGGGTAGCCGCTCAGTAACTCCAGTCGAACGCCGCCGCCCGCTTCTCCCCCGCCAGGCTGAGGCGCAGCAGGCCCTGCACTGCGTCGCCGACGGCGAGGTTGGCCTCGTAGTATTCGTAGCCGGTATGGCTGCGGAACAGCCCGCCGCGCCAGAACTTTTCGACGATTTCCCGCGCGTACTCACGCGCGTGGTCGAGGTAGACCGTCTCGCCCGTCAACTCGAACAGGTCCATCGACAGGTTGAGCGCATCGCCCAGCGTGCCGATGTCGCCCTCGGCCGCGCGCGGGGTCGAGTGCACCATCTTCTCGCAGCGGCGCGCGATCGTGGCCACCTCCGCGTCCTTCGACCTGGCCGCGATGTACGCCGCCCCGCGGCCGAACATGATCACCGCGCCCTCGCCGCCGTAAGCGAAGTCCCACGGGTTGGCAACCTGCGAACCCGCGTGCGGCGTCCCGTCGGTGTTGACGGCGGTCCGGTAGGCGCCGGCGCTTGCATCGTAGCCGTAACGGTCGTACGCCTTCATGAGCAACACTGCGCGCTCCTTGAATTCGGCATCGCCCGGCAGGAGCTCGCCAGCCTTGTAGAGCCAGTACGCCAGCATGCCCGTGCCGCCCGGCGTAGCCAGCCGCGAGGTGGGCCGCGGGTCGCCGATGCACCCCTCGGTGAGG
>JBBTDS010000103.1:0-8847 GCA_038060875.1 Acidobacteriota bacterium | reverse complement strand
GCTCCCGCATCAGCCGGGCCACGACGGCCTGGCGCCCCTCCGGGGGCAAAGAGCGAAAGGCGGTGCAGAAGACCTCGGCTGCCGCTTCAGGGGCGCTGACGCGCATCATCTTCCCTCCAAGATAGCGCAGACGGTGAGCCGTGGCGCCGGACCAACCTGGTGCTGGAGGTGGGGGTCGAACCCACATGCCCAGTGAAGGGCGCGGGATTTTGAGTCCCGTGCGTCTGCCAATTCCGCCACTCCAGCGCGTGGTGGGAGATTCCCAGTATAACAGCGCCTAAACCACCAGCACCTGGTGGTCGCGACAGTCCGGCACGATGCTCTCATACAGCCGCCGGGGGAGGTCCAGGCCGTGGCGGGCCAGCAGCGGCACGATCGAGTAGAAGCGCTCCTGCAAGTGCCGGTGCGGATACACCAGACCGCCCAGATAGGCTGCCTCGCGCGCCGCCCGCTGGTCGCGCCGCAGCGCCTCCCGCGCCACCTTGCGCTCTACTTTCGAAAGCTGGTAGAGCATCTTCCGGCGGCTCTTCTCGAACGAAGCCAGCAGGCTGGCATCGTAGCCGGCCAGGCCCGCGCCCAGCTCATCGAGCAGGCCGGACGCCTGCGCGCGGGTCTGCCCAATCAGCCCGCCCAGCGCCGGCGGAACCAGCTTCTCGGAGATGCGCTCGCGCAGCGGCTCTTCGCCGTGGAAGAAATCCGGCAGGCTCAGGCCGTAACGTCGCATCAGCCTGTCCGCACGGCCATCCAGCAACGTCCAGCCGTGGCGGTGCACCGGGACCGGCATCCGCCCCAGCAGCGCGCGGTAGAGAACCTGCGACTGCGCCAGGTAGGCCACCTCGCCCGGCCCGCCGACAGAAGCGACCGTAGGGAAGATGTAATCCTGCACCACCGGGCGCAGCAGCGCGTTGGGAGAAAGCTGCTCGGCGCGCCCGGCCAGCTCGTCGCTCGAGAACTGGCGGCCATCCACGCGCCGCCCGTCCTCCAGCAGGAACACGAACGACGACTGCTCCTCGACGCGCACCTGCGCGTGATAGCCCGCCGCGGCGAGCTGGCCGTTCCGCTCCAGCACGAGGCGCCTCAGCTCCGGACCGGCCTGGGCCGCTTCGCGCAGCAGCGGGGCCGCGAGCCGGCGCGCCCGCGCCTCGATCGGATCGAAGAACAGCAGGCCCCACGGCGCCAGCAGGCGCCGCAGCATCGCCGCGAAGGCCGAGCCGAACGTCTCGCCCGGCCGGTAGGTCTCCTCTGCCAGCGCGATCGTCTCCTCGGCAAACGGAAGGTCGAGCAGGACCTGTTTGAGTCTCTCCACCGCGCCGGCCGGAACCGGGATGCCGCCGACCGGACGGCGGTCGAAGCCGACGTCTGGAACTTCGATCCGCACCGGCTCGCACGCGGCGTTGAAGGCCCAGCAGTGGTTCACCTCGGCGAAATCGTGGTCCTCGGTGGCGAGCCAGAAGACCGGCACGGCGCCAATGCCCTGCTCGGTGAGCCTCCGAGCGAGCCACGCGGCGCTGAGCGCCTTGTAGACGGCATAGGCGGGACCGGTGAACAGCCCCACTTGCTGCCCGGTGAGCACGGCCACAGTCTCGGGCCGGGCGAGCCGCTCCAGCGCCTCGCAGTCGCCGTTTTGCGCGCGCAACGCCGCTACCAGCCCGGCGCGCCGCTCCACCGGAAATCGCACCTGCCCGGCGGCGCGCCGGTACGAAGCGGCATCGCCGGGATCGTGATCATAGAAGGCCGCCACACGGTCAAAGTGATATCGGCAATTGGATGCACTCACCGGTCCCGTTGGCACGGAGGGCCCTCGCGCACGCGAGTCCGCTCGAGAAACTGGTTGTGGACACTCCGATCCCTCTGGCAGAACACCGAATCCTACTCGATGTGGGAAGCCCAGGTCATGGATACGGCTTGTCTGCTTAAATGTTCAATGCGTGTGTTTTCACCAACTTGCGGCAGGAAACATTTATAAGATCTAACGTCCGCGCACCCGCTGCCCATCTCCTGAAACCAGGATCTCATACAAGTTCCTCCGTGGCGTGACGCCGGAACGAAATCCTTGATTTTGGACTGCCACTGCGAATACGCTCATCATATGAGGCAAGAATATTTACATCTACAAGCCTTCCTTGAAGAAGCGGTCGGAGGAATCCAGCCGACATCGGCGACGATTGGCCGGGTCACGGTTGAACCGGACTACACCGCAACCGTCAACTACTCGGATCTCAGGGGGCTGACCCACGAGCTATGGCGTTGCATTCGGGAGCACGCGGTCAATGTCGCCGCCCTCGGTACGACACAGGGAGACAGGTTCCCAATTTCCGAGAACTATCCGCTTCTCAAGACGTACGTTCGCAGCGTCACCCTGCTCAACGGCAAGGATGCGGACACCGGTTCGTGGGTCCAAGTGGAACCACCCTGCGAAGCTGTGTGACATCGGACCCCGGCAACTGCCCGATCCTGAGAGCATGTCTCTCACCGAAGGTACTGCTCTGCCGCGACAGCATCCAACACCAACGGCACGGATTTTGAGATCATGATCGAAATCATCGTCAGCGTCACGGGATTGCTATCACCAGTGATGCGCCAGATCACTTTCCCGACCTCCCAGAACAGCGTACCCTTTAACGGCTCGTCCTGTCGGGCAACCAAATCCCGATACCCGGCATATTCAACCTGCCGCCGATTGTACGTGTCTCGAAGCCGTGCAACGAAGTCCACCGAAGAGATGCTTCGGTCCAGGCTGTCCATAAGGCCGTGAGCGACAACCGCTACCAGCCGATCACCAAACGCTTCTCTTCCTGCTGGCCCTAGTCGAGCAAAGGCCATCCGGTCCAGCAGGTGCATGTAGAAGACGAACAATTCAATCAAGAACCGTTCCGTCTGGTCGTCGTTGAGATGGATGCTGTATTTGTCGCCAAGTTCGGAGAGCATGATGTTCGCCATCTCCGGGACAGCGCCTAGCAGCCGCTCTCCAATGGCGTCAGCCTTATCTTCGGTGGACTTCTTTTTCCAAAACATGACCGTGGTGCCAGATCAACGAAGCAACGGGGGGTAGTGTACCACAGAAGCGGAGAAAAAGGGCCTGTGGTACCATGCTCTGGAAACATGCAACCGACCATTGCGACGCCGTTGTCCGATCTGGCGTTCCCAGAAGCAAAGAGATGAGGAGCCGCTGCCATGTACAAGGTGAGCCGCAAAGAAGGCAAGATCACGATCACGGACGCAATCTCCGGGAACACCCTTTTGTCCTTTGATGAGGATGCGATTCTGATTGCCAGCGGTGAGGCAGTGAAGGTATCAGGAGTTTCCGACTCCGAGTTGCTTCAATACTTGACCGGGCTTGGAATGCTGAAGGTAGTACACGAAGCCCGATAGCCATCCACTTGCAGGAAATAGGACTGATCAAGAGAGCCACCGGGCTTCCATACACGGAGTATTAGCTGGTGCCCGGATTGGCAGACTTGTGCATCCAGCGGCCTGCACTACTTCGCTTGTCCGCGGAAGAGGAGTCCCCGGCGATGCCCGAGTTTCATCGATGGCGAAAAAACGGATTTCATCAAGGTCTATTCGATCAGATGGCCGGGCCAAGCCGGGATTCCTGGATGGCGTAGCCGATCAGGCTGCAGGTTCAGCACCGCCCGATTACGCGCCGATAGGCGCCGCCCCACACCACCAGCCGTCCGGCGCCGGCGCGCCGTGGGGCGCCTGGGCGCGAACGCGGGCTATTCGTCGCCGAACAGGGGACCGTAATGGTTCTGTAGTGGTTCAGGCGGGAAACTCCGCTACCGCGGGTTGCCGCCGTTATTCAGGCTACTGACGGGCAAAGGTTTGCCGCTGGATGCCCGTAAGTCTTGGATTTTGAGTCCCGTGCGTCTGCCAATTCCGCCACTCCAGCGCTTGTGGTGGGACGATTCCCAGTATAACAGCGCTCACACGACCAGCACCTGATGGTCGCGACAGTCCGGTACGATGCTCTCGTAGAGCCGCGTGGGCAGGTCGAGGCCGTGGCGGGCCAGCAGCGGCACGATCGAGTAGAAGCGTTCCTGCAAGTGCCGGTGCGGATACACCAGGCCGCCCAGATAGGCTGCCTCGCGCGCCGCCCGCTGGTCGCGCCGCAGCGCCTCCCGCGCCACCTTGCGCTCTACTTTCGAAAGCTGGTAGAGCATCTTCCGGCGGCTCTTCTCGAACGAAGCCAGCAGGCTGGCATCGTAGCCGGCCAGGCCCGCGCCCAGCTCATCGAGCAGGCCGGACGCCTGCGCGCGGGTCTGCCCAATCAGCCCGCCCAGCGCCGGCGGAACCAGCTTCTCGGAGATGCGCTCGCGCAGCGGCTCTTCGCCGTGGAAGAAATCCGGCAGGCTCAGGCCGTAACGTCGCATCAGCCTGTCCGCACGGCCATCCAGCAACGTCCAGCCGTGGCGGTGCACCGGGACCGGCATCCGCCCCAGCAGCGCGCGGTAGAGAACCTGCGACTGCGCCAGGTAGGCCACCTCGCCCGGCCCGCCGACAGAAGCGACCGTAGGGAAGATGTAATCCTGCACCACCGGGCGCAGCAGCGCGTTGGGAGAAAGCTGCTCGGCGCGCCCGGCCAGCTCGTCGCTCGAGAACTGGCGGCCATCCACGCGCCGCCCGTCCTCCAGCAGGAACACGAACGACGACTGCTCCTCGACGCGCACCTGCGCGTGATAGCCCGCCGCGGCGAGCTGGCCGTTCCGCTCCAGCACGAGGCGCCTCAGCTCCGGACCGGCCTGGGCCGCTTCGCGCAGCAGCGGGGCCGCGA
This sequence comes from Acidobacteriota bacterium, assembly GCA_038060875.1. Taxonomy (GTDB): domain Bacteria; phylum Acidobacteriota; class Terriglobia; order Bryobacterales; family Bryobacteraceae; genus JBBTDS01. The sequence goes on along the minus strand of JBBTDS010000103.1, from coordinate 4,073 downwards.
GCCGGCGCGCCCGCGCCTCGATCGGATCGAAGAACAGCAGGCCCCACGGCGCCAGCAGGCGCCGCAGCATCGCCGCGAAGGCCGAGCCGAACGTCTCGCCCGGCCGGTAGGTCTCCTCTGCCAGCGCGATCGTCTCCTCGGCAAACGGAAGGTCGAGCAGGACCTGTTTGAGTCTCTCCACCGCGCCGGCCGGAACCGGGATGCCGCCGACCGGACGGCGGTCGAAGCCGACGTCTGGAACTTCGATCCGCACCGGCTCGCACGCGGCGTTGAAGGCCCAGCAGTGGTTCACCTCGGCGAAATCGTGGTCCTCGGTGGCGAGCCAGAAGACCGGCACGGCGCCAATGCCCTGCTCGGTGAGCCTCCGAGCGAGCCACGCGGCGCTGAGCGCCTTGTAGACGGCATAGGCGGGACCGGTGAACAGCCCCACTTGCTGCCCGGTGAGCACGGCCACAGTCTCGGGCCGGGCGAGCCGCTCCAGCGCCTCGCAGTCGCCGTTTTGCGCGCGCAACGCCGCTACCAGCCCGGCGCGCCGCTCCACCGGAAATCGCACCTGCCCGGCGGCGCGCCGGTACGAAGCGGCATCGCCGGGATCGTGATCATAGAAGGCCGCCACGCGGTCGAAGTGATAAAGGAAGTCGGCGAAAAGCTTGCTCGTGTGCGGCAGATCGGTGTGCCGGATACAGTCCATGCAGCAGTCCAAGGTTAGCAGATGACCGGTTAACGGAGAAAGTCGCATAGAATGGAATAAAGGGCCTGATGCCCGGCGTCTACATCTCCTATCCCTTCTGTCCTCAGAAGTGCACCTACTGCAACTTCGCTTCGGGTGTGCCGGCGCGCGGCTTGGAGGAACGATATCTCGCCGCGCTGAAGGCCGAGATCGCCGCGCACCAGTGGCGGTGGCGGCCGGAGACCCTATACATTGGCGGCGGCACGCCCAGCACGATCGCGCCGCGGGCCCTGGAGGAGCTGCTGGCGCCGATTCCCGGACGGCCCTGGATTGAGGCGACCCTCGAAGCCGCGCCCGGCACCCTCACCCGCGAGCGGGCCGCGCTCTGGCAGCGCTGCGGCGTCAATCGCATCAGCCTCGGCGTGCAGTCTTTTGTCCAAGCTGAGATCGCAGGCACCGGGAGAAAGCACACGGCTGAGGTCGTGGCAAAAGAGGCGTGCTTCTTGCGCGCGGCCGGCATCGATAACTTCAACATCGACCTGATCGCCGGCCTGCCGCGGCAGACCGCCGCGAGCTGGCTGGAGTCGATCGAGTGGATCGAGCGCCTCCAGGCGCCGCACGTCTCCATCTACATGCTCGAGGTGGATGAGGACAGCCGCCTCGGCCGCGAGATCCTCGGCGGCGGCAGCCGCTACGGAGCGCGCGAGGCGCCCGGCGAAGATCAGGTCGCCGAACTCTACGAGCTGGCCGTCGAGCGGCTGGGCGCCATGGGCATCGAGCGCTACGAGATCGCCAACTTCGCGCGCCCAGGCCGCGAGGCGCGCCACAACCTGAAATACTGGCGGCTGGAACCCTATGTGGGCTTCGGCGCCGACGCGCACTCGTTCGACGGCGCCCTCCGACGGCGCAACGCGGAGACGGCCGCCGGGTATGTGGAGCGCTTCGACCGTGGCGAATCACCCTCGGTGGAAGAAGTCCCGGCGCGCACCGGGGAGGAGCGCTTCTTCGTGGGCCTGCGCCTCACCGGCGGCATCCGCCCGAGCGCGGACGAATGGCGGCGGTTCGACGCGCCTATCCGCCGCTTCCTCGACGCCGGCCTGCTGGAAACCGACGGCGAGCTTCTGCGCCTGACGAGCCGGGGCGTTTTGTTGTCCAATGAAGTATTTCGGGAGTTCGTGAGCTCATGATCGACCTGCGCAGCGACACCGTAACCAAGCCCACGCCCGCCATGCGGCGGGCGATGGCCGAAGCCGAAGTCGGCGACGACGTCTACGGCGAAGACCCCACCGTCAACCGCCTGGAGCGGCGCGCCGCGGAGATCTTCGGCAAGGAGGCCGGGCTGTTCGTGCCCACCGGCACGATGGGCAACTCCGTCGCCGTCAAGGTGCACACCCGCCATGGACAGGAAGTCATCTGCGAAGCGCGCTCGCACGTCTTCAACTACGAGCTGGCGATGATGGCCTGGTTCTCCGGCTGCGTTCCCCGCCTCATCGCGGCCGAGGACGGCATCCTGCGCTGGAGCGAGATCCGCCGCGCCATCCGCCCCCTCGGTCCCCACTGGGCGCCCACCGGGCTCATCGAGCTGGAGAACACGCACAACATGGCCGGCGGAACCGTCTACCCGCTGGAGGTGCTGGAGGAGATCCACGACGGCGCGCACGAGCTGGGTCTCAAGGTCCACATGGACGGCGCGCGGGTGTTCAACGCGGCGGCGTTCCTCAACTGCCCGGTGCGGGAGATCGCGGCCACCGTCGACACGGTGATGTTTTGCCTCTCCAAAGGACTCGGCGCGCCGGTGGGATCGATGGTCGTGGGGACGGAAGAAGCCATGGCGCAGACGCGGCTCTACCGCAAGCGGCTCGGCGGCGGCATGCGCCAGGCCGGCGTACTGGCGGGGGCGGGCCTGATTGCGCTCGAAGAGATGCCCGCCCGCCTCGGCGAAGACCACGCCAACGCGCGCTGGCTCGCCGGGAGGCTCGGGGAAATGCCCGGCATCCTCGTCACCCACCGGGTCGAAACCAACATCGTCATCTTCGACATCGGCGGCGCCGGCCTCACCACCGCCGAGTTCAGCGCGCGGCTGAGATCCCGCGGCGTGCTCATGAATGGTATCAACCCCACGCTGATGCGGCTGCTGACGCACTTCGACGTCTCGCGCGAAGATTGCGAGCGCGCGGCGGCGGTGGTGGCCGAAGTGGTAGCTGGGAGTTAGCGGGCTGCCGCCACCACCATCTGCAAGGTACGGTGGACCGCGGCCTCGGCGTCCACCGCCGGCTTGAAGCCCTCGCGGGAACCGTCGTAGGGTGGGCCGGTCTCGGGCAGGCCGGTGTTCTTCGCGTCGTACTGCTCGTCGCGCCCGCCCAGCTTCCAGATCACCAGGTCGAGCGAAGGGATGACCGCGAAGCAATGGCCGCCGGAGCCGCCCTTCCAGAAGGCGTCGCGCGGGACGCCGGCGAGATGCCCATCCTCATTCACGTTGAACTGAAGGCTGTACGGATAGTGCGGGTTGTAGGGCGAGCGGCGCGCGCAGCGCCGCACGTAGGCGGCCGGCACGAGTTGCTTGCCGGCCCACTGGCCCCGGCGCAACAGCAGGTGGGCGAAGCGCAGCATGTCGGTGGCGCGCACGGCGATGCCCCCGCCGCCCGGCGTGTGGGTGACCTCAGGGCGCCGGTACCCCCAGCCCCAGCGTCCCCAGCCCATCGGCCGGGCGAGGCGCTCCTCGACGTACTGCTGAAGCTCCATGCCGGCGACGTGCCGCAGCACCAGGGAAGCCAGGTGAACCGAGGAGGTGGCGTAAGAATAGCCGCCGCCAGGCCTGGTCCACAGGGTGAGGGTGTTCAGCGGGCCGCCCGCTTTGCCAAGGGCCATCGCGTCGGTGCATGCCAGCCAGCCGTCGGGACCGGCCGGATCAAGCCGCGCCTCCTTGCCGCGCACGTAGCCGGGGTTGTTGCCGCGGATGCCGGCGCTCATCGCCAGAAGCTGGCCCAGCTTGATCTCCGCTTTGGCCGGGTCGCTTAGGGGAAACGCCTCGGCGGGAAGAAACACCGGCGTGAAGACCTTCTCATCCAGCCCGTGCCGGAACAGATCGGCCCGCTCGGCCAGCAGGGTGCCGACGGCAATGCTGGTGAACGACTTGCCGCAGGAGGCGGTGTTGGGCGTGGCGTCGCGGTGGCCGCGGCCGAAGTAGCGCTCGTGAACGAGCCAGCCGCGGCGGGCCACCAGCAGGCCGCCGTGCTTCGTCGTTGTCTGGACGAACTGGAAGGCCTCGTCGAGCTTGCGTGCGTCGAGGCCCGTCTCACGCCGGATGGCCGCCGGACCGGAGAGCGTGCGCCACCCGCCCTCGCGGTCGGGCGGCGGGAAGTAATCGGCGTCCACCGCCGGCAGCGCGAGGAGGAAGGCTAGC
>JBBTDS010000102.1:0-6813 GCA_038060875.1 Acidobacteriota bacterium | reverse complement strand
CCATCTTCATCCTGGCTACCCTGGCAGCCTGGCCCGCTGGCGGCCAGCCGGCGGCCGCCTTCCTGATCCGCTTCGGGCTGGACGGCGTCAAAGACGCCGACTGGAGCGGCAGCATCTCGCCGCCGCCGAGCCGCCTGGCCGGCTGGCAGTTCGATCCAGGCGACGAGGCCCGCGGCAACGGGTGGAAATGCGCCACCCGCCAGCAGTCCCATTGGGACACTCCGTACGAGCGGAGCATGGGCCCGACCTCACGGCGAGAGAAGGTGAGCGCCAAGGGCATTCTGGTCGAGTACGACCGCCCGCCAGGCGAGGTGCGCGTCTCCACCAGCCAGGGCGCCTTCTCCTTCGAACCATCGGCATCGCTCTGGGCGGATCCCCGCGGTTTCCTCGGGGGCCGGGCCGAGGTGCGGGCGGCGCCGGCCACGACGCGCGCCTCATCCGAGGCCGAGGTGGAGGACTATCCGTCGCTGCTGCGCGCCAAGGATGGAACCCTGTGGCTGGCCTACCAGGGCTTCGCGGGCGGCGGAGACCAGATCTTCGTGCGGCGACGGTCCGGGGGCGCGTGGTCAGAACCGGAGGCGCTCACGCCCACCCGCGGCGACTACTTCCGCACCGCCATCGCCCAGGACCGGGCCGGCCGGATCTGGGTGGTCTGGGCGGCCCAGGCGGCGTCGAACTTCGACCTCTACGCGCGCTCCTATGACGGCAAGCGATGGTCGGCGCCGGAGCGGCTGACCCAGGCGCCGGGCCCCGACATCTACCACGCGCTCGTCAGCGACCGTGGCGGGAACCTCTACTTGGCCTGGCAGAGCGCGCGTGCCGGCAACTTCGACATCTTCCTGCGCATCTGGGATGGCCGGCGGTGGTCGGAGGAGAAGCGGGTCTCCACCGATCCCGCCAATGATTGGGAGCCGGCGCTGGCGGCTGCGCCCGACGGGCGGGTCACCATCCTGTGGGACACCTACGCGAAAGGCAACTACGATGTGGTCGCCCGCAGCTCGGAGGGCGGCAAGCTGGGGCCGCTGGTTCCGATCGCAGAGAGCGGGGCGTTCGAATCGCGGGTCTCGGCGCAGTACGACCAGCAGGGGCGGCTCTGGATGGCCTGGGACGAGGGCGACTGGAACTGGGGCAAGGACTACGGGAACCTTGTCAAGGAGAGCGGCCGCGGGCTGCTGGTACGGCGGCAGGCGCGGGTGGCGGTGCTTGCCGGCGGGCGGCTGCTGGAGCCGGTGCAGGCCATCGCCGGCGCGATTCCGGAAGAGCTGCGCCAGGTGTTCCACCAGCCCCGGCTGGCGCTCGACGGCCGCGGCGTGCCGTGGGTCTTCTTCAGATACCGGGTGAACCTGCCCCAGGTCAAGGGGGACGGCGGCACGTACCGGGGGATGTGGCGCGCGGGCGCGACCAGCTTCGAGAACGGCCGCTGGCTCCCCCTGATCGAGTTTCCCGAAGGGTACGGTCGCATGGACGCGCCGCTGGCCGTGGCCGCCGGTCGGAGCGGCGATCTGGACGTGGTCTGGGTCACCGACGGGCGCGCGTGGCCCAACGGCTTTCCCAGCCGGCAGGACCTCCGCCTCGCCACGCTGCCCGCCGCGCCCGCCGCCTCCGAGCCGCAGCTTGCGGCCTTCGTTCCCTCCCTGGAGAGCCTGGCCAGCCCGCACCCTAACGAGGCCGCCGATCTCGCGCGGGTCCACGGCTACCGGGTCCAGGCCGGCGGGCGGAACTTCCGCATCGTACGCGGCGACATTCATCGCCACACCGACCTCTCCTGGGACGGCAACCGCGACGGCTCGCTCGACGATGCCTACCGGTACGCGCTGGATGCCGCCGGTTTCGACTTCCTGGGAGTCTGCGATCACCAGGCCGGCCAGGAGATTCCTTACCACTGGTGGATGATCCAGAAAGCGGCCGATTTGTTCGCGATTCCGGGCCGGTTCGCTCCTCTTTATTCCTATGAGCGCAGCCTGTCGTGGCCCAACGGCCACCGCAACGTGCTGTTCGCGCGCCGCGGCAACCCGGTGCTGGAAATTCCCCCGGCGGAGCGGCGCGGCGAGGAAGGAGCGGGGAAGCTGTACGCCTACCTGCGCCGGCTGGGCGGGCTGACCAGCTCGCACACCTCGGCGACCGGCGCCGGCACCGACTGGCGCGACAGCGATCCCGCCCTGGAGCCGGTGGTGGAGATCTACCAGGGCTACCGGAACAACTACGAGGGACCGGAGGTTCCCCGCGGCGTGCCGCCCAAGCAGGAGGAGCGCTTCTCGGCCGGCTTCGTCTGGAACGCCTGGGCCAAGGGCATCAAGCTGGGCGTGCAGTCCAGCTCGGATCACGTCTCGACGCACATGTCGTACGCGGCGCTGCTGGTCGAGCGGGTGGATCGGGACGCCATCTTCGAGGCGCTCAAGGCGCGGCGCTCGTATGCCGCCACCGACAACCTCATCATTGACCTCCGCCGCGGCGAGCGCCTGATGGGCGAGGCCGTCGAGGCGCGCGGGCCGGTGGCGCTGAAAGCCTATGTCCGCGGGACCGGTCCCGTCGCGGCGGTCAATGTGGTCCGGAACAACCGCATCATCTACACCGCCCCCGGCGCGGGGCCCGAGGTGACCTTCACCTTCACCGACACCGACGCCGTGGCCGGAGAGGCTTACTACTACATCCGCGTCGAGCAGCGCGACGGCCAGCTCGGCTGGAGCTCGCCGATCTGGGTGAAGCGGCCTTGACTATCCCTGCGGGCCCTTAAGCACGGTAGCGAAGCTGCCGCGCGTGAGCGCCCAGCCCTCATCGACGTAGCGCTTCACCGTCGAACGGAACTCCTGGACCGCGGCCGGATGCGCGCCGGCCACGTTGGTCAACTCCAGCGGGTCCTTGCGCACATCGTAGAGCTCCTCGAACGGCGGACCGGGACTCCAGCGGCCGATGTAACACCACTCCGGCGTCCGCACCGCGGCGTGCTCACCCCAGCCGGTGATGATGGACTCGCGCCGCGAGCCGGCGCCGCCGATGAGCGGCCGCAGGCTCTCGCCGGTCACGCGCGCCGGCGGCCTCACGCCAACCAGATCCAGCAGCGTGGGCATCACGTCGGTGTGCTGGACGAAGCCGCCGATGCGCCGCCCGGCCCAGTTCTCGCGAGGGTGATAGAAGATGAGCGGCACCTGGGCCACCTGCCGCCGGATGCGCGTCTCGCCCTTGTGAAGCTGGTTCTGCTCGCCCATCATGGCGCCGTGGTCGGCGGTGAAGGCGATGAGGGTGTTCTTCATGAGACCCAGCCTCTCAGCCACCGCGAGGAACTTCCCCGTACGGTCATCGGTGAAGCCGGCCAGCCCGGCGTAGAGCGCGCGGACGTGGGCGACTTCCGCGGGGCTCATCTTCGCGGTGGTCGCCGGCGGCGAGAGCAGCCACGGCCCGCGGTAGTCCTGCTTCATGTACTGGCGATACCAGGGCTCAGGCGGGTCCCAGAATTCGTGCGGCGTGAAGGACTCGATGTGGAGGTAAAAGGGCTGGTTCTCGCCGGCGTTGTTCTCCAGCCAGCGCGACGCCTCGTCGAAGACGCGGGCAGCCAGCCAGTCGTCTTCGCTCTTCCAACCGCGACGGTTCACCAGGTACTGCATGACTCCGCTCCGCGCGCCGGCCGGCTGGGTCGGGTGTAAGTAGCCGGCCAGGTTAATGCCCTTTCGCGGTCCCGATTCCAGGCGGTCGCCCTCCTGGCCGCGGATCCACCGCCAGGAGTCGAAGCCGCGATGGAAGTTCTTGCCCGGCTTGAACTGGTGGTAGACGTCGGAAACGAAGCCAGTGGTGTAGCCGGCAGCCTGGAGCGTCTCGGCCAGCGTGACGTCCTCGGCGTAGAACTGGTGCCAGCCGCGAATCCTCACTGTATCGTCGGGTTGCACGATCAGCTCGGAGGGGAATATGCGGCGTCCGGTGTAAAGGGCGCGGCGCGCCGGCAGCGTCGGCAGCGCCTCGGCATAGGCGTCGAGGAACAGCGCCGAGCGGCGCGCCAGCGCATCCACGTGGGGAGTGCGGATCTCGGCGTTGCCGTAGCAGCCCAGCCAGGTTGGACCCCACGTGTCCACCATGATCGAGATGAGGTTGAGCGGGCCGCCGCCCGGCTGCGCCGGCGCCGAGGGCAGGGCCGGCGTGGCCGCCATTCCGGCGAGCAGGTTTCTACGGGTGAGTTGTGGCATCGGTGTCTCCTGGAAGACCGCTCCCTTTGGTCGCGGCTCGGCAAGAGGCTGTGTTTCTGCTGAGCCGCGACCGCAGGGAGCGGTGCGCTTCGCGCTTCAGAATACCAACTTCAGCCCGACGAAGGTGCGGCGTTCCTCCTGGCCGCCCTGCGTGCCGGTGACCATCCCGAACAGGGTGCTGGTGGGACTCGTGTTGGGTCCGCTGAAGTTGGGATGGTTCATCGCGGCCTCGGCGTCGGCGCGCAGTTGCAGCGTCAAGTGTTCGGCCAGCCGGAAGTTCTTGTGCAGCGAGATGTCCCAGACGTTGATCCCGTCGGCCCGCGCGGTGGCGATGCGCGAGGGGAAGGTGCGGATGTTGTCGCCCAGTTGCAGCCGGGTGTTGCGCTCGAAGCCATCGGTGCTGAACCACCGGTCGATCGAGCGCTGGCCGCCCGCCAGCTTCAGCTTGCGGTATTCGCCCGTGTAAATCACGTTGCCGAAGCCGAGCGGCGGCCCGCTCTGTCCCTGGAAGATCCCGGACACCTCCCAGCCGCCGATGAGGTGATTCAGCAGGCCGCGAGCGTTCGCCAGCAGCGGGCGTCCGGCGCCGAAGGGCAGCTCGTAGATCGCGCTCACCGTCAGCCGGTGTGGCCGGTCCAGGTCGGAGACGACGTGCTCAGGAATGCTGTCGGTGTCGTTGAGGTAGCTCGCCGCCTCCATGGTCTTTGACCAGGTGTAAATCGCCTGCGCCTGGAAGCCCTTCTGGAACCTGCGCTCGAAGCGCGCCGTCAGCGCGTGGTACCAGGATGAGCCGGCCGGCAGGCCGGTGGAGAGGCCCGAGAAGTGCGGGTAGGGCCGCAGCAGTTGCGAGCGTGACGTGTTGGCGCCGGCGTAGAACGCCGTCCCCTGGAAGCCGTCGATCCCGCGGAAAGGATTCGCCACCACGCTGGAAAGGAAGTCTATGGTGGGCTGGTCGCGCACCGGCGCGGTGCTCAGGTACCGCGCGGGGACGGGGTCAAACATGGTGCTCACACGGAGGCGGGTGGAACGCGAGCCCAGGTAGCCGACCTCCAGCACCGTGCGCGGCGCCGGCTCAACCTGGACCGAGTAGCTCCACCGCTGCGTGTACGGCCGCCGGCCGTCGGCGGCGAAGAAGCCGGGGCTGCGGCCGAGATAGGTCCTCAGCCCGCCCGCTGCCCCGAGCGGCTTCTCCAAACCGGACGGCAACGGGTTGGCGATCGAGGCCACGTAGGTGAGACCGCTGTCGAGGCTGGCGACCACGTTGGTACGCTGGTTGAAGCCGGGCTGGGCCACGTCGGTGAACTCGGTCCCGATCAGGCCGAAGAAGATGCCGTAGCCTCCGCGCGCGACCATGCGCCGCCCGAGCTGCCAGGCAAAACCGACGCGCGGCATCCAGGCCCGCCGGAAGGGCTCGCGGATCGCGCGCGGGTTGCCGCCCGTCCCCAGAAAAGTCACTCCGCCGATGGTGCGGAACTCCGCGGCTGGAACCTGCGGGATGGGGTTTCTGGCGTAATTCGCCTGCGCCTGACTCTCGATCGGGTTGGCCGTCTGGAAATCGAAGTCGCGCGTGGACCGGTTGAACCGCTCCGTGGTTGGGCTTTCGTATTCCCACCGCAGGCCCAGGTTCAGCGTCAGGTTCTTCGAAATGCGCCAGTCGTCCTGAAGGAAGCCGGAGTAAAAGCGCGTGGACTCGGCGCGCGAATCATTCAGGTCCACCCAGCCGCCGGTGGGGATGCCGAACAGAAAGCTGGCGAGTCCCTGGCCTGCCGGGGCCACCGTGGAGTTATCCAGCGGGCCTCGCGTGTAGGCTTGCGCGAATTCCAGGCGCGGGGAGACGTTGCCGTAGTTTTTGTTGGTTTCAAGCAGCAAGCGCCCGTCGAAGCCGAGCTTCAGGCTGTGATTGCCACGGCTCCAGTTGAGCACCGTGAGGAGGCTGTGGGAGTAGTTGGTCCGTTGGAAGCCGCCGTCGTTGCCGAGCTGCAGCAGGCCGCTGACGTTGATCAACGGAAAGGAGATGCCGGGTGGATCCAGCTCGCGAATCAGGCTGGCGGGGAAGCCGAACTCGGAGAGATTCCAGCCTATGTTGTCGAAGCTCTCCCACTCGCGGAACCAGGTGAAGCCGTAGCGCACGTCGAGCACCGACTGGGGCGTGAGCAGGAACACGTTGTCGAGCGCCACTCCGCGGTGCGGGCGCTGGCGGCGGCGGCCGCGCACGTTGCTGCCGGACACCAGTTCGTCGAAGTGCCCGTAGAACTGCGAGTGCGAGTAGCGGCCGAACATGCGGTGCTTCTCGCTGAAGTTGTGATCCATGCGCGCCACCGGTTGGTAGAGGTCCTGGGTGTCCTGCCGCGTGCGCGAGTAGTTGTTCTGGAAGTCGCGCGTGCCGGCCGTGTTCGGCGGCGGGAAGTATTTCAGGATGTTGCGGGCGGTGGCGTCGATGCGGCTCGCCGGGATGATGTTGCCGGCCAGCGGCTGGCGCTGAAAGCGCGAGGCGCCGGACGGCGTGGTGGTCATCGGGTCGTAGATCTGGTACTGCGAGCCCAGCGCCAGCAGGTCGGAGAAGTTGCCCTCGCGCTGGCCGAGCGTCGGCACCGAGTGCTGGGTGGCGTTCGGCCGGCGGCGGTTGTGGCTCTGGTAG